>NZ_RHFI01000032.1:0-33092 GCF_003718685.1 Marichromatium sp. AB31 | reverse complement strand
TGGCGACAACGTCAAGATGACCGTCCAGCTGATCGCGCCGATCGCGATGGAAGAGGGCCTGCGCTTCGCTGTTCGCGAGGGTGGTCGTACCGTCGGCGCCGGCGTGGTCTCCAAGATCATCGAGTAAGGATATGAGCAGCCAAAGAATTCGTATTCGACTGAAGGCGTTCGATCATCGTCTGATCGATCAGTCCGCACGCGAGATCGTCGATACCGCCAAGCGTACCGGCGCTCAGGTTCGTGGTCCGGTTCCGCTGCCTTCCAAGAAGGAGCGCTTCACGGTCCTGGTCTCCCCGCACGTCAACAAGGACGCGCGTGACCAGTACGAGCTGCGCACCCACAAGCGCCTGATGGACATCGTCGATCCGACCGACAAGACGGTCGATGCGCTGATGAAATTGGATCTGGCCGCGGGCGTCGACGTCCAGATCAAGCTGAGCTGAGGACGAAACGATGACGATCGGAGTTATCGGGCGTAAGGCTGGCATGACCCGGCTGTTCAACGAGGACGGGGAGAGCATCCCGGTCACCGTGATCGAGGTCCAGCCCAACCGTGTGAGCCAAGTCAAGTCCGCCGAGACCGATGGCTACCGCGCCATCCAGGTTGCCTTCGGATCGCGTCGCGCCTCGCGCGTGACCAAGCCGATGGCTGGGCACTTCGCCAAGGCCGGTATCGAGGCCGGTGAGGTGCTGCGCGAGTTCCGTCTCGAGGGCGAAGAAGGTGCCGACATCGAAGTCGGTCAGGAGATCTCGGTCTCCATGTTCGAGGCCGGCCAGAAGGTCGACGTGCGTGGCGTGACCAAGGGTCGCGGCTTCGCCGGCACCATCCGCCGCCACCACTTCCGTGGTCAGGATGCGACCCACGGCAACTCGCTGTCGCACCGCGCGCCGGGTTCCATCGGTCAGAACCAGACCCCGGGCCGTGTGTTCAAGGGCAAGAAGATGGCCGGTCACCTCGGTGCCGCCAACCGTTGCCAGCAGGGTCTCGAGGTGGTGCGTGTCGATGCCGAGCGCAACCTGCTGTTGGTCCGTGGCGGCGTGCCCGGTCCGGCTGGTGGTCGCGTGGTCGTGCTGCCGTCCGTGAAGCAGAAGAACAAGGGTTAAGTCCATGGAACTCGCCATTCGAAATGACAACGGCGGTGCCAGCGTGCAGGTCTCGGACACCGTTTTCGGGGCCGACTTCAAGCCCGGTCTGATTCACCAGGTGGTCACCGCCTACCTGGCCGGCGCGCGCGCCGGCACCAAGGCCCAGAAGAACCGTTCTGCCGTCTCCGGCGGCGGGGCCAAGCCCTGGCGTCAGAAGGGCACCGGGCGTGCCCGTGCCGGTACCAGCCGCAGCCCGCTGTGGCGCTCCGGTGGCGTGACCTTCGCCGCGCAGCCGCGCGACTACAGCCAGAAGGTCAACCGCAAGATGTATCGCGGTGCCGTGCGCTCGATCCTCTCCGAGCTGGTGCGCACCGAGCGTCTGGTGGTGGTCTCCGAGCTCGCGCTCGAGGCGCCCAAGACCAAGGAGCTGATCGCACTGCTCGAGGGCCAGGGCCTGAAGGACGTGCTGATCCTCACCGACGGTCTCGCCCCGAACCTGTTCCTGGCCGCGCGCAACCTCAACGGTGTTGACGTGATGGCGGCTCAGGAGGTCGATCCGGTGAGCATGATCGCCTTCGAGAACGTGCTCGCGACCGAAGCGGCAATCAAGAAACTCGAGGAGCGCCTGGCATGAACAAAGAGCGTCTGATGAAGGTGCTGCTCGCGCCGATCGTCTCCGAGAAGTCGACCCGTGCCGCCGAGTCCGGCCAGGTCGTGTTCCGGGTCGCGACCGACGCGACCAAGCGTGAGGTGAGCCAGGCCGTCGAGCTGCTGTTCGAGGTCAAGGTCGACAGCGTGCAGATCCTCAACGTCAAGGGTAAGACCAAGCGTTTCGGTCAGCGCCTGGGCAAGCGTCAGGACTGGCGCAAGGCCTATGTGCGCCTGGAAGCTGGTCAGGATATCGATTTCGGCGGCGGCGCGTGAGCGCAGCGGCGGACAGCAACGGATAGACCAAGATGGCAATCGTAAAGACCAAACCGACGTCCGCCGGGCGCCGCTTTGTCGTGAAGGTGCAGTCCCCCGAACTGCACAAGGGCGCCCCCTACGCGCCTCTGATCGAGAAAAAGACGAAGAACGGCGGACGCAACAACTTCGGACGCATCACCGTGCGCCACCAGGGTGGCGGTCACAAGCAGCGTTACCGTGTTGTTGATTTCAAGCGTAACAAGGAAGGCGTACCGGCCGTGGTCGAGCGGCTCGAGTACGACCCGAACCGCACGGCTCACCTGGCGCTGCTGAAGTACGCCGATGGTGAGCGTGCCTACATCATCGCCCCGAAGGGGCTGAGCGCAGGCGATCGTGTGCAGGCCGGTGAGGCCGCTCCGATCAGCGTCGGTAACTGCATGCCGCTGCGCAATATCCCGGTCGGTACCTTGGTGCACTGCATCGAGATGCGTCCGGGCAAGGGCGCCCAGATCGCCCGTTCGGCCGGTGCATCGGCCCAACTCGTCGCGCGTGAAGGCGCGATGGCCACCGTGCGTCTGCGCTCCGGTGAGATGCGCAAGGTGCATGCTGATTGCCGCGCGGTGATCGGTGAGGTCGGCAACTCCGAGAACAGCCTGCGGAAGCTCGGCAAGGCCGGCGCGACCCGCTGGCGTGGCGTGCGTCCCACGGTGCGTGGTGTCGTCATGAACCCGGTCGACCACCCGCACGGCGGTGGTGAAGGCCGGACTTCCGGTGGTCGTCACCCGGTCACCCCCTGGGGTGTGCCGACTAAGGGCCATAAAACGCGCAAGAATAAGCGGACCGATGGCATGATTGTGCGTCGTCGCGGCCGCAAGTAAATAAGGCGAGGTTGAGCAAGTGCCACGTTCGATTCGAAAAGGACCCTTTGTGGACCACCACCTGATCAAGAAGGTGGAAGAAGCGGTCGCCCAGAACAGTAAACGGCCTATCAAGACCTGGTCGCGTCGCTCCATGGTGTTGCCGGAAATGGTTGGGCTGACCATCGCAGTCCATAACGGGCGTCAGCACGTGCCGGTGCTCGTCAATGAAAACATGATCGGCCACAAGCTCGGCGAGTTTGCGCTGACGCGCACCTTCCGTGGGCACGCCGCCGATCGCAAGGCGAAGAAGCGCTAGTCGGAGACCCGCAATGCGAGCCGAAGCAACATTGAAATACGCACGGGTCTCTGCCCAGAAGGCCCGGCTGGTCGCCGATCTGATCCGCGGTCAGCGCGTCGAGGAGGCCCTGAACACCCTGGCCTTCAGCAACAAGAAGGGCGCCGAGATCATCAAGAAGGTCCTGGAGTCCGCGATCGCCAACGCCGAACACAATGAAGGCGCTGACATCGACGAGCTGAAGGTCGCTGCGATCCAGGTCAACGAGGGTCCGACCATGAAGCGGATTCGCGCGCGAGCCAAGGGCCGCGCCAACCGCATCATGAAGCGTACCAGCCATATCAGCTTGACGGTGTCGGAAGCGTAAGGAATTTCAGGGGACCAGTATGGGACAGAAAGTTAATCCGAACGGCATCCGACTTGGCATCGTCAAGGACTGGACTTCCAAGTGGTATGCAAGTTCGAAAGACTATGCCGACCTGCTCAACACCGACCTGCAGGTGCGCGATTTCCTGCGCAAGAAGCTTGCAAAGGCATCGGTGAGCCGCATCCAGATCGATCGTCCGGCGAAGAACGCCCACATCACCATCCACACCGCGCGTCCTGGCGTGGTGATCGGTAAGAAGGGTGAGGACATCGACAAGCTGCGCGTGCAGGTCTCGAAGATGATGGGGATCCCGGTGCACATCAGCATCGAGGAGATCCGCAAGCCTGAGCTCGACGCCCAGCTCGTTGCCGAGGGTATTGCCCAGCAGCTCGAGCGTCGCATCATGTTCCGTCGCGCGATGAAGCGTGCGCTGCAGAACACCATGCGTCTGGGTGCCGAGGGCATCAAGGTCAACGTCGCGGGCCGTTTGAACGGCGCCGAGATCGCCCGCAGCGAGTGGGCCCGTGAGGGTCGTGTACCGCTGCACACTCTGCGTGCCGACATCGATTACGGCTTCGCCGAGGCGCGCACCACCTATGGCGTCATCGGCGTCAAGGTGTGGATCTTCAAGGGCGAGGTGTTCGGCGACCAGGTCCCTGAGGAGCCGGCATCCAAGAGCGCCGGAAGAAAGGGTTAAGTCATGCTGCAACCGAAACGCACCAAGTTCCGAAAGCAACACAAGGGCCGCAACCGTGGTCTCGCTCAGAGCGGCAACCAGGTCAGCTTCGGCGAGTTCGGTCTCAAGGCCGTGAGTCGTGGCCGGGTGACCGCGCGTCAGATCGAGGCGGCCCGTCGTACCATCACCCGTCGCGTCAAGCGTGGCGGTAAGCTGTGGATTCGCGTCTTCCCTGACAAGCCGATCTCCAAGAAGCCTCTCGAGGTTCGAATGGGTAAAGGTAAGGGTAACGTCGAGTACTGGGTCGCGCCGATCCAGCCCGGCCGGGTGCTCTACGAAATCGAGGGCGTCAGCGAAGAGCTGGCACGTGAGGCCTTCAAGCTCGCCGCTGCCAAGCTGCCCGTGCAGACCACCTTTGAGAAGCGGACGATCCTGTGATGAAGGCTAACGAACTCCGACAGAGCAGCCTCGACGAGCTGCAGGCGCGGTTGATGGACCTGTTGCGCGAGCAGTTCAACCTGCGCATGCAGCAGGGCACCGGTCAGCTGTCCAAACCCTCGCAGATGAAGGCCGTGCGCCGGGATATCGCCCGGATCAAGACGGTGATGGCGGAAATGGCGGGCAAGCAAGCATGAGCGACGAGAACAACAGCAACCGCATCCAGGAAGGGCGCGTCATCAGCAGCGCGATGGACAAGACCGTGACGGTGCTCATCGAGCGTCGCGTCAAGCATCCGCTCTATGGCAAGTTCATGCGTCGTTCGACCAAGATTCATGCCCACGATGAAGAGAACATCTGTAACCAGGGTGATCTCGTCCGTGTCGAGCAGTGCCGGCCGCTCTCCAAGACCAAGACGTGGCGTCTGCTCGAGGTCATCGAAAAGGCGCGCTGAGGCGACGCGCTTCGACAATGTCCCGGACGTTCGCTCGTTTTGTCGCTCGTCCGTCTCGCGATTCGCTCAGCAGCCGGTTTAGCCCGGAATCAGCAATAGGCGTAGGTAAACAACATGATTCAGATGCAGACCAATCTCAGCGTCGCTGACAACAGCGGCGCCCGGAGCGTGCAATGCATCAAAGTGCTTGGCGGATCGCATCGGCGCTACGCGGGCATCGGCGATGTCATCAAGGTCACGGTCAAGGACGCAATCCCGCGCGGCAAGGTCAAGAAGGGCGACGTGTTCAACGCCGTTGTCGTTCGCACCCGCAAGGGCGTGCGTCGTCCCGACGGCTCCCTGATCCGCTTCGACGGCAATGCCGCCGTGCTACTGAACAACCAGCTCCAGCCCATCGGCACCCGCATCTTCGGCCCTGTCACGCGTGAACTGCGTGGCGAGCGCTTCATGAAGATCATCTCGCTGGCGCCCGAAGTGCTGTAAGGAGACGACGGCATGCAAAAGATCAAGAAGGGTGATGACGTCACCGTCATTACCGGCAAAGACAAGGGTAAACGTGGTACTGTGCTGCGCGTCGTCGACGCTGAGCACGTCATCGTTGAGAACGTGAACATCGCGCGCAAGCACCAGAAGCCGAACCCGCAAGCCGGCGAGCCTGGTGGTATCGTCGACAAGCCGATGCCGATGCACGTCTCGAACGTGGCGCTCTACAACCCGCAGAAGGGCGGGCCGGACCGCGTCGGTTTCAAGATCCTGGAAGACGGTCGCAAGGTTCGCGTGTTCAAGTCGAACGGCGAAGTCGTCGACGTCTGACCGAAGGAAGCGAGATGTCCACCAGACTACAGACAGAATACGAACAGCGCATCGTCGGTCAGCTCAAGGAGCGTTTCGGCTTCAAGAGCGTGATGCAGGTGCCGCGCATCGAAAAGATCACGCTGAACATGGGCGTTGGCGAGGCCGTGGCCGACAAGAAGGTCATGGATAACGCCGTCGCCGACATGCGTGCCATCGCCGGTCAGCAGCCGATCGTCACCTACGCCCGCAAGTCGGTCGCAGGCTTCAAGATCCGCGAAGGCTGGCCGATCGGCTGCAAGGTGACCCTGCGTCGCGAGCGCATGTACGAGTTCCTCGATCGCCTGATCAGCGTCTCCATCCCGCGTATCCGCGACTTCCGTGGGCTCAGCCCGAAGGCGTTCGACGGTCGTGGCAACTACTCGATGGGCGTGCGCGAGCAGATCATGTTCCCCGAGATCGATTACGACAAGATCGATGCACTGCGCGGGCTCGACATCACCATCACCACGTCGGCTCGGACGGACGAAGAAGGACGGGCTCTGCTCGAGGCGTTCAACTTCCCCTTCCGTACCTGAGGTAGAGACCATGGCGAAAAAGAGCATGATCGCGCGTGATCGCAAGCGCGCCCAGGTCGCAGCCCAGTTCAGCGCCAAGCGCGCCGAGCTCAAGGCGGTGATCAACGACCGTAACGCGACTCCCGAGCAGATCGACGAAGCCGTGCTGAAGCTGCAGAAGCTCCCGCGCGACGCCAGCCCCTCGCGTCAGCAGCGTCGCTGCCGCGTCAGTGGCCGTCCGCATGCCGTGTATCGCAAGTTCGGTCTCTCGCGCAACAAGCTGCGCGAGGCGGTGATGCGTGGCGATGTCCCTGGCGTCGTCAAGGCAAGCTGGTAGAATTCCCCCCTCGGGCCTTCCGGCCCGAGCATCCTGAAAACCAAGTCCCCCCAATGGGTATCACATCGGCAACGATGGATTGACCCGAGGAGAAGCCAATGAGTATGTCGGATCCGATTGCGGATATGCTGACGCGTATCCGTAACGGCCAGCAGCGCGGCAAGTTCACCATCATGATGCCGTCCTCCAAGCAGAAGATCGCGATCGCGAACCTGCTGAAGGAAGAGGGCTACATCGCCGACGCGCAGGTCGAAGAGAACGAGGGCAAGCCCCAGCTGGTTCTCAGGCTCAAGTACTATCGCGGCAAGCCCGTGATCGAGTACCTCAAGCGCGTTTCGCGCCCCGGTCTGCGCATCTATCGCAGCAAGGACGAGCTGCCCCAGGTCTGGGCCGGTCTCGGTGTTGCGATTGTCTCCACCTCCAAGGGTCTGATGACCGACCGCGAGGCCCGCAAGTCGGGTCACGGCGGCGAGATCATCGCCTACGTCGCCTAAGGGAGGTCGGAACTATGTCTCGCGTTGCAAAAGCGCCGGTCGCTATCCCCAATGGGGTTAAAGTCGAGCTCCAGGGCCAGGACGTCAAGGTCTCCGGTCCCAAGGGTTCGATGGAGTGGACCGTGCATCCGGCGGTCCGCGTCTGTGAGGAAAACGGTCAGCTGCTGGTCGCTCGTGCCGAAGGGCATGAGAAGGACTGGGCGATGGCCGGCACCACCCGGGCGCTGATCAACAACATGGTTGTGGGTTGTGGCACCGGCTTCAGCCGCAAGCTGACCCTGGTCGGCGTGGGTTATCGCGCCCAGGCCAAGGGCAGTGTGCTCAACCTCAATCTCGGCTTCTCGCACCCGATCGATTTTCCGGTGCCTGAGGGCATCACCATCGAGACCCCGAGTCAGACCGAGATCGTCGTCAGCGGTGCCGACAAGCAGCAGGTCGGCCAGGTCGCGGCGAAGATCCGTGGGTTCCGTCCGCCGGAACCCTACAAGGGCAAGGGCGTGCGTTACGCGGACGAGAACGTCCTGCGTAAGGAAGCCAAGAAGAAATAAGGGGTCTAGGCAATGGATAAGAAACAAGCTCGTCTGCGCCGCGCGGCGCGGGCTCGTGCCAAGATCCGGGAGCTCAGTGTCTTCCGTCTGTGCGTGCACCGTACGCCCCGGCACATCTACGCCCAGGTCATCGCCCCCGAGGGCGACAAGGTCGTGGCCAGCGCCTCGACCCTCGACAAGGACCTGCGTCAGGCGCTCGAGGGCCACAAGGGCAACGTCGCAGCCGCGGCCGTCATCGGCCAGGCGATCGCCGAGCGCGCGCGCTCCGCTGGTGTGGAATCGGTCGCCTTCGATCGTTCCGGCTTCCGCTATCACGGCCGTGTCAAGGCGCTCGCCGATGCCGCCCGTGAACACGGACTGAAATTCTAAGGACTCGACCATGGCGAACTTCAATCCAAAGACAGAAGGCGACGAGCTTCTGGAAAAGCTGGTGACCGTCAATCGGGTCGCCAAAGTGGTCAAGGGCGGACGTCAGTTCGGCTTTGCGGCGCTGACCGTGGTCGGCGACGGCAAGGGTCGGGTCGGCTTCGGTCGCGGCAAGGCACGTGAGGTGCCGGTGGCGATCCAGAAGGCGATGGAGAATGCCCGCAAGAACATGATCGACGTCAAGCTCAATGGCACCACGCTGCAGTACCCGCTGCAGGGGCGTCACGGCGCGGCCCGCGTGTTCATGCAGCCGGCCTCCGAGGGTACCGGTATCATCGCCGGCGGCGCGATGCGTGCCGTCTTCGAGGTGCTCGGGGTGCAGAACGTGCTGGCCAAGTGCATCGGCACCAACAACCCGATCAACGTCGTCCAGGCGACCATCGAAGGCCTGCGCAAGATGAACGACGCCGAGCTCGTCGCTGCCAAGCGCGGCAAGACCGTCGAAGAGATTCTGGGGTAAGCGATGGCTGACAAGAAGATGATGAAGGTCAAGCTGGTGCGCAGCGTCCACGGACGCCTCGAGCGTCACCAGGCCTGCGTCCGCGGCCTCGGCCTGCGGCGCATGCACCAGGTCGTCGAGGTCGAGGACACCCCTTGCACCCGCGGCATGGTCAACACCGTGTCCTACATGGTTAAGGTCGTGGAGGAGTCTTGAGATGCGACTCAATGAGCTGAAGCCCGATGAGGGCAGCCGCAAGGCCGCCAAGCGCGTCGGTCGCGGGATCGGCAGCGGACTCGGCAAGACCTGTGGCCGCGGCCACAAGGGTCAGAAGTCGCGTTCCGGCGGTTTCCACAAGGTCGGTTTCGAAGGCGGTCAGATGCCGCTGCAGCGTCGTCTGCCGAAGGTCGGTTTCCGGTCGCGCAAGGCACTGGTCCAGGCCGAGGTGCGCCTGAACGAGCTGGCCCTGATCGAGGGCGACACCGTCGACCTCGCCGCGCTGGTCGCGGCCGGGGTACTGAACAACCGCATCAAGTCGGTCAAGGTCATCGCCTCGGGCGAGATCTCGCGGGCTGTCACCGTACGTGGCCTGGGCGTGACCAAGGGCGCACGCGCGGCGATCGAAGCGGCGGGCGGCAAGGTCGAGGACTAATCGGGAAGGCGCGTAGCAGATGGCCAAGAACGTCGGATCCATGGGAAGTGCGCTCGGCGGCATGGGGCGGTTGACGGAATTGCGTCAGCGCCTGTTGTTCGTGCTCGGCGCGCTGCTCGTCTATCGTATCGGTACCTTCATCCCGGTCCCGGGCGTCAACCCCGAGGCCTTGGCCATCCTGTTCGACCAGAACCAGGGGTCGATCCTGGACATGTTCAACATGTTCTCGGGAGGCGCCCTGGAGCGCGCCAGTCTGTTCGCGCTGGGCATCATGCCTTACATCTCCGCCTCCATCATCATGCAGCTGATGACGGCGGTACTGCCGAAGCTCGAGCAGCTGAAGAAGGAAGGGGAGTCGGGGCGGCGCAAGATCACCCAGTACACCCGCTACGGCACCGTGGTGCTCGCGACCTTCCAGGCCGTCGGTATCTCGATGGCGCTGCAGGGGCAGACTGCCGGCGGCTCGGCGCTGGTCTCTCACGCCGGTGCCGGGTTCGTGTTCACCGCGACCGTGTCGCTGGTGACCGGAACCATGTTCCTGATGTGGCTGGGTGAGCAGATCACCGAGCGCGGCATCGGCAACGGGATCTCGCTGATCATCTTCGCGGGTATCGTCGCCGGTCTGCCCTCGGCGCTCGGCGGCACCCTGGAGCTGGCGCGCACCGGCGAAATGAACTCGCTGGCGGTCCTTGCGCTGTTTGCCCTGGCGCTGGCGGTCACCGCCTTCGTGGTGTTCGTCGAGCGCGGGCAGCGACGGATCACCGTCAACTATGCGCGTCGCCAGCAGGGGCGGCGAATGATGCAGGCGCAGAGCACGCACCTGCCGCTCAAGCTCAACATGGCCGGCGTCATCCCGCCGATCTTCGCCTCCAGCATCATCCTCTTCCCGGGGACGCTGGGACAGTGGTTCGGCAGCAACGAGGATTTGCGTTGGCTGGCCGATATCACCGCGAAGCTCTCGCCCGGTGAGCCGGTCTACGTGCTCTTTTACGCGACGGCGATCATCTTCTTCTGCTTCTTCTACACCGCGCTGGTGTTCAATGCGAAGGAGACGGCCGACAACCTCAAGCGCTCTGGGGCTTTCATTCCGGGGATCCGTCCGGGGGAGCAGACGGCGCGCTATATCGATACCGTCATGACCCGGTTGACGGCAGCAGGCGCGATCTACATCACCGCTGTCTGCTTGCTGCCTGAGTTCCTGATCGTGGGTTACAACGTGCCGTTCTATTTTGGCGGCACCTCACTGTTAATCGTAGTGGTCGTGGTCATGGACTTCATGGCGCAGATTCAGGCTCACCTGATGTCGCATCAGTATGAGGGCCTGATGAAGAAGGCCAACCTGAAGTCACCCGGCGCCGGCATGTTGCGCTGAAGAAGGCCCCGACTCTTAGGAGACAAGAATGAAAGTGCGTGCATCGGTCAAGAAGTTGTGCAGAAACTGCAAGGTGATCAAGCGGAATGGAACGGTGCGGGTCATCTGTTCCGACCCCCGTCACAAGCAGCGCCAGGGTTGACGGGATCCCGTTGACTACAGTAAGCAATTTGTTATACTGCGCGGTTTACCCGCTGAGCATTTAGGACTGAGGGGTTCGTAGCTATGGCCCGTATCGCCGGCGTCAACATTCCCGACAAAAAGCACGCCGTGATCGCGTTGACCGCGATCTACGGCATCGGCCGCACCCGCGCGGGCGAGATCTGCGACGCGGCAGGCATTCCGCGTGACACCAAGATCCAGAGCCTCACCGAGGAAGAGGTCGAGAAGCTGCGTGGCGAGGTCGCCAAGTTCTCCGTCGAGGGCGATCTGCGTCGTGAAGTGTCGATGAACATCAAGCGCCTGATGGACCTCGGCTGCAACCGCGGCATCCGTCACCGTCGCGGCCTGCCCCTGCGTGGTCAGCGCACGCGCACCAACGCACGGACCCGCAAGGGGCCGCGTCGTCCGATCAAACGCTAAGCGCTCAGGCGCAGCAGATTAGCTGGATTACGTCGAATGGCTAAACCGATTCGCAGCACCAAGAAAAAGGTCAAGAAGCAGGTTGCAGACGGCATTGCGCACGTCCACGCCTCCTTCAACAACACCATCATCACGATCACCGATCGTCAGGGCAACGCCTTGGCCTGGGCCACCGCCGGTGGTTCGGGCTTCCGCGGTTCGCGCAAGAGCACGCCCTTCGCGGCTCAGGTTGCCGCCGATCGTGCCGGTCAGGCCGCCAAGGAATATGGCCTGCGCAACCTGGACGTGAACGTCAAGGGGCCGGGGCCGGGTCGTGAGTCCGCCGTGCGCGCACTCAACAACGCGGGTTTCAAGATCACCAGCATCACCGATGTGACCCCGATCCCGCACAACGGCTGCCGTCCGCCCAAGAAGCGGCGCGTCTGACAGATCAACAGGAAGAGACATGGCACGTTACACAGGCCCAACCTGCAAGCTGGCGCGTCGCGAGGGGACCGATCTCTCCTTGAAGAGCCGCGCGCGCGCTCTGGACACCAAGTGCAACCTCGAGAAGCAGCCCGGACAGACCACCGACCGTCGTCGGCGCCTCTCCGACTATGGTCTGCAGCTGCGTGAGAAGCAGAAGGTGCGTCGTATCTACGGCGTGCTCGAGAAGCAGTTCCGTAACTACTACAAGAAGGCCGCCGGCACCAAGGGTGCAACCGGTGAGAACCTGCTCCAGCTGCTCGAGCGTCGTCTCGACAACGTCGTCTATCGCATGGGCTTTGGCGCCACCCGCGCCGAGGCACGTCAGCTGGTCAGCCACAAGGCCATCCTGGTCAACGGCCGTATCGTCAACATCGCCTCCTTCCAGGTCGGCGTCGATGACGAGATCGAGGTCCGTGAAGCCGCTCGCAAGCAGGTGCGCGTGCAGAACGCGCTGTCGCTGGCCGAGCAGTACGGCTTCTCCGACTGGGTCGAAGTCGACACCAAGGCCATGAAAGGCGTCTTCAAGCGTGTTCCCGATCGTTCCGATCTGCCGGCGGACATCAATGAATCGCTGATCGTCGAGCTGTACTCCAAGTAAGGCGCTTCCAGAGGGGCACTAATGACTGACGCTATTGGCGAATTTCTGAAACCACGCATCGTCAAGGTCGACCTGGTCGATGGCAGCCCGAACCACGCCAAGGTTTCTCTAGAGCCCCTGGAGCGTGGTTTCGGGCACACCCTGGGTAATGCGCTGCGGCGCATCCTGCTCTCCTCGATGGATGGCTATGCCGTCACCGAGGTCGAGATCCAGGGCGTCCTCCATGAGTACACCACCATGGAGGGCGTGCAGGAAGACGTCCTCGAGATCCTGCTCAACCTCAAGCAGCTTGCGATCTCGCTCGACGGCAAGGACGAGGCGACCTTCACCCTGAGCAAGTCCGGCCCCGGTCCGGTGACCGCCGCCGACATCGAGCTCGATCACTCGGCCACCATCGCCAACCCCGAGTTGGTGATCGCCAACCTCACCGAGGGTGAGCTGAGCATGACCCTGACCGTGCGTCGTGGTCGTGGCTACGAGCCGGCCACCGCGCGCGAGGGCGAAGAAGGCGAGGATCGTCCGATCGGCAAGCTGCCGCTCGACGCCTCCTACAGCCCGGTGCGTCGTGTCGCGATCGAGGTGCAGTCGGCCCGTGTCGAGCAGCGCACCGATCTCGATCGTCTGGTGATCGACCTGGAGACCAACGGCACGATCGATCCCAAGGAGTCGATCCAGCGCGCCGCGACCATCCTGCGCGACCAGCTCTCGAGCTTCGTCGTGCTCGAGGGCACGGGTGCCGCGGACAGCCAGTCCGTCGAGCAGCGCGATGAGTCGCCCTACGACCCGATCCTGCTGCGCCCGGTCGACGACCTGGAGCTGACGGTGCGTTCGGCGAACTGCCTGAAGGCCGAGAACATCTACCTGATCGGCGATCTGATCCAGCGTACCGAGGTGGAGCTGCTCAAGACCCCGAATCTCGGCAAGAAGTCGCTCACGGAGATCAAGGACGTGCTTGCAACGCGCGGTCTCTCGCTGGGGATGCGGCTCGAGAACTGGCCGCCTGAAAACATCGCCGAACTGAGCGTCCGCTGAGCGCTCTCAGGTTCTAGAACACAACACTCGATCACAAGATATTCGGGAAAAGGATCATGCGTCACCGCAAAGCCGGAAGGCATCTGAATCGCACCAGCTCGCACCGCGAGGCGATGTTTCGCAATATGGCGGCCTCGCTGTTCGAGCACGAGCTGATCAAGACGACCGTGCCCAAGGCCAAAGAGCTGCGTCGGGTCGCCGAGCCGCTGATCACCCTGGCGAAGGAAGACTCGGTGCATGCGCGCCGTCAGGCCTTTGCGCGTCTGCGCGACAAGGACGCCGTCGGCAAGCTGTTCGCCGAGCTCGGTCCGCGTTACCAGGGTCGTCCCGGCGGCTACCTGCGCATCCTCAAGTGTGGTTATCGCTCCAGCGACGCGGCCCCCATGGCCTACGTCGAGCTGGTCGACCGTCCGGTGCAGACCGAGGTCGAGGACGAGGACTGAGTTCCGACGTCTCCGGCGTTACCGCATGAAAAAAACCGGGCATTTGCCCGGTTTTTTTTCGTCTCGAATTTGCTGCGCGAGGTCCATCCTGATGGAAGTTCCGGTCATCGAACGCATCGCCCTGGTCACCGATTTCGGTGCTGGTCCCTATCTCGGGCAGATGCAGGCCGCACTCGACGCCAGCCTGCCCGATCATGCGGTGATCGACCTGGTCCACGACCTGCCACCCTTCCGTCCCGATCTCGCTGCTTATCTGCTGCCGGCGCTAGCGCGCGACATGCCCCCGCGTACCCTTTATCTCTGCGTGGTCGATCCCGGCGTCGGTGGGGCGCGTGACGGTGTCATCGCGCGCGTCGGCGAGGACTGGTTCGTTGCCCCCGATAATGGTCTGCTCGCGCCGCACCTGATGGCCGGAGCGGGGCAGTGCTGGCGAATCGGCTGGCTGCCGTCGCGGCGCAGCGCGACCTTCCATGGGCGTGACTGGTTCCTGCCGGTGGCCGCGCGACTGTGTCGGGGCGAGGACGTCGGCGCCACCCGGCTCGATCGACCCGTGGGGCATGACTGGTCGAAGACGCTCGATCGGGTCCTCTATGCCGACCACTATGGCAACCTGATGACCGGTCTGCGACCGGTCGGCCATGCGCAATCCCTGCGTGTCGGCGAGCGTCTGTTGCCCTGGGCGCGAACCTTCTGTGCGGTCGATCCGGGTGAGGCCTTCTGGTACGAGAATGCGCTCGGGCTGGTCGAGATCGCGGTCAATCAGGGGCGCGCCGATGGTGCCCTGGGGCTGGTTCCCGGTGATCCGGTCGGGCCATTCATCATGCCGGGGTGACGGTGCGACGCGTTCCAGGTGCTAGAGTGATGGCATCCGTGCGCGGCGTGCGTCGCGCCCAACTCGGTGGGAGTCAAGGCATGGCAGGCTTCGGTGATCTACTCGGTTCACTGTTACAGAACAACCTCTCCGGCAGTGGAGCGCAGCGTCTCAGCCAGGGGCTGGGGCAGCTCTCCACCACGCCCGGCGAGGGTGGCGGGGGTGGTCTGAGCGCGCTGCTCGATGGTGCGCGCGGGGTGCTCGGTCAGGCTGCCGACAACCCGCTCCAAGCCGGTGGGCTGGGGGCTGCGCTCGGCTCGGTGCTCGGTGGCGGTGGCGATGCCGTGCGTGGTGCGCTCACCGGCGGTGCCCTGGCGATGCTCGCCGGGGTGGCCTACAAGGCGCTGACCAACGCCAGCGCCGAGGGGCAGGGCGCTGCCCCGGTGCCGGTACCACCAGCGGCGCTGCCCGAGCCGGTGCAGGCTGATGCCGCGCGTGACGACAAGGCGCGGCTGCTGGTGCGGGCGATGATCAATGCCGCGAAGTCCGACGGTCAGATCGGGGTCGACGAGATGCAGCGGATCGTCGACCAGGCCGCGGCGAGCGGACTCGAGGCGCAGGTGCGTCAATGGCTCGCCGATGAACTGGTGCGCCCGCTCGACCTCGACGCCTTCGCCGCCGAGATCCCGGACCGGGAGACGGCCGCCGAGGTCTATGCCGCCTCGCTGCTGGCGATCGAGGTCGATACCCCGGAGGAGCGCGCCTATCTCGACGGCCTGGCCGCACGCACCGGCCTGACCCCCGAGGTCACCGCTCAGCTTCAGCGCGCCCTCGGGGTCGCCGGCTGAGGGCGCGCCGGGTTCGACTCAGCGCTCCTCCGTCCCGCCCTCGTCGCGGCGTTTGCGGCTCAGTGGGGCGTGACCGGCCTCGACGGCCTTGCCCGAGGGGGCGCGGCGCTTGCCGATGTTCTTGCGGTCGCGGTGACGCTGCTTGTCCTTGTCCTTGGTGGCGGCGCGTGCCGTTGTCTTCTTGGCCTTGACCCGGCTGGCCGGGGTCTTGCGCCGTTTCTTCGCCGCCGGTCCCTTGAACCGTGCCTCCAGCCCGTCGATCGCGCGCCACTCGAGCGCGAGTCCGAGGAAGCGGCTGATGCTCTCCATGCGGTTCCATTCGGTCGGGCCGACCAGGTTCACGGCGACGCCCTGCTCACCGGCACGTCCGGTGCGCCCAGTGCGATGCAGATAGTCCTCGCCGTTGCGTGGGACCTCGAGGTTGAACACCCGCTCCACCCCGGGGACGTCGATCCCGCGCGCGGCCAGATCGGTGGCCACCAGCACCCGCACCTTGCCCTGGTGGAGCAGTCCCATCACCCGGTTGCGCTCGCGCTGCTCAAGCTCGCCGTGGAGCACGGCGACGCGCTCACCCTGGGCGCCGAGCCAGCCGCCGAGCTCGGTGGCCAGGTCGCGGCTGTTGACGAACACCAGCGCCTTCTCGAAGGTCTCGTTGGCGAGTAGCCAGCGCAGCTGCTCGCGCTTGTGCGCGACCTCGTCGCTGAGCAGGCACTGGTGACGGATGTCGGGATGGGCCTCGCGGACCGCGTCGAGGGTCAATCGCAGCGGGTCGTCGAGCAGGATTGCGGTGATCCGCTCCAGTCCGCGTCGCTCCAGGGTGGCGGAGAACAGCAGCGACTGACGCTCCGGGTTGCTGTTCTGGATGATGGTCACGACGTCCTCGACGAAACCCATCTCGAGCATCCGGTCGGCCTCGTCGAGCACCAGGAACTCGAGATCGTCGAGCTCGGTGCGATTGTGCTCGAGCATCTCGCGAAACCGTCCCGGGGTCGCGATCAGGAACTCCGGGTTCCTGCGCAGGGACGCGATCTGGTGGGCGCGCGAGTCACCGCCGGTGATGACGTCGACGCCGAGGCGGGTGTGACCGCCGATGCGCATGAAGTGCTCGCGTACCTGACGCGCCAGCTCGCGGGTCGGTACCAGGATCAGCGCCCGGGTGCCGCCGTCGGCCTTGGGGGTCTCGAGCATGTGCTGCATCATCGGCAGCAGGAAGGCGGCGGTCTTGCCCGAGCCGGTGGCGGCGCACACCATCAGGTCGCGACCATCGAGGGCGGGCTCGAGCACCGCCTCCTGGACCGGGGTCGGCTGCGCATAGCCTGCCTGCTCGATGCCACGCAGCAGCGAGGGATCGAGCGGATAGTCGGAGAAATTCGTGTTCATGGGGGAAACCTGATGTTCTGACATGCCCGGGAAGGGCTGGATCTGGACGGCGGCGGTTCAGGCGCGCACGCCGGGCGTGGCGCGCTCCTGGCGTTCGAGGGAGACGAAGCGCTGATCGTCGTCGACGGTGAGACAGAAGGCGCCTCGAATCCCCGCGTTGGTGACGAAGCGACGCAGGTTCACCGCCGGCAGTGACAGGGTGCGACCGTCGTGGACCTTGACCAGTACCCGTGCCGCAGCGCCGCTGTAGTAGCGCAGATACTCGCTGGCCGGGATGTCGAGGGTGAAGTAGTAGCGTTGCATCGTTGGGTCTGGAGCGCGCCGTGGCGCGGTGATCGGCACATTGTAGCCGTACCGTCGGCTCCTGTCCGGCCGCGACCCGGTCGTGCCGGATACCGCGCTCATTGAAAAAAGAATGAGAGACGTTATCTCTATTGATATGGATGTCGGCCGCGATTCGCGGCGGCATCCCGCCCGTCGTCGACGGGGAGAGAATCGGTCGAACGTCATGGGGGCAGTCCCCGAAGGAGAGATGAGAGATGCGTGCGTTCCTGGGTGGTTCAATGGCCGCGGGTATGGTGTTGGTGTCCTTGATGGGCCTGGGGTGGACCCAGGGGATCGAGGCCGCGGTCACCGGTTTCTGACGCCGTTGCGCCCGTCGCTCGACTCGGTCAGCATGGGATGCCCCCTGTCCGATGGATGGCCGTGATGCAGGACCTCAAGCTCAACATGCGTGACATCGCCCGCTCCGGTCATGTCACCCGCTGGCACTCGGTACGCTGCGCGCGCAACCAGACGCTTGCCGAGCACCACTATCTGGTCGCGATGATCACCCGCGAGCTGCTCTCGCGGGTGATGCCCGAGGACCCCGGCCCCGAGGTGCGGCTGCAGGCCCTGGAATATGCCTTGCTCCACGATGCCCCGGAGTTGTTGATGGGCGATATGCCCTCGCCGCTGAAGCGTCGCGTGGCCGAGGTCGCCGGTCGCGCCGATCCGCTGGAACGGATCGAGCGCGAGATCGCCCCTGAGGTGATCGCGCGCAAGCAGGCGTTGCGCCACACGCCGCTGGCCTTCATCGTCAAGCTCGCCGATCTGATGGATGCCTGTCTGTTCATCCGCGAGGAGGGCATCGGTGCCCATGCCGCAGCGGTCGCCGACAAGAGCGAGACGGCGCTGCGCGACAAGCTCGCCGAGGCGCGGGCGGTCTTCCCTGCGCTCGACTGGACCCAGGCCGAGCGTCTCTATGCCGAGATGGCCGGCTGCGCCGGTACCGACAACCGTTTGCTGTTCGAGTGAGCGGCGTGCGCGTTCAGACGTGCTGACGCACCGCGCGCGGCCGGACGCTGCCGACCACCGCCTCGGCGGCGAGCCGGCCACTGCTCAGCGCCCAGTGGATCGAGGTCGGCCCCGCCATCTCTCCGCACACCCAGACTCGCTCGCCCCGTTGCGGGGCCGTTCGCAGCGACTGTACCGGTGGCTGCTGGAGCGGCAACGCCTGAGGGATGCGATGGACCGCGAGTCGCTCCCAGCCGCCGACGGCCTCTCCGAACCAGTCCGCCAGCTCCTGTCTGATCTGTGTCTCCAGGGTGTCCGGGTTATGGGTCGCACCGAGACAGTTGACCGTCACCAGGGCGCGTTCGGGCGGGGCATAGTGCTCGGAGAGGTTGCTCGGGCACAGCAGGCTGTTGACCACCCCGTGGCCGCTGCCATTGATCACCAGCGCGTTGCCCTCGAGCGGTGGCTGCGGCGCGGCGAAGTGGAAGCAGGTGGTGGCGCGCATCGGGCGCTGGGGCTCGTCGAGCAGATGCGCGGCGGCGTTGACGTCGGTGGCGATCACCACGGCGCGGGCGCGTAGTCGCTGTCCCGATTCGAGCAGTACGCGATCGCGCTCGATCCGCTCGACCCGGCTGCCGAGTCGGATGGTCCCGTTCGGCAGCCGGGTGGCGAGCTGGCGTGGGATCTGTGCCATCCCCCCCGCGGGTAGCGCGGTGTCGCCGAGCGCAAAGGCGCGAAAGACGAACTCGAAGGCCCGGCTCGAGACCGCGAGCTCCGGGTCGAAGAAGACCCCGGAGAAGAACGGCAGGAAGAAGCGCTCGCGGATCCGTGGCGAGAAGCCGAGTGCCTCGAGTCGCGCCGCAGCGCTGGTCTCGGGGCGGGCGTAGAGTGCGGCGAGATCGCCGGCGAGTGCCTGGTGACGGAGTCGCAGCAGCCGTAACTTGTCGGCGGCGGTGCCGACCGGCGAGACGAGCATCTGGGGCAGGCGCAGCGGGCGTCGCCAGATATCGCTGACGCGGTGCAGCCGACCGTCGAACCAGCTCAATGCGCCTGGGTAGAAGGGGCGCAGGTCGAGAGCCTGATAGTCGAGCATGCGCCGGGCCTCGGGGTACCAGGTCTGCAGGACCTGGAAGCCGCGGTCGAGCAGGAAGCCGTCGCGGCGCTCGGTGGCGACGCGGCCACCGACCTGGTCGCCGGCCTCGAGCACCAAGGGCTCGATCCCGGCCTTGCGAAGATGGATGGCGCAGGCGAGACCGGAGAGTCCGGCGCCGATGACGATGACGTCTGCGTCCATGGGGTGCCTCGATCTGATTGCGCCGCGACCGGAGTGCGCCGTCTCGGGCGGGGCGGCGCGGCGCGTGAATGTGGGTGACTCTGGATCTCAGGTTGTGGCGATCGTCGTCGAGTTCCAGCGTCGCGCGCGTCGGCCGCGTGGGGCTCTCGTCAGCGCTGTGTCAGGCAGGAGGGTCCGGCGCAGGCGTTGACCTCGATGGTGAGGTGGGCGATGCGGTCGAAGTCGGCGAGCAGGCGCTTGTAGTGCTCCACCGGTCGTGGCTCGTGGGTCACCAGCGAGAGGATGGCGGCATAGTGGTTGGCGCCGATCCGCCAGACATGGATGTCGGCGACGCGATTGTCGGCATCGGCCTCGATCGCTGCGCGGATCGCCTCGCGGTAGGGTGCCTCGATGCTTGCGTCGATCAGGATCGGTGCGCTCTCGCGCAGCAGTCCATAGGCCCAGACGGCAATGATGATGGCGCCGACCATGCCCATCACCGGGTCGAGCCAGTGCCAGCCGAGCAGCTTGCCGGCGAGCAGCGCGGCGATCGCCAGCAGCGAGGTCATGGCATCGGCGATGACGTGTACATAGGCCGCGCGCAGGTTGTGGTCGTGGCCATGGTCGTGCTCGTGCTCATGGTCGTCGTGATCGTGATCGTGATGGTGGCCGTGGTCATGACCGTGATGATGGTGGTGGTGCGCGTCCTTGAGCAGCAGGGCGCTGGCGAGGTTGACCGCGAGCCCGAGCAGGGCGACCAGGATCGACTCGTTGAAGTGGATGGTCTGCGGGTCGATCAGTCGTTGCACCGACTCGATCAGCATCATCAGCGCCACGGTGCCGAGTGCGATGGCGCTGGCGAAGCCGCCGAGCACGTTGACCTTGCCGGTGCCGAAGCTGTGAGCGGGGTCGTGGGCGTGCCGCGCGGCATAGCGATAGGCGAGGATGGCGATGAGGAAGGCGGCGACATGGGTGCCCATGTGCCAGCCGTCGGCGAGCAGGGCCATCGAGCCATAGACGGTGCCGGCGAGGATCTCGATCACCATCACCACGGCGGTCAGCAGCAACACATAATAGGTGTTGCGCTCGCCACGGTCGTTGTGGACCGCGAAGTCGTGGTGGTGTTGCCAGCGTTCGAGGGTATGGATGTGCATCTCGGGGGCGACTCCTGCGGGTTGCCATCGTCGGGACCGGCTCGACCAGCCCCGGGTCCCGCGCCGCACCCGCCGCCCCCCGACGGCGAGGCGGTGCGGTCTTCGTCCTGGCTCAGAACTCGACGGCGAGCTTGGCCAGGATGGTGTTGCCGGACTCGCCGGTGCCGCCCTCGGCACGATCGTAGTCGGTGTCGTGCGACCATTCCAGCGACACGGCGGTGTTGTCGAACACGCCGACCGAGACGCCGACCAGCCAGCGCTCCTCGGGTAGCTCCAGCGCGACGGCCTCGGTGGTGCCCTGATAGGCCGCGGCGGCGACCACCTCCTTGCCCATCACCTCGAAGGTATAGCCGGCCTCGATGTTCCAGGCGCTGGGCTTGGCACCCTCGCCCTCGAAGCTCAGGCTGTCGACCTCGAACTCTTCGGTGGCGGCGAGGTACTCACCGATCAGGTTGAAGGGACCGAAGGTGGCCGAGGCATTGGCGGTCCACCCGCCGGTACGCTCGCTGGCATCCACCAGCCCGGCGCGATTGTCGGCAATGGTGTCCTGCAGGGTGTCGGAGTCGCCGAGGTCGCTGATGTAGCCGAGGCCGAGGCTCCAGGCGCGATCATCGAAGGCCTGGGCGAAGCCGAGGTTGGCGCCCCAGCTGCCGATCTCGTTCTCGCCATCGATCTTGCGGTCGCCGTTGAAGGCGTAGACGCTGCCGTTGAAGTCGCCGTGGACGAAGCCGACCTGGAGCGCGGTCTCGCGCGCCTCGCCGATCTCCAGGGTCAGCGGATCGGAGACCAGGTTGGTCTCGTAGGCGCCGAAGGGCACGTAGAACTGACCGGCGGTGAGAAACAGCGGGCTGTGCTCGAGGTTGGCAATGGTGATATAGGCGTTGTCGACCTCGAGATCGGTGTCATCCTCCTCGTAGAGCAGCGAGGCATTGGCCTCGACCCAGTCGTTGACCTGTGCCGAGATGCCGAGCTCGAAGGTCGCCAGCACGATGTCGCTCTCGTCGCTGCCGACATAGGGGCTGGTGTGGTTGGCCTCGACCTCGATCAGGCCGGCGATCTCGATGCGCTGGAACCAGCCGGTCCCCCAGTTCTGTTCCGTGCGTCGCTCCTCGAGTGCGGTCTCGAGTTTCTTGACCCGCTCGGGTGTACCCTCAAGGGCGGCCTGCTGCTCGGCGATCAGTTTCGCCTGGGCCTGATTCTGCTGCTCCAGGCGCGCGACCCGCTGCTCGAGCGTATCGGCATAGGCCGGGACCTGACCGGCGATCGCGAGTGCGACCGCGGCCGAGAGTGTACGAACTGACATCTTGTTATTTCCCCTGAGAAACAATCACGAACGGAAAGGCGCAAAGCAAAGCATGATCGGCGTTCGATGCGCGGAGAATGCACAAACGCAAATCGTTTTCGTTTATACATTGGCAAGATGGCGATTGTCAAAGACCCGCCCCGGTGTTGCGGGGCGGTCTCGATCGTACGATGGGGTTGGAGCAGTCGCGGCGTGGGGGCGCCGCGACGGAGAGGGGTCAGGCCGACTCGCGGGCCAGTGCGGCATCCAGCTGGTCGATCGATGGAGCCGATTCGGTGCGCTGACGGTAGGCGACCAGATCCTCGATGGTCAGCACCGGCATCTGGTGACGCAGTGCGAAGTCGACGATCTCCGGCAGTCGTGCCATGGTGCCGTCGGGGTTGGTCAGCTCGCAGAGCACGCCGGCGGGGGTGAAGCCGGCCAGACGCATCAGGTCGACGGTGCCCTCGGTGTGACCGCGTCTCGCCAGCACGCCGCCGGGTCGGGCGCGCAGCGGGAACACATGACCGGGACGCGCGAGGTCCTCGGGGCGGGCGTTCGGGGCGATCGCGGTACGGATGGTGGTGACGCGATCGGCCGCCGACACGCCGGTGGTCACGCCCTCGCGGGCCTCGATGGTGACGGTGAAGGCGGTGCCGTTACGACTGGTGTTGTCCTCGACCATCATCGGCAGCTCGAGCTGGCGCAGCCGCGCCTCCTCGAGACAGAGACAGACGATGCCGCTGCACTCGCGGATGAGCAGCGCCATCTGTGCCGGCTCGATGGTCTCGGCCGGGAAGATGAGGTCGCCCTCGTTCTCGCGGTCTTCGTCGTCGACGAGCAGGACGCCGGAGCCTGCGCGCAGGGCGGCGATGGCGTTGGCGACACGCGTTTCGGGATCACCGAAACGGTTGAGTAGGGGAAAGGCTTGAATCTGATTCATGGCTCGCTGAAACGACGTTCGAGTGATCTGAATCAGGGCAGTGAAGGGGAGCGGGCACAGCGCGGTCGCGCCCCCGCGAGGGGACGGACCGGGTCGCGACCCTATCCTCTGTCATCCGGACTCTAACCGTCGGCCCCGGAGTCTCACCGGGTCTGCTGACCCTGCCGTGTCACGGCAGGCGCTCGCGGGCTGTCCGCTGTTGCGGAGTCACCGCCGGTCGGGAATTTCACCCTGCCCCGAGAATAGGTGCGCCTTGAGTCTGATCGAGCCGGGGCTGCATGGCGCGGGCCCCGGCGGCGACGGTACTGGCCGAGACGGCCGGAGGCGTCGCTTCCCAAGGTGCTGAGTGCGGAATCCTAGGATCCCGCGCGCGATCGTTCACTCAATGGTTGCATGGCTGGCGGCGATCGATGGCCGGAGGCCCTCGCCGCAACGCTGAACGGGGACCTTGCCCCGTCGGTCCATCGTGATAGCCGACCCTGATGGGCCGTCTGGACGATGCCTCCCTGCATCGCTGCGGTGCCGGAGCAGACCGGCACCCGGGGAACGGATGGATCCTATTCCCCTGAATACTATGGGGGCTATGCCGCGCTTTGGCAATCGGGCCGTGCGCTGCCTCAGCCCAGACTCGGTTCGGCCGCTGCCGGCGCCGTGTGCCGGGCGCGCCAGCGGGCAAACAGACTCGCCCACTTGTCGATCAGGTTCTTGAGCGCGATCAGCAGCCCCAGACCGATGAAGGCACCGGGCGGCAGGATCGCGATCAGCGCGCCCTGGAAGTCGTCGCCGAGGGTCATGGTGAGCCCGCGCGCCGCCTCGCCGAGCAACAGGTGGGCCTGGTAGAAGAGGGTGCCTTGACCGGCAAGCTCGCGCAGCGCGCCGAGCGCCATCAGCACCAGGGTGAAGCCCACTCCCATCGCCAGACCGTCGACCAGGGCGCGGTCGACGCGGTTTTTCGAGGCGAAGGCCTCGGCGCGGCCGATGATCGCGCAGTTGGTGACGATCAGCGGGATGAACAACCCGAGCACCAGATAGAGCTCGTAGAAGTGCGCCTGGATGGTCAGCTCGACGGCGGTGACGAAGGAGGCGATCACCAGCACGAACACCGGCAGTCGTACCTCGGGGCGCACCAGATTGCGGATCAGCGAGATGGTGACGTTGGAGAGCACCAGTACCGCGGTGGTCGCCAGCCCCATGCCGAGACCATTGGTCGCGCTGGTGGTGGTCGCCAGCAACGGGCAGAGCCCGAGCAGGGCGACCAACGCTTGGTTGTTGTGCCACAGGCCCTCGGTGACGAGCGGCAGATAGCCCTGGTCCTTCGCCATCAGGAGGCCTCCTGGTCGGTTGCGGTGACGGATCGGTTCGCGGTCTGGGGCTGGGAGGATGCCTCCTGATAGAGACGTGCGCCCTGCTGATCGACATAGATCAGGGTGTTCTTGACCGCCTTGACGATGGCGCGCGGGGTGATGGTTGCGCCGGTGAACTGGTCGAAGTCGCCGCCATCGCGTTTCACCCCCCAGCGCTCGATCGGCGGGTCGCCGAGCGAGGTGCCGGCAAAGCCGTAGACCCAGTCGGACTTGGCCTCCTCGATCTTGTCGCCGAGCCCGGGGGTCTCGTGGTGCGAGAGCACCCGTACACCGCCGACGGTGCCGTCGGTGAGCACCGAGACCAGCAGGCGGATGGGGCCGGCATAGCCGTCGGGGACCACCGGTTCGAGGATCACCGCGACCGGTTCGTCACCTTGGCGCACCCGGTAGACGCGGGTGGTGTCGGCGCCGAGCAGTTCGCGGGCGCTGACCTCGATGGTGTCGGTGAGCGGGTCGTTGTCGGCGCGACCGGCGGGGAGGATGGCCGCGAGCTTGCGCTCCATGGCCTGGCGCTGGTTCTCGGCAATGCGATCGTCCATGACCGCCTGGGTGATCACCACCAGGGCGACACCACTGACCGCGAAGGCGCTGAGTACGAAGGCGGCGAGCAGGATAGGTCTGATCTTCATCGGGCGCGTTCTCTACCGTGTCCGAAGACGCGTGGCTGGGTGTAGTAGTCGATGGTGGGGGCGGCGATGTTCATCAACAGCACCGCGAAGGCGACCGCATCGGGGTAGCCGCCCCAGGTGCGGATCACGAACACCGTGGCGCCGATGCAGGCGCCATAGATCAGCTGGCCGCGGCGGGTGGTGGTGGCGGTGACCGGGTCGGTGGCGATGAAGAAGGCGCCGAGGATGGCCGCGCCGCTGAACAGATGGAAGGCCGGGAAGGGGTGGGTCTGCGGATCGATCAGCCAGAACAGGGTGGCCAGCGAGAGCAACCCGGCGAGCATCGACACCGGGATGTGCCAAGTGATGGTGCGACGCCACAGCAGATAGGCACCGCCAAGCAGAAAGGCGGCGTTGACCCACTCCCAGCCACGACCGCCGAACACGCCCCAGAGCGCGCTCTGGTCACGGATCTCGGCGATGGTCAGCTGCTCGTCGAGCTGGGTGCGCATCTCGTCGAGCGGGGTCGCGGCGGTCACCGCGTCCCAGTCGACCCCGGCGGGCAGCACCTGATGGAGGATCATCGCCAGCGAGTCGCCGAACGACAGGTCGATCCCCGAGAGCAGTTCGGGGGCGAGCCAGCTGGTCATCGCCACCGGGTAGGAGACCAGCAGGAAGACATAGGCGGCCATGGCCGGGTTGAAGGGGTTGTAGCCGAGCCCGCCGTAGAGCTGCTTGACCAGCACGATGGCGAACAACATCCCCAGCAGCGTCATCCACCAGGGCAGGGTCGGCGGCACCGAGATGGCGAACAGCACCGCGGTGACCACCGCGCTGAGATCACCCAGCGCCGGCAGCACCGGACGACGGCGCAGCAGCAGCACCAGCGCCTCGGCGATCACCGCGAAACCGACCGCGAGGGTGACGTTGACGAGCACGCCCCAGCCGAAGAACCAGGTCATCGCCAGCACCCCGGGCACCAGCGCGAGCAGCACCTGGAGCATGACGCGATCGACCCGGTTGACCCGAGGGACGTGGGGGGAGGAGATCAGTGTGCTAGTCATGCGGATTCACGAAGCTCGAAAGGGTTGCGGGATCGGTGGGGCGCCGTCGGCGGCGCTCAGGCGCCGTTGGTCGGTTCGCCGGCGCCTTGCTGCTTGGCTGCGGCGCGGGCGCGCGCCGCGGCGATCGCCGCCTGCTTGGCCTCGCTGCTGGTGCCGCTCTCGGCCTTGGCCTTGGCGGCGAGCGCCTCCTTCTTCTGGCGCATCCGCGCCTGACGTTCGCGCTCCTGGCGCTCGAGACGGGCCTGCTTGGCCTCGTGGCGCTGGCGTGCCTCCTCGGCCTTGCGCTTTTCCTGCTCGCGCGCCCACACCTCGGTCTTGGCATAGCGGTAGTACTGCACCAGCGGGATGTGGCTGGGACAGACCTGGGCGCAGCAGCCGCACTCGATGCAGTCGAACAGGTTGTAGTCCTGGGCGTGGTCGAAGTCCTTGGCGCGGGCGAACCAGTAGAGCTGCTGGGGCAGCAGGTTGGCCGGGCAGGCGTCGGCGCAGCGCCCGCAGCGGATGCAGGCCAGCGCCGGGCCGGGATCCGGGGCCTCGGCGGCGGTGAGCGCGAGCAGACAGTTGACCGGCTTGGTCACCGGAACCCCTTGCTCTCCCAGCTCGAAGCCCATCATCGGGCCGCCACAGACGAGCTTGCGCGGCTGTTCGCGATAACCGTCGCAGCAGGCGATGAGGTCGGTCGCCGGGGTGCCGATGCGCGCCTCGAGATTGCGCGGCGCGGTGATCGCGCGCCCGGTGACGGTGACCACGCGCGAGATCAGCGGGCGTCCGTCGAGCACCGCCTCGGCCACCGCGTGCGCGGTGCCGACGTTCTGGCAGACGATGCCGATCTGCGCCGGGATGCCGTGGCTCGGCACCTCCTTGCCGGTGAGGATGCGGATGAGCTGCTTCTCGCCGCCGCTCGGGTAGAGCGTGGGGATGGCCACCACCTCGGCGCTGGCACGCAGGTCGCTCTCGCCGAGGGCGAAGCGCATCGCCGCGATCGCCTCGGGCTTGTTGTCCTCGATGCCGATCAGCACCTCGGGGCCGCCGAGCAGGTGGCGCATGATCCGCACCCCCTCGAGGATGCGGCTGGCGCGCTCGCGCATCAGCCGGTCATCGCAGGTGATGTAGGGCTCGCACTCGGCGCCGTTGATCACCAGGGTGTCGATGCGCCGGTCCGGACCGGGGTTGAGCTTGACCCCGGTGGGGAAGGAGGCCCCACCCATGCCCACCACCCCGGCCCAGCGGATGCGCTCGCGCACCTCGGCCGGATCGAGCTGGGCATAGTGGGTCATGGGTTCGGGCAATTCGGCCCAGGCATCCTCGCCATCGGTCTCGATCACCGCGCAGAGCGCCGAGAGTCCCGAGGGGTGCGGCACCGGTCGCTCCTCGATGGCGATCACGGTGCCCGAACTCGAGGCGTGCACCGGGGCGCTGACATAGCCATCGGCGGCGGCGATGCACTGGCCCTTGAGGACGCGATCGCCGACTGCGACGAGCACCCGCGCCGAGGCGCCGATGTGCTGCTGCAGCGGGATCACCAGCTGCTTCGGGATGGGCGCGACGGCGATCTCGCTGGCGTTCGACAACGCCTTCTCGTCGGCGATGTGGATGCCGCCGTGGAAGGTCCACAGACGACGCTCGCTGGAGGGTACGGGGTTGGCTGCCATGTCGGCTCCTCGTGGATCAGGCGGCCGCGCGCCGGGAGTCGTCCTGTTGCTGCGGATAGGGCCAGCGCCAGGAGCGGATATCGGTGGCCACCGGCACCATGCTGATGCAGTCGACCGGGCAGGGCGCGAGGCACAGCTCGCAGCCGGTGCAGGCCTCGTCGAGCACGGCATGGAGCTGCTTGGCCGCGCCGACGATGGCGTCGACCGGGCAGGCCTGCAGGCACTTGGTGCAGCCGATGCAGTTCTGCGGGTCGATGTGGGCGACCGCCGGCAGCTTCTCCTCGGCGTCGAGCGCCACCGGGTCGCGACCGAGCAGATCGGCCAGCGCCTGTACGGTGGCCTCGCCGCCCGGGGTGCACTTGTTGATGTCGTCCTCGCCGCGGGCGACGGCCTCGGCATAGGGACGGCAACCGGGGTGGCCGCACTGGCCGCACTGGGTCTGCGGCAGCAGGGCGTCGATCTGGTCGGCGATCGGGTCGCCCTCGATGTGGAAGCGAATCGCCGAGTAGCCGAGCAGCAGCCCGAACACGGCGGAGAGTGCGGCGAAGGCGAGGATGGCGGTCAGCATGGCTCTCGGGCGTTCAAATCAGTTCGCGACCAGGCCGGCGAAGCCCATGAAGGCGAGCGACATCAGGCCGGCGGTGACCAGGGCGATGGCGCTGCCCTGGAAGGGTTCGGGGACGTCGGCGACGGCCACTCGCTCGCGGATCGCCGCGAACAGGGTCAGCACCAGCGAGAAGCCGAGCGCGGCGCCGAAGCCGTAGAGGGTGGCCTCGACCAGGGTGTGATCGGCCTGCAGGTTGAGCAGCGCGACGCCGAGCACGGCGCAGTTGGTGGTGATCAACGGCAGGAAGATACCGAGCACCTGATAGAGCACCGGGCTGGTCTTGTGCATCACCGTCTCGGTGAACTGCACCACCACGGCGATCACCAGGATGAAGGCGATGGTGCGCAGATACTCGATGCCGAGCGGCACCAGCAGATACTCGTTGACCAGCCAGGAGCTGATCGAGGAGAGGGTCAGCACGAAGGTGGTGGCCAGACCCATGCCGGCGGCCGTCTCGAGCTTCTTCGACACCCCCATGAAGGGGCACAGGCCAAGGAACTTGACCAGAACGAAGTTGTTGACCAGGACCGTCCCGACCAGGATGAGCGCGTATTCAGTCATGCCGTCTTCGTATCGGAATTGAGACTCGGGGTCGATGACGCGCTCGCGCGCGAGAGGCACCGACGAGGCGGGCGAAATTCTCTAAGAATACGCGCCCGCATGAACCGCGACAACCGCCGTGGCCGAGTGCACGGCCCCGGCCGGGATGCGGGGTGCTGCATCCAGTCTGAACCCCTCGGGTTCGGGCTGTCACCGCGTGGATTGTGGGGATTGGCGCGGGCGGACTCCACCGCATTCGTCAACCGGTGGCGCCCGCAGGTTCCCGATCACACCGGGGGCGCGGCCCCGGCCCGCGATCACTTCACCCGCATCCCCGGCTCGGCGCCGCTGTCTGGCGAGAGGATGAAGAGGTCGCTGCCGCCGGGGCCGGCGGCGAGCACCATGCCCTCGGAGACGCCGAAGCGCATCTTGCGCGGGGCGAGGTTGGCGACCATCACCGTCAGCCGGCCCTCGAGGTCGGCCGGGTCGTAGGCGGCGCGGATGCCGGCGAAGACGTTGCGGGTCTCGCCACCGAGATCGAGGGTCAGGCGCAGCAGCTTCTTCGCGCCCTCGACCTGCTCGGCCGCGGCGATGCGGGCGATGCGCAGGTCGAGCTTGGCGAAGGTCTCGAAGTCGATGGTCTCGGCGATCGGATCGGCCTCGAGGTGCGGGTTGGCCGGCGCCGGTTGCTGTTGCGCGGTGGCCGCCAGATCCTCCTTCGATGCCTCGATCATGGCCTCGACCTGGGCCGGCTCGATGCGCTGCATCAACGGCTTAAAGCGGGCGATCTCATGGCCGAGCAGGGGGGTTGCGAGCACCGACCAGGTCAGCGGCTCGACCTGGAGGAAGGCCTCGGCGTCGGCGGCGGTGCCGGGCAGGATCGGGCGCAGATAGCCGATCAGCAGCCGGAACAGGTTGATCCCCATCGAGCAGATGCCGTGCAGCTCCTGCTCGCGCCCGTCCTGCTTGGCGACCACCCAGGGCGCCTGCTCGTCGATGTACTGGTTGGCGCGATCGGCCAGGGCCATGATCTCGCGCACCGCGCGGGCGTATTCGCGCCCCTCGTAGGCGGCGGCGATGCGCTCGCCGGCGGCGGCGAACTCGGCAAACAGCTCGGGCGCGGCCAGGGTGTCGGCGAGCCTGCCGTCGAAGCGCTTGGTGATGAAACCGGCGCAACGGCTGGCGATGTTGACCACCTTGCCGACCAGATCGGCGTTGACTCGCGCGGTGAAGTCCTCGAGGTTGAGGTCGATGTCGTCGACCCCGGCGCCGAGCTTGGCGGCGAAGTAGTAGCGCAGATACTCGGGGTCGAGATGGTCGAGATAGGTGCGCGCCTTGATGAAGGTGCCGCGCGACTTCGACATCTTCTGTCCGTCGACGGTGAGGAAGCCGTGGGCGAACACCGCGTCGGGGGTGCGGAACCCGGCGCCGTGGAGCATCGCCGGCCAGAACAGGGCGTGGAAGTAGACGATGTCCTTGCCGATGAAGTGATAGAGCTCGGCCTCGGAGTCGCTGCCCCAGAAGCGTTCGAAGTCGAGCCCGGGCTGGCTGGCGCCGAGCCGGTCGCAGAGGTTCCGGAAGCTGGCCATGTAGCCGATCGGGGCGTCGAGCCAGACGTAGAAGAACTTGCCCGGATGATCGGGGATCTCGAAGCCGAAGTAGGGGGCGTCGCGCGAGATGTCCCAGGACTGCAGCCCGGCCTCGAACCACTCGTCGAGCTTGTTGGCCACCTGGGTCTGCAGCCCGCCGCCACGGGTCCAGCCCTTGAGCATCTCCTCGAAGTCGCCGAGCTTGAAGAAGTAGTGATCGGACTCGCGCTGCTCGGGCACCGCGCCAGAGACGGCCGAGCGCGGGTTCTTCAGCTCGTTGGGCGAGTAGCTCGCGCCGCAGGCCTCGCAGTTGTCGCCGTACTGGTCGGCGGCGCCGCACTTGGGACACTCGCCCTTGATGAAGCGATCGGGCAGGAACATCTGCTCGACCGGGTCATAGGCCTGGGTGATGGTGCGCCGCTCGATATGGCCGGCGTCGCGGTTGCGGGCGTAGATCAGCCCGGCGTAGTGCCGGTTCTCCTCGGAGTGGGTCGAGTGATAGTTGTCGAAGCCGACGCGGAAGGCGGCGAAGTCGGCCTGGTGCTCGGCGCTGATGCGCGCGATCAGCGCCTCGGGCTCGATCCCCTCCTGGCGTGCGCGCAGCATGATCGGGGTGCCGTGGGCGTCGTCGGCGCAGACGTACCAGCAGTTGTGCCCGCGCATCTTCTGAAAGCGCGCCCAGATGTCGGTCTGGATGTACTCCACCAGATGCCCGAGATGGATCGGGCCGTTGGCATAGGGGAGGGCGCTGGTGATCAGGATGTCGCGGGTCGTGCTCATGAATGGGCTCGGATGATTCGGGAACGGGGGGTGAATGCCCGCTATTATTCCACGACTGGCGCGATAGCGGCCATGGTGGCGTCGGCGGTCAGCTTCCAGCGACCAGCCGCCAGTCACCAGTCACCAGCTGTCAGCCGCCGGCCGTCAGCCGCCGGCGCCAAGTTTTCCCACTGGAGGCTGAGAGCTGGGGGCTGGAAGCTTGCAATCAGCCGTCAGTCGTCAGCCACCAGTCGTCAGCCATCGGCGCCAAGCTTCCCCACTGGAGGCTGAGCGCTGGGCGCTGGCAGCTCGCAATCAGCCACCAGCCGCCGCCCGCCGATGCCAAGCTTCCCCACTGGAGGCTGGAGGCTGGAGGCTGGAGGCTGGAGGCTGGAGGCTGGCAGCTGATGGATCCCCTTGCCCCGCCGCGCGGCTTTGCGCTTGAATTAGCGCTTTCTGATACCAACACTGGCGTCAAGCCCGCGCGGCGTCGTCGCCGACGGATCCTCCGCGCGCCCGCCCCGCATCCTCCGGCGCGCGGACCTGTCCTCACACGGAGTACCGCATGTCCGAACCCACCAGAGAAGCCATCGAGAACGCCATCAAGTCCTACCAGGAGCCGCACCTGGGCCAAGATCTGGTGACCGCCCAAGCCGTGCGTGACATCACCATCGACGGGGGGCGGGTCGGCATCGCCATCTCGCTCGGTTTCCCCGCCGACGGGGTGCGCGCGCAGATCGCCGAGGCGGTGCGCGAGCGCGTCGTCGCGTTGCCCGGGGTTGAGCAGGCCGAGGTCGAGGTCGTCACCGAGATCAAGGCGCACGCGGTGCAGAAGTCGCTCAAGCCGATCGACAACGTCAAGAACATCATCGCCGTGGCCTCGGGCAAGGGCGGTGTCGGCAAGTCGACCACCGCGGTCAACCTGGCGCTGGCGCTCGCCGCCGAGGGCGCCAAGGTCGGGCTGCTCGATGCCGACATCTACGGTCCCTCGCAGCCGCGCATGCTCGGCATCACCGGTCAGCCCGAGTCGCGCGACGGCAACACCCTGGAGCCGATGCAGCGCTATGGTCTGCAGGCGATGTCGATCGGTTTTCTGATCGACGAGGAGACGCCGATGATCTGGCGTGGCCCGATGGTCACCCAGGCCCTCGAGCAGCTGCTCAAGGACACCAACTGGTCGGCGCTCGACTATCTGGTGATCGACCTGCCGCCGGGCACCGGCGACACCCAGCTGACCCTGGCGCAGAAGGTGCCGGTCTCGGGCGCGCTGATCGTCACCACGCCGCAGGACATCGCCCTCCTTGATGCACGCAAGGGGCTGAAGATGTTCCAGAAGGTCGAGGTGCCGGTGCTCGGTATCGTCGAGAACATGAGCATGCATATCTGCTCCAAGTGCGGTCATGAGGAGCACATCTTCGGCGAGGGCGGCGGGCAGGCGATGTCCGAGCAGTACGGCGTCGACCTGCTCGGTGCGCTGCCGCTCGACATCGCCATCCGCGAGCAGGCCGATGGCGGCAAGCCGACAGTGGTCGCTGCCCCCGAGTCGCGCTCGGCCGAGATCTATCGCGAGATCGCCCGCAAGACCGCCGCCAAGCTCTCGCTGCAGGCAAAGGACTATGCGGCCAAGTTCCCGCGCATCGTGATCGAGAACAACTGAGGCTCGAGGGTCGCCAGCGGTCAGCGACCAGCTGCCAGTCGGAACGGTTGAACCGCAAAGACACAAAGAGCGCGAAGAAGGGAAGAGCCTCCAGTGATCAGCCTCCAGCCGCCAGTGGCTGCCTGTCTTCGAGTGTTGGTCGGAAACGCACGCCAACCGGTCGCTGACAGCGAATGGGGAGTAGCGCTATCGTCGAGGCCGACCATCCACTGGCGGCTGGCCGCTGATGGCTGGCAGCTTGAATCCCTTCGCGCCCTTTGCGGCTTGTATCTTGCCTCCCCGTGGTGGTTAGCTCCCACCGCGCGAGATTGAGGCAGCTCGATTGCGACTGAAGGCTTGGACCTTGCCGCAAAGATTCAGCCCTCGATCTCTCTTCTCATGCCAGTCTCGACACTGAACGGTATCCAAGGGGCAAACCCTGCATGGACAAGGCGAGTGGGTATGAGGACTGGCCCAGGATCAAG
>NZ_RHFI01000031.1:0-35223 GCF_003718685.1 Marichromatium sp. AB31 | reverse complement strand
CGGGTTCGAGCCCGGCGAACGCCTCGACCAGGTTCTCGCCCTGCTGGAGGATCTTGTCGCGCTGTTCGCGGTAGGCGCGCTCGGCCCCGACGAGCAGCTGGGTGAAGGCCGGCAGGCCGTGACGCGACGTCGGCGGGAAATAGGTGCCGGCGAAGAAGGGGCGCAGATCGTGCGGGGAGAGAAAGACGGTCAACGGCCAGCCACCGCCACGACCGTTGAGCAGCTGGTGGGCACGCTGATAGAGCCCGTCGAGGTCGGGGCGCTCCTCGCGATCGACCTTGATGTTGACGAAGGCGCGATTCATCAGGCGCGCGACCTCGGGGTCGGCGAAGGACTCGTGCGCCATCACGTGACACCAGTGACAGGCCGAGTAACCGATCGAGAGCAGGATCGGCTGGTCCTGCTCGCGTGCCTGTGCCAGCGCCTCGTCGCACCAGGGCCACCAGTCGACGGGGTTGTCGGCGTGTTGCTGGAGATAGGGGCTGGTGGCCCCATCGAGACGGTTGCGGCCGCCTGCGGCGGGGGGCGTGACGCTCGGCATGGACTCACCTCTGCTGGTCTGTCGCGATGATTGGACGAACGGGTCCGGGGTCTGTCCTCCAAGAGTGGGAGCACGAGCGCGACCTTTCCATGCCGGCTCGCGCGATCGGCGCTTCTGGTAGTCTTGATGGCCGACATGCGCCGACGGCGGCGTACCGGAGCGAGCGTCAGGGCCGTGCCCGCCCTGTCCCGAGACACGAACGCCGCACCGAACACGCAGACGATCACCAGACAACGGTAGAGCTCCAACGATGAACCCCCAACCCATCCTGCTGCGCAAGGACCAGGAGCGCCGGCTGCTCGCCGGGCATTGCTGGATCTACAGCAATGAGATCGACACCAAGGCGACCCCGCTCAAGCAGCTCGAGCCCGGTCAGGCAATCGAGATCCTCAGCAATCGCGAGCGCTGGCTCGGACACGGCTATGTCAATCCGCACTCGCTGATCTGTGCCCGGCTGGTCAGCCGCAGCCCGGAGCAGCACCTCACCCCGGCGCTATGGATCCAGCGCATCCGCGATGCCCTGGCGCTGCGCGAGCGGCTCTACGAGCGGCCCTACTATCGGCTGATCTTCGGCGAGAGCGACGGGCTGCCGGGGTTGATCGTCGATCGTTACGGCGACCTGCTCTGCGTGCAGATCACCACCGCCGGGATGGAACGGGTGCGCGGCGAGCTGCTCGCCGCGCTCGAGCAGGTGCTGCGCCCGCGTGCGATCGTGTTGCGCAACGACACCGCGGTGCGCGCGCTCGAAGGGCTCGATCAACAGGTCGAGATCGCGCTCGGCGAACCGGCCGACACCCTGGTGCTCGACGAGGGCGGACTGGCGTTCGAGGTCGCACCACTCTCCGGGCAGAAGACCGGCTGGTTCTTCGATCAGGCCGAGAACCGTCAGCGGCTCGGGCGCTACGGCGTCGGCGAGCGGGTGCTCGATGTCTGCAGCTATGTCGGCGCCTGGAGTCTGCGCGCGGCGCATCTCGGCGCGCGCCGGGTCACCACCGTCGACGCCTCGGCCAGCGCCCTCGAACGGGTCGCGGCCAATGCCGCGCGCAACGGCCTGAGCGATCGTATCGAGCCGCTGCAGGGCGATGCCTTCGAGGTGTTGCGCGAGCTGCGCGATCAGGGCGCGCGCTTCGACACCGTGATCCTCGACCCACCAGCCTTCATCAAGCGTCGCAAGGACGAGAAGGACGGCACCCAGGCCTACCAGCGCCTCAACCGTCTGGGCCTCGACCTGCTCGAACCGGGCGGCCTGCTGGTCACCGCATCGTGTTCCTTCCACATGGGCCGTGACAGTTTCCAGCGTACCGTGCAGCAGGCCGCGCGCAAGAGCGCGCGCAGCCTGCAGCTGCTCGAGGTCGGTCAGCAGGGACCGGATCACCCGGTGCACCCGGCGATCCCTGAGACGGCCTATCTCAAGACCCTCTTCATGCGCGCCCTGCCCCACTTCTGAGCAGACCCGGCGACACCGCGCACGAATGTGCGCGGTGTCGAAAAGCACTGTGCATGCAGCGGCGCCGTGCTTAGAATTCCACCCTCGCACCCTCACCTAGCCGAAATCGACCTCTCCACCAGGACCCTGCGATGCCACGCGATGCCTCGTGTCTCTCGTCCAACCCGCCCGGCCCCCAGCGGCGCGCACCCGCAGCACACCAATCGTGGCTAATCCTGTTGTTCATCGTGCTCCTCGCCGGCTGTGCCGGGACCCCCGGGCCGATGCCGGACCAGGCCGATCGCGTGGTGGTGCGCAAGTCCGAGCGCAGCCTCGAGCTGTGGCACGGCGAGACCCTGCTGCGCAGCTACCGGGTGGCGCTCGGCGATGCGCCCGTGGGGCACAAGTTCCGCGCCGGCGACGAGCGCACCCCGATCGGCGACTATGTGCTCGACTGGCGCAACCCGCGCAGCAACTTCTACAAGTCGATCCATATCTCCTACCCCAACGAACGCGACCGCGCCACCGCGCGGCTGCTCGGCCATGACCCCGGGGGGATGATCATGATCCACGGCCAGCCCAACCACATCCGCTCCGAGCAGGTGCGCCGCGAATACGCCACGCGCGACTGGACCGACGGTTGCATCGCGGTCCAGGACGACGAGATGGACGAGATCTGGCGCATGGTGCGCAACGGCACGCCGATCCGCATCCTGCCGTGAGTCGAGACATGCTGGAATTCAACGAGGACCTGGAGACCTCGGCCGACTATCTGCGCAAGGCCATCCCCTTGATGGTCCAGCGCGGCATCCCGCCCACGCCCTACAACTATGCGCTGTGGTATGCCCACGTCCAGGGGCTCAACCCCGAACTCAGCCGCGAGCTGCTCGCCGAGTTCCCGGTCTCCGGCAGCTACAGCGCGAAGAAGAGCGAATCGCTGTTCTTCAAGTACTTCATCAAGAACTATCTGCCCAACAACCCCAAGGCGCAGAACCTGCTCGTCAGTCTGGTCGCCCAGCTCGCCCGCGCGGTGGCCCGCAACCTCGCCGGCTCGCAGCAATACGGCGACTCGCTGCGCGAGGCGCGCCAGATCCTCGACCAGGCATCGGACCCGATGCTGATCCAGGAGACGCTCTCGCAACTGCTCGCCGACACCCGTGCGGTCGAGGGCATGCACCAGGAGTTCCAGGGCGAGCTGCAATCGGCCCGCGACGAGGTCGAGCTGCTCAAGCAGGAGCTCGCCCGCACCCAGCAGCGCGCCCTGGTCGACGCGCTGACCAACATCCCCAACCGCCGCGCCTTCGACCACGCCCTGTTGCGCGCGCTCCAGGACCCGGAGCAGCCGACCTGCCTGCTGCTGCTCGATCTCGATCACTTCAAGCAGTGCAACGACACCTTCGGTCATCTGATGGGCGACCGGGTGTTGCAGATCACCGGTCAGCTGCTCGCCGATCTGCGCGACGAGCAGGTGTTCGTCGCCCGCTACGGTGGCGAGGAGTTCGCGATCATCGTCGAGGGGAGGCTGGAACGGGCCGTGGCGCTGGCCGAGCAGGTGCGCAAGCAGGTCTCGGCGATCCGTTTCCGCCAGAAACCGCCGGCCTCCGGGGTGGGCACGGTGACCACCTCGATCGGCGTGGTCGAGGCGCGTGCGCACGAACGCCCCGAGGAGCTGATCGAGCGCGTCGACCGGGCGCTCTATCGCGCCAAGTCGGCGGGTCGTGATCGGGTGGAGGTGGGAGAGACGCCCGCTGCCGATTGACCGCCCCGCCACGCCGGGCGGCGTGACGGGACAAGGCCTCGAACGGACTCAGATGCGGAAACGGCCGACCAGGGCCTCGAGTTCGGCGGCGAGCTTGGCCAGCCGGTCCGAGGCGTCGGTGGTCTGCTTGGCGCCCTCGGCGTTGCGGTCGGAGACGTCGGAGATGGAGGTGACGTTGCGATTGATCTCCTCGGCCACCGCGCTCTGCTCCTCGGCCGCGCTCGCCACCTGACTGTTGACGTCATTGATGGTGGCCACCGCCTGGGTGATGGCGTTGAGCGCGGCCTCGGCCTCGGCGGCGCTCTCGCGACTGACCTGGGCATGATCGCGACTCTCGTCCATCACGCTCACCGCGCGACGGCTCGCCTGCTGCAACCGCTCGATCATCGCCTGGATCTCCTGGGTGGAGTTCTGGGTGCGATTGGCGAGGTTGCGCACCTCGTCGGCGACCACCGCGAAGCCGCGTCCGGCCTCGCCGGCGCGCGCCGCCTCGATCGCCGCGTTGAGCGCGAGCAGGTTGGTCTGCTCGGCGACCCCACGAATCACATCGAGCACCTTGCCGATCTCGTCGCTGTCGGCGCCGAGGTCGCGGATCACCGTCGAGGCGTCCTGGATCTCCTCGGCGAGCTGCTCGATGCGTTTCATCGTGCCGGAGACCACCTCGGTACCCGCCTGCGCCGCCTCGTTGGCCTCGCGCGTGGCCTCGGCGCCCTGCTGGGCGTTGCGCGCCATGTCCTGCGCGGTGGCGCTCATCTCGTTCATCGCGGTGGCCATCTGATCGACCTCGGAGCGCTGCCGGCGACAGCCCGAGTCGGTGATGTCGGTGATCGACTCGAGGTCGCGCGCGGCCTGGGTCAACTGCGTGGTGGAGGCGAGCACCCGACCGATGAGATCGCGGAAGTTGTCCATCATCGCGTTGAAGGCGCTGGAGGCCTGACCGATCTCGTCGCTGCCCTTCACCGGCAGGCGATGGGTGAGATCGCCATCGCCGTCGGCGATACCGCGCAGCCCCATGGTCATCTGGCGCATCGGTCGGGTGACGAAGCGCGAGGTGAAGATATAGAGCAGCAGCAGCACCGGCAGGCTGAGCAGGGTGGCGACGGTGAAGATGCTGATACCGAACCGCTCGACACTGGCGTTGACGTCGTCGAGACTGATCTCCATGCTCACCGCGCCGAGCACCGAGTCGACCGGCGGCAGCGAATGACACATGGTGCAGTTCTTGCCGAGATAGTCCTTGCGCACGAACACCGGCGCCACCGAGCGCAGCACGCTGCCGTCCTCCGACAACTCCATGTAGGGTTCGCCGGTCGCGATGACCTCACGCTCGATCTCATCGCGCGGATGCTCGTCCTCGGTACCCGGACCATACTGGTCGGCGACCCCGGGGCCTCGCAGCACCCGCAGATCGTTGAGGTTGCGCAGCTCGACGATCTGATCGAGGAATTCTGCCCGCTGGGAGATGGTACCGGTGATCATCAGGGTGGTGAGCCCGGCCATGGTCATCTCGTGAAGGGTGTCGGCGAAGGCCGCTGCCTGATCGATGGCGGTCTGGCGCTGCTCGTTGGCGGCCCAGAAGATCATGCCGGTCCAGGCCGGCACCAGGATCAGCCACATGGCGGCCATCAGGCGCACCCAGATCGGCAGGTCATTGATACGTCGCATGTCGGATACCTGTGAGTCCTCGTCAATGGCGGTCGAAATCGGCCACTCTGGAGCGCGTTTGATTTGTTGATGATTGATCGCGACAGGACGGATTCCCCGACAGAATGCACCCACAGGCCACCCATTCCGAACGCCCGGGGCGTCGAGTCTCTCGCCCGCGATCAAGGCCGGTTTCTGCTCCCGGACATCCCCCGTCCAGTCGAACCGCTTGAATCCCAAGCCAGGGCCCCTACTTCGTCGGCAGGCCCCGCCAAGCTCGAACGCATTCTATTCCCTCGCGCGACACGCGCAATCCAGCAACCCGTGACTCTGCACCTAAGCCATACCACACGCAAGGACATGCCACACCGAGTTTGACAGCGGTCAAACAAGCCCTGCAATCCGAATTTTTCTTTCAAAACTGTGAGATGACTCACCACCCCCACACCGTGCCGATCGCACCACCGGGCGATGCCGAGATGACGGCCCAACGGTTGCTTCTGCTACCATTTCGCGCCTCGACTCTCTCCGCCGGATCCAGCCGATGCCCGCAAACGCCCCGCAACCCGCCAACCCCGAGCCCCAGGTAGTCGCCGCCGTCGACCTCGGCTCCAACAGCTTCCACATGATCGTCGCTCAGGTCGACGACGGTCACATGCGCATCACCGATCGGCTCAAGGAGATGGTCCGGCTCGGTGCCGGGCTGCGTCCGGACAAGAGCCTCGACCCCGAGGTCGAGGCCCGCGCCATCGCCTGTCTGGAGCGCTTCGGCCAGCGTTTGCGCAGCCTGCCGCCGGGCACGGTACGGGCCGTCGGCACCAACACCCTGCGTCAGATCACCCCGGAGTGCGGCTTCGTCGAGCGTGCCGAGGCCGCGCTCGGCCATCCGGTCGATGTCATCGCCGGGCGCGAGGAGGCACGCCTGATCTATCTCGGCGTGGCACACGGCCTGGCCGCCGGGGCCGAGCGCCGGCTGGTGGTCGATATCGGCGGCGGCAGCACCGAGATCATCATCGGCATGGGCTTCTCGCCACGGCTGCGCGAGAGCCTGCACATGGGCTGCGTGAGCATGTCGCAGCGCTATTTCGAGGACGGGCGGATCACGGCCCGGGCGATGGAGAAGGCGACGCTCGCCGGCGCGCTCGAGGTCCGCCCGGTGCGCGAGCTCTTCCGCCAGAGCCGCTGGCAGACCGCCGTGGGCACCTCCGGGACCATCCGCGCGATCGCCGCCGTGGTGCGCGCCGAGGGCTGGTGCGACGACGGCATCTCGGCGGCCGCGCTGAGCCGGTTGCGCGAGGCCCTGGTCGCACGCGGGCGGGTCGCGGCGCTCGACTTCAAGGGGCTCTCGGAGGAGCGCCGCCCGGTGTTCGCCGGCGGCGTGGCGGTGCTGTGCGCGATCTTCGAGACCCTCGGCATCGAGCACCTGCAGGTCTGCGACTACGCCCTGCGCGAGGGGCTGATCTACGAGATGGCCGGGCGCGACCAGCACGAGGACGTGCGCGAGCGCACCGTCGCCACCCTCTCGCGTCAGTTCCAGATCGACCAGACCCACGCCCAACAGGTGCGCGCCAGCGCACTCGACCTGCTACGCCAGCTCGCCGCGCCCTGGTCGCTGCAGGACCCAACCCACCAGCTGATGCTCGGCTGGGCAGCGCGGCTGCACGAGATCGGGCTGCTGGTCGCCCACAGCCAATACCAGAAGCACGGCGCCTATCTGCTGCGCAACGCCGACCTGCCCGGCTTCACCCGGCGCGAGCAGGCCGTGCTCGCCGCCCTGGTACTCGGGCACCGGCGCAAGTTCCCCACCCAGGAGATCCAGTCACTGCCCGAATCACTGCGCGAGAGTACCGAGTGGCTCTGTCTGATCCTCCGCCTGGCGGTGCTGATGCGCCGCGCCCGCTCCGGCGAGCGCAAGCCCTGCCCCGAGATCGAGGCCGGCGAGCGCGCGCTCGTGCTGCGCTTCCCCGACGGCTGGCTCGAGGCGCATCCGCTCAACCGGCTGGAGCTCGAGCAAGAGGCCGAACGGCTGGCGAGCGCCGGGTTCTCGCTGCGTTTCGAGTAATCCCGTCGCCGTTCCAACGACGGCCCATCCCGTGATCGGGTTCCTGATAGAATCGGCCGGCACCCATTTGCAGTAATCCACAGGAGGATATGGAACCAATGGCCGCTCTCTTTTCCGATGATTGGATGAAGCAGTTCAAAGACGCCTGGAACGCCGAGCCCGAGGTGCGTGATCGCCTCGCCGAGATCGACTTCAACTCCGTGGTCTATTGCGGCTTCAAGAACGAGGAGACCCCGCGCGGTCTGTTCGTGGTCGAGAAGGGCGAGTGCGTGCACGCCGGCGCCTGGAGCGAGAGCGAACCGGCGGCGAACTGGGACATGCGCGCCGACCTCAAGGACTGGCTGAAGTGGATCGAGAACGGCGTCGGCATGATGGGCCTGGGTAGCGCCTTCGCCACCGGCAAGCTCAAGTTCCTGGTCGGGGACTACAAGGCGATGCTCAAGGATCCGCGCATGGCCAACCCCTTCATCAAGTGCTTCGGCCTGATGCACCAGGTCGACACCGACGAGCTGAAGTAATTCAGTCCGGCGGGCGCGCACCCGCGCCCGCCACCCTCATCCGAGGGTATAGCCGGCGTCGACCTTGAGGGTCGCGCCGGTGATCAGGCGCGCCCGCGCCGAGGCGAGGAACTCCACCGCGTCGGCCACGTCCTCGGGCCGCACCACCTCGGCGCCGAGCACATGACGCCGTGCCACCGTCTCGGCCATCAGCGCGCGCGCCTCGCCCCACATCTCCGAATCGACCACCCCCGGGGCCACGCCGTTGACGCGGATGCCACGCTCGCCGAGGGCGAGCGCAAGGCGTTGGGTGAGCATGTCGAGTCCGGCCTTGCTGACCGAGTAGCTGGTCGAGGTGCAGCTGGCGAAGGGGTGCCCGGCGCAGGCCGAGGAGAGGTTGATGACCACCGGAGCAGCGCTGTGCTCGAGCAAGGCCGCGACACACTGGGTCAGCGCAAAGGGGGCGACCAGATTGATCTCAAGGGTCGCGCGCCATTGGTCGAGATCGGCCTCCAGGGTGCCGGAGTCGAGGATCACCCCGGCGTTGTTGACCAGCACGTCGAGACATCCGTCACGCGTCCTGATCTCCTCGACCAGCCGCGAGCGAAAGGCCGCGTCGGTCGCGTCCCCGGCCAGCGCCAGCAAGCGCTCGCCAACGACCGCCTCGGGGTGCGCCGCGCGCAGCCGCGCCAGGCGCTCGGGGTCGCGACCGAAGGTGTAGACCCGCGCGCCGAGTTCGAGAAAGCGTCCGACCAGCGCCGCGCCGATCCCCGAGGTGCCGCCGCTGACACAGACCACCCGTGGCGTCGTCGCGCTCATCGCTCGCGCTGTCCGAGGTTGGCGTGGATCAGTGCACCGTTGAGCACCGGCGCGCCGGCGGCGAAGGCCACGGTCTCGGCGATCTCCTCGGGCTCGATCAACCGGTCGAAGGCACTCAGACCGGTGATGGCCGCCAGGGTCTCGTCATTGCCGTCGATCACCCCGCGCAACTGCTCGGTATCGGTGAAACCGGGACAGATCATGCAGGTATGGACGCCACGCCCGGCCAGGTCCTGACAGGTTGCGCGCATCATCCCGGCGAGCGCGTGCTTGGCAATGACATAGCTCGCCACCCCGGGCACCGCCTTCTCGGCCAGGGTCGAGCCGATATAGATCACGCTCGAACCGGCACCCATCCGCCCCAGCAACAGCCGGTTGAGGGTGGCGGCGGCCACCAGGTTGAGTTCGAGTACCGCGCGCAGATGCTCCGCCTCGAGCGCATCGGCGCGATCGGCGTGCATCACCGAGGCATTGTGCACCAGACACACCCGCTCGGCACCGGCGAGCGCCTCCTGCAGCGCCCCGGCACACTGCTCCAGCGCGCCGGGAGCGGCCAGATCGCAGGCGAGGTTGTCGACGCCCGCATCCGGGCAGGGACGACGCGAGAGATTGAGTACGCTCCAGCCGTCGACCAGGAAACGCGTGGCGATGGCGCGCCCGATCCCCGAGCTGGCACCGGTGACGATCAATCGATTCATTCTGACTCCCAGGTTGAATAGGCCCACTGCCCGAGCCCCGACGAGACCCCCAGCTCGATACCGCGCACGTCGGCGCCGATCAGCTCGGGGCGATCGCGCAGCCGCGCCAGCAACAGCTCGGCGAGTTCCTCGATGGTCACGTTACGCAACGGCAACAGCAGCACGTCGCGTTCGAGAAAGGGGATGCGCTCGCGATCGAAGCACGCGAACACCATGCCCTCGCCGCGCTCGATGCGCAGGTGCGGCGAGAGTTCGGGCAACAGCATGCGTTCGTCAAGCGCGTCGCACAGCTCGCGCAGCACGCGCTTGAGCACCACGTAGTCGAAGGTCATGCCATCGGCGCCGATCCCGGCGGTCACGGCGCAGCGGACCCGAAAGTTGTGTCCATGAAGGTTTTCACGCGCAACGGACGAGAAGATGGTGAAGTGTCCGGCGCTGAAATTCAGATATTCCTTGCTGATCTCGATACGGGTCAGGGGATGCTTTGCCACTGCTTGGGGTCTCCGGCTGGTTGGCGTCGCGCGCCGTCCTCGGGTTGTTGGGTCCATGGCTCCATGTGGGGGCGTCGGCACGGAACACACCCACGCCGCGCCGGCACGCGGATCCTCAACGACCCGCGCCGCGCCGCCACACCATGCCCGACCACAGCAACAACGGCAACGACAGGGACAGCACCACCAACTCGAAGACGGGCAGCAGCGACGCCCCGGTGGCGCGTAGCGTCACATGGGCGAGATAGAGCGCGAAGGCGCCGACAAACAGCGCGCCGATCCGCCGCCCGAGCGCCATCCCACCGCGAAACAGCGGCAGGCAGAGCAGTACGACGGCGATCATGATCGGCAGATCGACCAACAGGGTCTGGCGCGAGATGGCGATGGTCTCCGGCGCGGCCAGGGCGCCGAGCCCGAGCACCGCGAGGATGTTGAACAGATTGCTGCCCAGCACGTTGCCCACGGCGAGATCGCGATGACCGCGCAGACAGGCGATCACCGAGGTCGCCACCTCCGGCAGCGAGGTGCCGATGGCGACCACCGTCAACCCGATTACCAGCTCGTCGACACCCAGTACCCGGGCGATGTCGACCGCCCCCATCACCAGCAGGCGGGCCCCGATGGCCAGCAGCAGCAGCCCCAGGACGAGCAGTGCGAGCTGACCGAGCAGCGCCCAGGGCGAATGTGGCGCCGTCGTCTCATCGGCCACGGCGCCCTCGCCGCGCCCCTGGCGGATCGACCACACCAGATAGACCAGCAGCGCGGCGAACAGCAACCCGCCGTCGACCCGCCCCACCCCACCGTCGAGCGCGAGCAGCCAGAGCGCGACCGAGGCGGCCAGCACCAGCGGCAGGTCGATCCGCACCGCGCGACGATGCACCACCAGCGGCGCGGTCAGGGCCGCCGCACCCAGCACCAGCAGGACGTTGGCGATGTTGCTGCCGACGACGTTGCCGACGGCCAGATCCGCCGCGCCCGCCCAGGCCGACTGCAGCGTCACCGCCAGCTCGGGGGCGCTGGTGGCGAAGGAGACCACGGTCAGCCCCACCACCAGCGGGCTGATCCGCATCGCCTTAGCGAGCGCCGAGGCGGCGCGCACCAGCAACTCACCGCCGCCGAGCAGGATGATGAACCCGGCCAGGATCAGTAGGGCCGAGAGGATCGACTCGTGCATGAAGGCTCCCTCCTCGGAAAGGGGACAGATTCAGTTCCGCTGAGATCAGGCACATCACCCTAACCGATCGACACCACCGGAGGCCATGCAGCCACCCGCCGTTGCATCCGACCCCATTCGTCTCGCCTAAAGCCTCCTGGCGACATAGAAGCCGTAGCTGTAGAAGGCTCCGTATTGCGCATAGAGCGCCATCTCCGCCTCCTCGGCGGCCACGATCGCGCGTGCCCGCTCATCCCCGGCATGGCGCGCCAGGAAGGCCGCGAAACGATCCCGCAGCGGTCGATAGTAATGCGCCTCCCAGCACGACTCCGGCAGCACCAGATAGCCGATCGGGGCATAGCCGTGACGCTCCAGTACGGCGAGCTTGGCCGCGGCGGTGTCGATCTCGGGGTAGTCGGCGACCCAGTGCGCCTGAACCTCGGGCGGACGCGAGGCCGTCGTCCAGGTGATCTCGGAGACGGCGAGGACACCACCGGGGCGGAGATAGCGCCGCCACTGCTCGACGCCGCGCTCGAACCCCAGGTTGTAGATCGCGCCCTCGGACCAGAGGAGGTCGAACTGCGCATCGGCGAACGGCAGATCATCCATCGAGCGGCACAGCGGTCGCACCCGCTCGGCCACCCCGGCGCGCGCCAGCCGCGCCCCGAGCCCCTCGATGAACGCCGGGAGGAGGTCCACGGCGGTGATCTCGGCGGCCGGCAGCAGGCGCGCGAGCGCCAGGGTCGAGGCGCCGGTGCCGCTGCCGATGTCGGCGACACGCAGAGGCGCGGCACGGTCGATTCGCGCCAGATCGAGCGCACGCGCGGTCTCCGCATCGCTCCCCGGCCCCTGGCGCGCGGCATCCCGGTGCAGGTCGATCAGGAGTCGCAGGTCAGCGTCATCCATCGTCGATGGTCTCCTCGGTCAAGGAAAAGGCGGCGGAACAACGGCGCTCGACATCGCGACAGTACGTCATGACGGCCAGGCCGACGCACGCGTGTCACGCAGGCTCACCGACACCCCTCGCACACCCCGATCACCTCGACCACCTTGCGGCTCGCTGCGAAGCCGCTCTGCGTGGCGGCATCGAGCAGACGCGCGGCGATCGCCTCGTCGTCGATCTCGACGACCCGGCCGCACGCGCTGCAGATGAGGAACTGCGCCGGGTGCGGACGCTCGGGATGACGGCAGTCGATGAAGGCGTTGAGGGTCTCGAGGCGGTGGACGAGGCCCTGGGCGAGCAGGAACTCCAACGCCCGATAGACGGTCGGCGGCGCCAGCGCGCGCTGCCCCTCGGCCATCTCGGCGAGGATCTCGTAGGCGCCGAGCGGGCGCTCGGCCTCGATCAGGATGCGCAGCACCCGGGCGCGCTGCGGGGTGAGCCGGGCACCGCGCCCGGCGCACAGCCGCGTCGCCCGCTCGAGCCGCTCCTCGGCGCTCATCCGCCCGCCCTCGCCCGCTGCGCGGCGCGATGGCGCGCCAGCAGCCGCGCGACCAGGGCCGAGAACACGTAGGCGGCACCGGCAAGCAGGATCATGGTCGGCCCGGCGGGCAGGTCGGGACCGTAGGAGAGCGCCAGCCCGCCGCTGGTGAAGACCATGCCGAGCAGGGTCGCGGCGACCATCATGGCACCGAGCGAGTGCAGATAGTGCCCGGCGATCGCCGCCGGCAGGGTGAGCAGCGCGATCACCAGGATCAGCCCGACGACCTGGATCAGCAGCACCACGGTCACCGCCACCAGACACAGCAGCAGCAGATAGAAGAAGGCCACCGGCACCCCGCGCAGCCGGGCGAACTCCTCGTCGAAGATCACCGCGACGAACTGGCGATAACACAGCCCGACGACCACCAGCAGCACCACATCGAGCACCCCCATGAACCAGAGCGCGCGCTCGGGCACCAGCAGGATGTTGCCGAACAACAGGCTGATCAGATCGGTGGCGTAGCCCGGGGTCTTGGCGATGAAGAGGATGCCGACGGCCATGCCGATGGCCCAGAGCGCGCCGATCAGGGTGTCCTCCTGCGCCGCCCAGGCCAGGCGCACGCCGCCGATCAGCAGTGCCGAGAGGATGGCCGCGAACAGTGCACCGAGCAGCGGATCGACACCGAAATACAGCGCCGCGCCCATACCGCCGAGCACCGAGTGGGCGATGCCCCCGGCCATGAAGGCGATGCGCTTGACCACCACCAGGGTGCCGACCACGCCGCAGCCGATGCTGGCGAGCAGCCCGGCGACGAGCGCGCCCTGGAGGAAGTCGTAGTGGATCAATGCGTCGAGGAATGCGTTCATCTGTGGTGTCGGTGCGCGCCGGGACAGGGGCCCGGCAGATCGTGGGCGACGGCGCGCAGCCGCGTGCCGTAGAGATGCTGCACCAGCTCGCCGTCGAGCGCGTCGGTGGGGTGGCAGGTGAGCGTGCGGTTGAGACAGGCGACCCGGTGGACATAGGCCGAGATGAAGGCGATGTCGTGCGAGACGACGAGGATAGTCGGGCGCGGATCGAGCCCGGCGAGCAGGTCGAAGATGTCGCCCTCGGCGCGCTGGTCGACGTTGGCGGTGGGCTCGTCGAGGATCAGCAGACGCGGCTCGGTGACCAGCGCGCGGGCGAGCAGCACGCGCTGCAGTTGCCCGCCCGAGAGCGCACCGATGCGCCGCTCGGCCAGCCCCTCGGCGCCGACCGCGGCGAGCGCACGTCGCGCCGCCTCACGATCGGTGTGACGGGTCCAGCCCCACCAGGGCCCCTGTCCCAGCCGTCCCATGGCGACCACCTGCTCGACGGCGATCGGGAAGTCGCGCGGGAAGCCGGGGAACTGGGGCACATAACCGATATGACGCGCGGCGCGACGCGGCGGTTCACCGAAGACATGGATCTGACCACGCTGCGGGCTGAGCAGCCCGAGGATCAGCTTGAGCAGGGTGCTCTTGCCCCCGGCGTTGGGTCCGACCAGGCCGACGAACTCACCGGGGAGCACGGTGAGGTCGATCCGTTCGAGGATCAGCGCGCCGTCATAAGCAAAGCTGAGATCGCGCACCGCGATCGCCGGGGTCGCGCTCATCGAGCCTCCTCGGCGGTGAGCAACGCAGCAAGACGGCGCAAGGTGGCGAAATACTCGGGCGAGAGCGGATCGAGCACCTCGACCCGACCGTCGATCGCCTCGGCGACGCGCTCGGCGGCGCGCGGATCGAGCTGCGGCTGCACCAGGATCAGGCGCACGTCCTCGCGCCGCGCCTGCTCGATGAGCGCGGTCAGCGCCCGTGCCCCGGGCTCCTTGCCGGCGCGTTCGATGGCGACCTGCTCGAGCCCATAGGTCGCGGCGAAATAGCCCCAGGCAGGGTGATAGACCATGAATCGACGGTGTGCGAGCCCGGCCAGCCGCTCGCGAAGCTCGGCATCGAGGGCGTCGAGTTCGGCGACGAAGCGGTCATGATTGGCGGCGAAGTACTCGGCGTGCGCCGGGTCGAGCGCGCCGAGGGTATCGCGCAGGTGTCCGGCCATCACCCGCACCAGCGGCGGACTGGTCCAGATGTGGGTATCGATCTCGCCGTGATGATGATCGTGGCCATGGTCGTGATCGTGATGGGCGTCGTGATCGGTCGCGAGCTGGCGCAGCTCGATGCCCTCGCGGGCGTCGAGGATCGGCAGCTCGGGGTTGGCCGCACGCAACCGCGCCAACCAGCCCTCCTCGAAGGACGCGCCGATACGCACGAAGAGGTCGGCCTCGGCCAGCGCGGCGATCTGGCGCGGGCGCGGCTCGAACAGGTGCGGACTCTCGCCCGGCGCGACCAGGGCATGCACCTCGACGCGATCGCCGCCGATGGCCTCGACGAAGGTCTGTTGCGGGGCGAGGCTGACGAAGACCTCGAGCGGTTCGGGCTCGGTGGCCACCGCCGGCAGCGACGCGGCCAGCAGCACCGGGCACAGCAGGCGCGTGATCAGGGACATGGGGATGGACCTCGCGGACATGGATTCGGGGACACGAAAAGATACAATATAACGTTTTGCGCCGACCGCACCAGCGGCCGGGCCACCGCTCGTCTCACCGTCATCCAGGGGGATGCTGATCCGTATGTCCTTCTCGACCCAACTGCTCTGGGCCTGCGCCCTCGGGCTCTACATCCTCGTCGTGCTCATCGCCACCCGACTGCCCTATGCCTGGATGGTGGCGCGCGGCATGGAGCCGATCCGCGCCGTCTACTACACCCGCAAGATCGTCCACATGCTCGCCGGCGGCGTCGGCTCGCTGATGGTGCCGCTGGTGTTCACCGATCCCTGGTTCCCGCTGGTCAGCGGTCTGCTGCTCACCCTGGCGGTGTTCGTCGCCCATGTCAGCGGCTGGCGACTGTACTGGTTCCAGATCACCGAGAACCGCAACGACGTCAAGTTCGCGCTGATGTGGTCGCTGTCGGTGTCGCTGCTGTGGTGGCTGCTCGACAACCCCTGGCTGGCGATCCTGCCCTCGCTCTACATGGCCTTCGGCGACGGCGTCACCGGGGTGGTGCGCAACGCGTTGATCCGGCGCCGCTCCAAGAGCCCGGTGGGCAACATCGCGATGCTCGCGGTGAGCGCACCGATGGGCTGGTACATCGGCGCGCTGGCCACCCCGGCGATCCCGGTGTGGGGGCTGATCTCGGCGGTGGTGGCAACCGTGGTCGAGCGCTACGAGTTCGGCCCGATCGACGACAATGTATTGATCACCGTCGCCGCCTCTGCGGTGCTGCTCATCGGCACCGCCGTCGGCCCGCTGATCTGAACGCGGGCACCGGCACACGACAACGCTGGCGCATCCACACCGAGTGCGGTTAGCATCGACCTATCGCAACCGATTCAGGGAGATAGGCGATGCGAACCACCGGCAAGCGCCCCCGCACCACCGCCCTGCTCGCCACGCTGACCGTGCTGCTCTGCGCCCCCCTGGCGCAGGCCGAGGACTCGGCGGGCCGATTGCTCGGCGCCAAGACCAGCGAACACCCGACGTGGTTCAAGGAGAGCTTCCTCGAGATCGCCGAGGACGTCGATGAGGCCACTGCTGCCGGGCGCCACCTGATCCTGTACATGGAGCTGAACGGCTGCCCCTACTGCTACAAGATGGTCGAGGAGAACTTCAAGCACGGCCCGCATCGCGACTTCATCCGCACCCACTTCGACGTCATCGCGCTCAACATCAAGGGAGATCGCGAGGTCGCCATCACCCCGGACACCCGTCTGCCGGAGAAGGCGCTGGCCGAGTTCTATCGGGTCGAGACGACCCCCACGCTGATCTTCCTCGACGCCACCAACACCCCGGTGGCAAAGATCGGCGGCTATCGCAATCCGGAGGACCTCAAGCGCATCCTCGACTATGTCAACGCGCGCGCCTATACCGAGCAGTCGCTGGCCGACTATCTGCGCAGCCACCGCGAGCAGGGGCGCTACCAGCTGCGCGCGCACCCGCAGATCCGCGAGATCGCGGACCTCTCAGCGATCGAGGGTCCGCTGGCGATCCTCTTCGAGGACACGGCCTGCAGCGCCTGCGATGCACTCCACGACGGTCATCTCGCCGATCCCGAGGTGCGCGAGGCGCTCGCCGCCTTCACCCTGGTGCGACTCGATGCCGGGGCCGAGACACCGATCATCGCCCCCGACGGCACGGCCACCACCGCGCGCGCGCTGGCCCGCGACCTCGATATCCTCTACCGCCCCACCCTGGTGCTCTTCGATCAGGGGCAGGAGCGAACGCGCATCGACAATATGCTTTATCATTATCATTTCATCGGCATGCTCGAGTATGTCGGCGCGGGTCACTATCAGGACCACGCGGACCCCTTCGACTATATCGACGCCAAGACCGCGGCCCTGCTCGCCGCGGGCGAGGACGTCAAGATATCGGACGAGTAAACGCAACAAGCCGACCACGACCGGTCGGCCCCGCCCGACGCGTCCCGAGACGCGCCGGGAACGCTTGAGAATGCGCGGGAAGGAATCCCGGTCGGTTGTCAGATCTGTATGGATACGACCATCAGAACGATCAACGACATTGGGAGACACGGGCATGCAATTGCAACAACTCGTCCAGGCGGAGAAGCGCACCCAACGGCGCATCCCGATCCAGATGCCGATCAATGTGCTGCTCGAGGACCACCCCACGCCGCTCAAGGCGATCAACCAGGACCTCTCCTGGGGCGGGGCGCGCTTCGTCACCGAGCGCGCGCTCGAGACCGGCAGCAACACCCTGAGGCTGTTCTTCCCCTGGCAGCAGAACTCGAGCTTCTGCGCCGACGCCGAGATCGTCCGTCGCGAGGCGCTCGACGACGGTCGCTTGATCGTCGCCACCCGCTTCTTCCGCGTCCCGCCGATGAGCGAACAACGACTCGAGATGATGCTCGCGCAGCTCGGCGGCCAGCAGGCCGCACTCCCCCTGAGCGAACGTCTCGAGCTGGTCTACAACGACCCCGACGACATCTGCGACGTGCTGCGCCAGATCGCCGCCGGCGGGCTGATGGTGACCACCACCGCAGCCTACCGCGAGGACCAGAGCATCCGCCTGTCGATCGCCGGCACCGAGATGAGCAGCGAGCTGGCCCTGCGCGCGCGGGTGATCGATCAGGCGCGCCAGCTACTGCCCGGACATGAATGGGCGCCGCTGCACCAGGTGGAGTTGCGCTTCGAGCACTCGGTGAGCGATCTCTACGGCTTCATCCGCGGTTTCGCACAGGGATTGCCCGAGGAGACCCTGGGCCGCGATCGCATCCGCGCCTGCGCTTCACGGCTGGCCAGCCACGGCTAATCCTTCGGCTCAGCGCAAGGCGGCGAGGATCTCGTCCAGGCGCGGTGCGGCGTCGGCGATGTCCTCGGCGGTCGCCAGCGCGGCGGTTGGCACCTCGGCAAGCTCCAGGGTCTCGAGCACCGCCCGGCCCTCGGGGTTGAAATGGCCGACCCACCAACAGTGGCGCAGCCGCGTCGACTCGATCCGGCAACTGCCGTAACCACGCGACAGGATCGCCACCGGACCACGCCCGAGCACCTGTTCGAGCATCGGCGGGTCGGCCGGACCACGCGGCGAGAGACTGAGATTGATCACCCGCGAGACATCCCCCGGACACCAGCCGTCGTGCGCCGCGCTCAACTCAGCGCAGACCGCACGTGCGCCCAGCGCCGCCCCCCAGTCATCGACCTCGCGCAGCCGCTCAGCGGCCACCGCGGCGGCGATCCGTGACACGCAGGCCGGGATCGGTGCCACCTCCAACCGCTCCCCTCGCTCATCGACGACCCACCAGACCCCGGTCAGCCGGGTCTCGCGGACACTGAACTCGGGCCGGTGGGCACAGGCCACCTCGACCTCGCCCCGCCCGAGCGCCTGGGCAACCAACGCACGCGCGTTCGAACTGGAGAAATCGAGCACCAGCCCCTGGGGCACGGGACGCTCGAGCAGCGCCCGCAGCGCGTCGAGACAACGCAACGCCTCCTGCTCGGCGACACCACCGGGCGAGTCGATCGAGACAGGCGGCACATAGGTCTGCATCGGCGCCGACATGGGCACGCCGATCGGGGTGGCGAGATCGGCCTCGTCGGCATGACTGCCGGGCCCCAGCAGGATCGGGGGGATGGTCGGTTGCATCAGGGTCTCCGGGGACTCAGTCCTTGGCGCGCAGGTGCTCGGGGAGCTGGGGTTCGCGCTCGATCAGATCGGCGAACAGATGATCGACCGACTCGCCGTCGAGCGCCAGACGCATCGCCAACAGCGCATCACGCACCCGCTGCGCCTCGCCGGCGTCCATCACCTCGCGAGCGCTCTCCAGAAAGACCAGCACCCAGGTCCCCGGCGGCTGTTCGCCGACCAGACGCATGTCGACCCGCAAGCGCCGCTCGCCATCGACACACCAGGCCCAGCACGGACCGCTCTCGATCACCTCCATCGGTACGCCGATGCACATGGCTCAGTCCTCACGCAGCCGTTCGAGCACCCGCGCATCGCCGCTGCGACAGGCCTGCTCGACGCTCGGACGCTCCTGTTCATAGCGCCCCAGCGCCAGCGCGCCATGCGGCAGGTCGGCGAGCGCGCCCGGCTCCGAGGGCTGCGCCAGCGCCGTCCATTCGACCCCATGGGGCGCGAGCCAGTCGCGCGCGGCGGCCACCGCCGGCTCGATCATCGCCCGCACCCCGGGGGTGAGACTGCCGCCGAAGTCCTCCAGCTCGGCGGGCTGGACGCCGACGAGCAGCATCCGTTCGGGGACGTCGCCGAGCAGCGCGGCGAGCGCCAGCACCTCCTGGAACCCGGTCTGGTGCAGACTCATCTTGCGCGCGCCGAGAAAACGCGGCACCGCCTCGCCCTCGACCAGCTTGAGCGTGCCCGGCGCCAGCCCGTAGTCGACCGCATCGAAGATCACCAGCAGCTCGGCCCAGCGCACCTGATCGACCAGATAGATCCCCTGGGTGCCGCCATCGAGCAGCCGCACCTCGGGGCCGAACCGGTAGTGCCGGGCAATGTGCTCGACCACCCGCACGCCGAAGCCCTCGTCGGCCCACAGCAGGTTGCCGATACCGAGCAGCAGGGTACGCGGGGGTGCTGCGGGCGCGCTCATGGCCGGTCGTCCTTGAACATCCGCCAGCCGCTGATCATGGTGCTGATCAGGCTCTGGCGCGACATGATGTCCTCGCGGATGGCGGTATAGACGTGGAGCATCACGAACACCACGATCACCCACATCCCCCAATGGTGCCACATGCGCACGTCCTGACTCTGCCCGACCCAGGGGATGACCCAGCCGAACAGCTCGTCCTGCCAGGAGCCGAGACCGGTCTGCTCGGCATAGAGGGCGAAGCCGGTGACGATCATCACCAGCCCGCCGACGGTGATGATGGCGACCATGAACAGGTGCGCCAGCGGGTTGTGGCCGATGTACTTGCACGGCTCGCGCTCGAGAAAGGCGTACCAGCGCAGCTCGTGCACCAGCTCGCGCCAGAAGCGCCGACGCCAGAACGGCAGGCTGAAGAGCTGGCGCGAGTAGGCGTTGCCGACCAGCGCCCAGTAGATCCTGAACAGGAAGCCGACGGCGAACACATAGGCCGCGGCGAAGTGCAGGAAGCGGATATCACCCATCAGATAGTGCGCGCTCGCCTCCCCCGAGAGGGTCGGCGGCGGCGCGCCGATCAGATAGCCGGTGACGGCGAGCACCAGGATCGAGAGCGCGTTGACCCAGTGCCACACCCGCACCGGGGCCTGATAGACATAGACCGCCGTCTGCTTGACCGTGGGGACGTCTGGCAACATGGCTGCAACCTCCGCATTGTTGGGTGGTGGGGCTGAGCGCACGCCCTCAGCGGACCTTGACCCGGGTCAGCTCCTCGCCGCCGGGCCCCATGACATGGGTCGAGCAGGCCAGACAGGGATCGAAGCTGTGCAGGGTGCGCAGGATCTCCAACGGTTCGTCGGCGCGCGCCACCGGGGTGTTGAGCAACGCCGCCTCGAAGGCGCCGATGTTGCCGGCGGGATCGCGTGGCGAGCCGTTCCAGGTGGTCGGCACCACCGCCTGATAGTTCTCGATCTTGCCCGAGTCGATCACCACCCAGTGACCCAACGCGCCGCGCGGCGCCTCGCTGGTGCCCACGCCCTTGGCGCGCTTCGGCCAGGTCGAGGGCTCCCAGCGCTCGACGTTGGCGGTGGTGGTGTCGCCGGCGGCGATCGCGGCCATCAGCTTGTCCTGGAAGTGGCGCAGCTTGTGCGCCGCCCAGGAGGCCTCGAGTCCGCGCGCGGCGGTCCGTCCGAGGGTCGAGAACAGCGCATCGAACGGCAGCCCGAGATCGGTCAGCAGCTTGTCGACCGGCTCCTTGAATTCCGGGATGCCCTTGGCGTAGCCGATGGTCCAGCGCGCCAGCGGCCCGACCTCCATGGCGTGCCCGCGCCAGCGCGGGGCCTTGATCCAGCTGTACTTGGCGCGCTCGTCGATCTGCTCGATGCGGGTACGCGTCCCCTTGGTGTTGGGACCGAGGGTGAAGTTGGGCTCGGTGATGCCGTCCCAGGGGTGGAGTCCGCGCGACTCATCGGGATAGCTGAACCAGGCGTGATCGACGAACTCCTGGATCTCATCGGGGTCGCGCAGGTCGACGTCGTGGATCTCGTCGAAGCGACCGTTGATGATCGCCCCGCGCGGCAGCAGCTGGTTCTCCGCCGAGTCGTCGTTGGCGTGCTCGGGGATGTCGCCGTAGGACAATACCGCCTGGCTGCTCAGCCCGCCGCCATAGGTCCAGTCCTTGTAGAAACCGGCGATGGCGATCAGATCGGGGACATAGACCTGATCGATGAACTCGATGGTGCGGTCGATGATCGAGGAGATCAGGTTCAGCCGCTCCATGTTGACCGCGCCCACCGCACCGGTCCCGTCGACGTTGATCGCGCAGGGCACGCCACCGACCAGCCAGTTGGGGTGCGGGTTCTTGCCGCCGTAGACGGTGTGGATCTTGACGATCTCCTTCTGGAAATCGAGCGCCTCGAGATAGTGGGTGAGCGCCAGCAGATTCGCCTCGGGCGGCAGCTTGTAGGCCGGATTGCCCCAGTAGCCGTTCATGAAGGGACCGAGCTGGCCGGACTCGACGAAGCGCTTGACCCGGTTCTGCACGTCGCGGAAATACCCCGGCGAGGACAGCGGCCAGGCCGAGATCGACTGCGCCAGACGCGAGGTCTCGCGCGGATCGGCGTCGAGCGCCGAGACCACGTCGACCCAGTCGAGCGCGTGCAGGTGATAGAAGTGCACCAGATGGTCGTGCACCTGCAGCGTCAACTGCATGATGTTGCGGATCGAGTTGGCGTTCTCGGGGATGGCGATGCCGAGTGCGTCCTCCACCGCGCGCACCGAGGTCAGCGCGTGGGTCCCGGTACAGACGCCGCAGATCCGTTCGGTGAAGGCCCAGGCGTCGCGCGGATCACGCCCGCGCAGGATCACCTCCAGCCCGCGCCACATGGTGCCGGTGGAGACGGCGTTGCGGATCACGTTGTCGTCGTCGAGGTTGACCTCACAGCGCATGTGCCCCTCGATGCGGGTGACCGGATCGACCACCACGCGCCGACCCGAGTCGTCGAGGGAATAACCGTTCGGCGTCTTCACCGTCATTCTTCACGCTCCTCGTGCTGCGCTTGATCGCGCTGTTTGGTCCGGTGCAGCGCGCTGGCCACCGCATGCGCCCCGATCGCCGCGCCCACGGTGCCGGCGGCGGCAAGACCGACGCGGTCGGCGTTGGCCTCGATGCCGAACACATGGGTATCGGTGACATGCTCGTAGAAGCTGTCCTTGTCCCAGAAATCACGCTCGGAACAGCCGATGCAGCCGTGACCGGACTGGATCGGGAAGGACACGCCGTCGTTCCAGCGCACCGTGGAACAGGCGTTGTAGGTGGTCGGGCCCTTGCAGCCCATCTTGTAGAGACAGTAGCCCTTGCGCGCGCCCTCGTCGTCCCAGGACTCGACGAACTGACCGGCGTCGAAGTGCGGACGGCGGTAGCACTTGTCGTGGATGCGCTGACCGTAGAACATCAGCGGCCGACCCTGGCGATCGAGCGGCGGTAGCCGGTCGAAGGCGAGCATGTAGGTGATCACCCCGGTCATCACCTCGGCGATCGGCGGACAGCCGGGCACCTTGATCACCGGCTTGTCGCGGATCACCTCGTGCACCGGGGTGGCGCGGGTGGGATTGGGACGGGCGGCCTGGACACAGCCCCAGGAGGCGCAGGAACCCCAGGCGATCACCGCCTTGCAGTCGGCAGCGACCTCCTGGAGCTGATCGAGGAAGGGACGCCCGCCGATGATACAGCTCATCCCGTCCTGGGCCAGCGGCGGGTTGCCCTCGACGGCGAGGATGTAGTTGCCGCGATAACGCTCGCGGATCTCCTCCAGGATCGCCTCGGCCTGATGCCCGGCGGCGGCCATCAGGGTGTCGTCGTAGTCGAGCGAGATCATCGACAACACCACGTCCTGCACCAGCGGATGGGCCGAGCGGATGAACGACTCGGTGCAACAGGTGCATTCCAGCCCGTGCAGCCACAGCACCGGGGTGCGCGGCTTGGTCTCCATCGCCTCGGCGATGCGCCCGGCATAACTCGGCGCCAGACCGAGCGCGGCGGCGGTCAGACTGCAGTATTTGAGGAAACTGCGGCGGCTGATCCCCTGCCGGCGCATCACCTCGTAGAAGGTCTCGGTGCTTGCCATCGTCCTCCCCCAGTTGTCGACCACCCGCCCAGGACGCGCGGCCATGTCCACGGGGATTATAGGCAAATACGCGAGAACCAAAAAATGTCATTGACGGTGCGCGGCGCACCAGAATGGGGCGGCGAAGCGGATGAATTGGCAGGGGCCGGCTTGCCACCCTTCAGCCACCCGTCGGACCTCAGCGATGGCGGGACGCTGCTGGTCGCTGGCGGCTGAAGACCGACTTGAACCACGAGACGCGAAGAGACAAGAGTAGCCAGCCGCTTGGCGTTTAGCTGGCCCCTCTCACGTTAGCCGAGTAGTGGAGTCGAGATGGGCTCCGGTCAGGTTGGATTCTCTCAAATCAGCCTCGCTCAGGCGGGCTCCGATCAGGTTGGCTTCACTCAAGTCAGCTCCAATCAGGTTGGCTTCACTCAAGTCAGCCTCGCTCAGGTTGGCTTCTCTTAAATCTGCTCCGCTCAGGTTGGCTTCTCTTAAGTCTGCTCCGCTCAGGTTGGCTTCTCTTAAATCTGCTCCGCTCAGGTTGGCTTGCCTCAGATCGGCCATGGTCAAGTCGGCTCCTCTCATGTCCGCTTCTCCCAAGTCAGCTGAGAGCAAACCGGCTTTAAACAGGTGGGCGCCGCTCAGGTTGGCCTTCCTCAGGCTAGCTTCTCTCAAATCAGCTTGGCTCAAGCCTGCGTTAATCAAGTCCGCGGCACTCAGGTCGGCAGCGAGCAAGGAGGCTTCGTCCAGGTAAGCTCCGCGCAGGCTGGCTCTGCACAGGCTGGCTTTTCTTAGGTTGGATGCTCTTAGGTAGGCTGCGTCTAATTGAGCCTCACTCAAATTGGATTCGCTTAAATCGGCTCCATTCAGGTTGGCTCTCCTCAGGTTGGCTAGAGGTAGACGAGCGGAATTTAACCTTACCCCACAGAGGGCCCCGCCCCACAAATCCACGATATCCAAAACTTGGTATTGCAACGCCAAGTAGTTCATTGACCGCATACAGGGACTGGTAACCGGACCGGGTCGTTGTCCCTGCAACCGCTTCAGCCAAGCGCCGAATGCGGTCGGCTCCGGCCAGCGGATAGGGACGACCGCTTCAGTCACCGTGGCGCTGGCGGAGTGCAGTACCAGCAGCGTCTCGTCGACATTCCGCGCCTGGCGTGCCATCTCCGGATACTTGAGGGTGGTGAATTCCTCCATCGGCAGACCATGGGTCACGCTGAACTCGATCAGCCGAGCCAGCGAGCGCTGCCAGCGGATGCAGGTGTCTCGGCCTCGGCATTCGACTTCGCGGCGCACGAAGGCCTCGATATACCCATCCATCGCCGTCGGCCCTGCCACCTCGGCCACATGCCTGAGCGCTGCTCGCTGGTCCCAGCCGTCCTCTGGATCTTCGCTGCGGCGCTCCAGCTGGGTCTGAATGCGTTGCAGCGCTCGCACCAGGCGCCGAGCGGTCAGGTACTCACCGAAACTCTTGTGCGTGAACTCGAAGGTCTTCTCTCCACCAAGCTGGTTCGCCTGGCGAAAATAGAAAGCCGTCAGTAGCCGGGTAACGCCCTTTTCCGCGCCTTGCCGGAAAACCTCCAGCAGGGGGCCGAGCCCGCTCTGTCGGCACCGTTCGCTGATCTCGGAGTCGGTCGCGGTACGACCACTGCCATGCCAGATGGAGAGCGCGATCTCCTCCAGTAAGCGCTCAAAAACCTGAAAATTGATCTGCGCGATGGCCAAGTGGCGCCGCCTCTCATACTGGCGCTCGTACACGGCACTCAGCAGGTCGGCATAAACCAGGTTCAGGTTCATCGCGGCACCGAAGGACACCCTGCCACGTCGATGGCTGAGCGCAACCAGATAATTGAGCAGAGGCTGGCGGGTGATATCGGCCAGATCATCCCCGCGCAGTTCTTCCGGCATGGACTCGAACGCTTGACCGCTGGCCTGGCCGTAGCGGCGCCACCAATCGTCGCGCTGGTCCGTATCCAATAGCCCCTCGGGGTCATGCCATGCGATGCCTTGCTCCCCCTTATCCACCAGAAACGGCAGCACGTGGAACACTTGCTCCGGCCGACACAGCCGCCCCGCATTGGCCTGGATCGAAAGTTCACGACCGGTAATGACGAACTGCCGCTGCATCCCCTGCGCGGAGAACTGCCCGGCCAGCCGCAACACCTGCTCGACAAACGACTGCGCGGCCTCGGAGGCACTCGCGCCCTGCATGCTGAGTTCATCTAACCCGTCAAAAATAATGATCAGCCGGTGTTCGCCGCCACCGTCCAAGGGGTTGCCGCGCAGCCAGCGATCGGCTTCCGCATACTGGCCCACGGCGCGTACCAGATCATCGCGAATCTGCAGCAGGTGCAACGGGATGAACAACACCTTGAGCCCCAGCCCGGAAGCGATCTCGGTGGCAAACATGCGTGCGAACGAAGACTTGCCAGAGCCGGGACCGCCGCTCACCAGGCGCACGGTGTCGTTGGGGTCGAATTGCTCCACCCAGCCATGCAGAGACTGGTGCAGGTCGAAGGCATGCCTGATACGACGTTGGTCCATTCGCTGGGCCGAGAGAGCACCCACCTCCTGCCCGTCATCGTCGGACCCGATATCCGTACTGTCCTGCTCTTCGTAGTAGGCCCGTAGCGGCACATAGACCTGCCGCAGACCGAATGCCTCGCCAAACATGCGCTGATCCACCTGGGCATCGAGCCAGGCGCGGTGCTGCCGCCACTGCTGCTCGCGCGCGAGGGCAATCGCGAAGGGGCTGTTCAGCGCGCGCAGGATCGGCTCGTAGTGATCCGGTCGGCGGCGCCACTCCTCGTGCAACGCCAGGGGGAACTGACTGACCAGGCGTTGGCCCAGCCCGCGCGCCGACGCCGTCTCTAGGCCGAGCCCTTCAAGCCAATGCTCAAAGCCGGGGCGAAAGTCCTCCAACAGCGCAAAACGCTCCGGATGGCTGAAGAACCCATCGTCGATCAATGCGTCGCAGTGGTGGAGGTGATCCTCCAGAATGCCGGAGAGCCGCGCTAGCTTCGTCTCGGTTTGCTGCCCGGAACTGGATGACTGGGCATCGCCGCCGCCCTGTAGCCGCTCGAACAGGTCGCTGGCATCCTTCAACACCTCGGCAATGGCGCGCATCAATGCGGCGTAGATCAGCGCCCAAGCAAGTTGGCCCGCGTCGCTGTCGAGATCGGTATCGACAAAGGCCGACACCAAGCCCTCGAGGGCGTCGTCCACATCCCCCTTGAAGCCATTGATCGCCGTTCTCGCAAGCCCTGCAAGGGTCTCCCTCGGCTGGATGCGCAGCGGCCTGTTCCACAGCGAAACCGGTTTCTGGATGCTGATGCCCGACGGCTCATTACTCATGCGCTGCCCCTCTCCCTACTCTAACGACTGCCGACAGCATAACGCCAAGCCCCTGGCGCGTGAGAGCACCCCCTGAGGTTGAGCAGCCTCCATCGCCCACCGTTGCGTGAAAAGCGCCGATTCCGACACCTGTCCGCCTGAGCGGAAGACCATGCTGATGACCTCTCCGGCGGGCACGCCGCGCACTCCCCTACTCGACAACTCCCTTCGCGCCCTTCGCGCCATTGCGGTTCAATCCGCTGGCGACTGGCGACTGGCGACTGGCGACTGGCGACTGGCCGCTGACGACGTTCGCTTTCTCCCCGCCTTTGCGGTTCAATCCCCCGACCGAGACCGAGGATTGGGCCGACGATGACCGCGACGACCACCACCCCGACCGCCTCCCGCCAGCGCGCACCCGCGCGCGAGCTGTTCGGCTGGGCGATGTTCGACTTCGCCAATCAGTCCTATACGCTGCTGATCATCACCGTGGTGTTCGGCGACCTGTTCACCCGGGTGATCGTCGGGGACGCGCCGGACTATCGCATCGGCAATCTGCTGTGGAGCCTGGCGCTGGCGGCGAGCTATCTGCTGGCGGTGGTCTGCGCCCCGGTGGCCGGGGCGATCATGGACTATGACGCGAGCAAGAAGCGCTTTCTCTTCGCCAGTTATCTGGTCACCGTGCTCGCCACCGCCGCGCTCTATTTCGTCGCCCCGGGGCTTGCCTGGCTGGGGGTGGTGCTGCTGATCGTCTCCAACCTCGCCTACTCGCTCGGCGAGTCCTTCATCGCAAGCTTCCTGCCCGGGCTGGGCCCGCCCGAGGACCTCGGCAAGATCTCGGGGTTCGGCTGGGCGCTCGGCTACATCGGCGGCATGTGCTCGGCGATCTTCGTGCTGCTGGTGCTCGGCGAGGTCAGCGCCGAGAACTTCGAGCGCATCCGTTGGGTCGGCCCCTGGGCGGCGGTGTTCTTCCTGCTCGCCGCCATCCCGACCTTCCTCTGGGTGCGCGAGCGCGCCCGGCCGCGACCTCGACCGCCCGGCCAGGGCGCGTTGCGGCTCGGTCTGGGTCGGGTGGCGCAGACCCTCGCCCACCTGCGCGGCCACCCCGACCTGGCGCTGCTGCTGGTCTCGGTGTTCTTCTCGATGAGCGGGATCTCGATCATCATCACCTACGCCTTCATCTACGGCGCCCAGGTGATCGGCTGGGACGGCGAGGTGCGTACCCTGATGTTCGTGCTGGTGCAGATCACCGCCGCGCTCGGGGCGCTGGGCTTTGGTTTCGTGCAGGATCGGCTGGGGGCGCTGCGCACCTATCGCATCACCCTGTGGATGTGGCTGGCGGCCATCGCGCTGATCTATCTCACCCCGGAGATCGCCAGCCAGGCGCAGACCCGCTTCGGGCTCGACTGGGAGGCGCAGCACGTCTTTCTGGTGGTCGGTTGTGTGGCGGGCTTGAGTCTCGGTGCGTGTCAGTCCTCGACCCGCACCCTGGTGGGACTGTTCGCGCCACGCTCGCGCGCGGCCGAGCTGTTCGGCTTCTGGGGGTTGGCGACCAAGCTTGCCGGGGCCTTCGGGTTGCTCGCCATCGGGCTGGTGCAGGGGCTGCTCGGGCTGCACAGCGCGATCCTGCTCTGTCTGCTGTTGTTCGCCGCCGCGCTGTTCGGCGCCCGCGGGGTGATCGAGCAGCGCGGACGGGCACTCGCCGAGGCCCACGATCGGGGCCGGGCGCCCTGGTGAGGACGCCCGGCGCCGCGATCAGGCCTCGATCGCGATCAGCACCTCGTCGGGGCTGACCGAGTCACCCTTGGCGACGAAGACCTCGGTCACGGTGCCGGCGATCGGCGCCTGGATCTCGGTCTCCATCTTCATCGCCTCGGTGATCAGCAGCGGCTGACCGGCCTCGACCCGGTCGCCCTCGGCGACCAGCACGTCGACGATGTTGCCCGGCATCGAGGTGGTGACGTGCCCGGGCGCGCTCGGACGCGGACGCTTGCCGGCGATCTTCTGCGCCACCGCACCCTCGGCGCCGCCGGTGAGCACCAGCTCGTCGAGGGTCTCGACCACCACCTCCTCGGGCACACCGTCGATGGTGAAGTAGAAGTGACGATCGGCCTGCCCCTTGTGGCCGGCGCCGGTGACCTTGATGTGATAGGTCTCGCCGTGGACCGCGACGTTGAACTCGGTCGGGGCGTTGGCCGCCGTCTCGCTCGGCGGCGGCTCGAGCGGCTCGGGCTGGAGGGTGCCGGCGGCGCGCTGCTCGAGGAAGGCGCGACCGATCTCGGGGAACATGGCGTAGGTGAGGACGTCCTCCTCACCCTCGGCGAGCGCGCCGATCTCGCCCTGCAGCCGCGCCAGCTCGGGTTCGAGCAGATCGGCCGGGCGGCAGTCGATGGCCTCGGCGTTGCCGATCGCCTGACGCTGCAACGCGGCGTCGACCGGCGCCGGGGCCTGACCGTAGCGTCCCTGGAGATAGCCCTTGACCTCGTTGGTGATGCTCTCGTAGCGCTTCTCGGTGAGCACGTTGAGCACCGCCTGGGTGCCGACGATCTGCGAGGTCGGGGTGACCAGGGGCGGATAGCCGAGATCCTTGCGGACCTTGGGGATCTCGGCGAGCACCGCCTCCATGCGATCGAGCGCGTTCTGCTCGCGCAGCTGGTTGGCGAGGTTGGAGATCATCCCGCCCGGCACCTGGTTGACCTGGACGCGGGTGTCGACCCCGGTGAAGTCGCTCTCGAACTGGTGGTACTTCTTGCGCACCTGGTGGAAGTAGATGCCGACCTCCTGGATCGCCTCCAGGTCCAGCCCGGAGTCGTACTCGGTGCCGCGCAGCGCCGCCACCAGGCTCTCGGTCGGCGGGTGGGAGGTGCCGCCGGCGAAGGCCGAGATGGCGGTATCGATGGTGTCGCAGCCGTTCTCGATCGCCTTGAGATGGCACATGTCGGCCAGCCCCGAGGTGGCGTGCGAGTGCAGGTGCAGCGGCAGCTCGACGCTGTCCTTGAGCGCCTTGACCAGCTCGGCGGTGGCGAAGGGGGTGAGCAGCCCGGCCATGTCCTTGATGGCGATCGAGTCGCAACCCATCTCGGCCAGTTCGCGTCCCATGCGCACGAAGCCCGCGGTATCGTGCGCCGGGCTGACGGTGTAGCAGATGGTGCCCTGGGCGTGCTTGCCGGCGGCCTTGGTCGCCTCGATCGCGGTCTTGAGGTTACGCAGATCGTTGAGCGCGTCGAAGATGCGGAAGACATCCATGCCGTTGGCCGCGGCACGGGTGACGAAGGCACGCACCACGTCGTCGGAGTAGTGACGGTAGCCGAGCAGGTTCTGACCGCGCAGCAACATCTGCAGCCGGGTGTTGGGCAGCGCCTCGCGCAACCGGCTCAATCGCTCCCAGGGGTCCTCCTTGAGGAAGCGCACGCAGGCGTCGAAGGTCGCCCCGCCCCAGCACTCGAGCGACCAGAACCCGATGGCGTCGAGCTTGGGGCAGATCGGTAGCATGTCCTCGGTGCGCATCCGGGTGGCGATCAGCGATTGATGGGCATCGCGCAGGATGACGTCGGTGATATTGATCTTCGGCATGGTCTCGTTCTCGGCCGGGGCTTGCCCGGCACCGTGAGGGATTGAAGCATCGCGCGGGCAGCGGCGCCCGCGCCCCGGCGGCTAGAGCCCGGCGTGTGCGGCGATCGCTGCGGCCAGTGCCGCGGCAACATCCTCGCTTCGGCGCTTGGTCGAGTATTCGAGCAGCTCGGGATGCGACTCGACAAAGCTGGTATTGAAGCTTCCGGCGCGGAAATCCGGGTGACGCAGGATCTCCTGGTAGAAGGGGATGGTCGTCTTGACGCCAAACAACCCGGTATCGCGCAGTGCACGGTCGCCACGATTGATCACGTCGTCCCAGTTCAGCGCCCAGACGATGACCTTGGCAAGCATCGAATCGTAATAGGGCGGGACGGTATAACCGGTGTAGATGGCGCCATCGGTGCGCACGCCCGGCCCACCCGGGGCGTAATAACGCGAGATGCGCCCGAAGCTCGGCAGGAAGTTGTTCTTCGGGTCCTCGGCATTGACGCGGAACTGGATGGCGAAGCCGCGGCGCTGGATCTCGTGTTGGGCGAAGCGCAGCGGCAGCCCGGCGGCGATGCGGATCTGCTCCTCGACCAGGTCGACGCCGGTGATGGTCTCGGTGATGGTGTGCTCGACCTGGATGCGGGTGTTCATCTCCATGAAGTAGAAGCGCCCGTCGCTATCCTGGAGGAACTCGACCGTGCCGGCATTGGTATAGCCCACGGCGCGCGCGGCCAACACCGCCAGACCACCGACGTACTGGCGCTCGGCCTCGTCGAGCTGCGGCGAGGGGGCGATCTCGATCAGCTTCTGATTGCGCCGCTGGATGGAGCAATCGCGCTCGAACAGATGCACGCAGTGACCATGATGGTCGGCGAGCACCTGGACCTCGATGTGGCGCGGATTGACCACGCACTTCTCCATGAAGACCTCGGCACGGCCAAAGGCCTTGGTTGCCTCGGAGATCACCCGCTGGTAGTTGTGCCGCAGCGCCTCGGCGTCATCGCAACGCCGGATGCCGCGACCGCCGCCACCCGAGGTGGCCTTGAGCATCACCGGATAGCCGACACGCTCGGCGCAGGCCAGCGCCTCGTCGAGGTTGGCGAGGTTGCCATCACTGCCGGGCGTGACCGGCACCCCGGCGCGGATCATCGCCTGACGGGCCTCGGTCTTGTCGCCCATCCGTGCGATCACCTCGGCGCTCGGACCGATGAAGGTCAGCCCACGCCGGGCACAGGCAGCGGCCAGCTCCGGGTTCTCGGAGAGGAAGCCATAGCCGGGATGAATGGCATCGCAGCCGGTGGCCACGGCCAGGTTGACGATGGTGTGGACATTGAGATAACCGGCCAGCGGATCGCTGCCCAGGCTATAGGCCTCGTCGGCCTTCTTGACATGAAGCGAATGGCGATCCGCTTCGGAATAGATTGCCACCGAGCGGATGCCCATCTCGGCGCAGGCGCGAATGACACGCACCGCAATCTCTCCGCGGTTCGCGATCAGTATCTTTCGAAGCATTGGTTAGCCTCAGGAATGGCCGGTTCAGTGGACCGAGTCAGAACGGTGAGGATCGTTCGGCTGCACTTGCTGCTTTGCAGCAATATACCCAAAGGCGGTCTGGGTGCAAAGGATGCACACCGCGACACGGCACCGACGTCACCGAAAGGACGGCGTAGAAGCGATCAATTTCGCTGCACGGCGGCGCAGTTTAGCGCAACTTCATCGAATGCTGTCAAATGTGTTCAATCGCGTGCAACGTCTGACCGCACTGTCCGGAGGACGCGGAGGCACCGAAGATGCCCGCCCAACAATCGATTGATCCCGGGTTGGCGCAACCGTGATCGCGCCCGGGGTTTCACTCGTCTGTTTTACGCATAGCGCCAAGGCTTTCAAGATCCGCGCCCGCACCCCGCGGGCTGCCACGGCACTGCTTCACTCCCATGTGACACCGGGGTCATGACAGGCGGTAAAAAAGACAGGCTTGTCTGTTTTTCAGGGATGTCCGAACAGCGATGGCAGGCGAGCGCGCCAGGCCGCCGCCACGGGGGAGACGTCACACCAGGGGTGTCGACTCTCCCTCACCGAGGTCCGTGACAACAGGAGCATGCGATGAAGACCAAGACGCTGATTCAGCTCAGCCATGTCCGAGGAGGCCCGGGCGGGTGTCAGCACGCGACGGCCCCGGCCCGACGGCGTCGGGACCGGCGAGCGCCGACACGCGGAGCGACTGTTGATGGCGCCCGATCCAAAACCGGTCGATCTGCGCCATCTGATTGAAACGGCGCACACCTGCAGCGATCGCGCCGAGATCGTCGAACCCGGATCGGGGAGGACAAGCCCCGACCCGGGTCTTCGCCACGCCCTAGCGGCCGCGACGACCCAACCGACGCGACAGCCCCGCGGCAAGGAGCCCGCCGCCAATCAGCCCCAGCGGAGCCGGCAACGGCACCGACTGGACCGGCTGGGCCGCGGCCGGCGGGAACAGCGCCTCGGTGCTGACCGCGAAGGCGAACTGGAAGGTGGTCGCCTGCTCCTCGGCGGTACGGAAGCCCTGACACCCGGCGCCCAGCCCGAGCGCGGCGCACTCCTCCTCGTGCAGGGTGGCGATCGGTGCGACCCCGCCGCTGGCATCCTGCAGCAGCAGGCTCACCAGATACTCGTTGCCATCGTAGAGGAAGGGGATATCCAGGGTCTGCACGGCGAGCAACCCGAACAGATCAGGACAGGGGTTGGTGCTGTCGCCGGCACACGTCCCCTGGTTCGCCGTTTCCTTGAAGAAGAACTCGAAGTCCAGGGTCCGGGTATCGACGCTGGCGCCACTGGCGGGCAGCTCTGGCGTCAAGGTCAGACTGGTCGCGACACGCCCCCACTCCAGGGTCGAGTAGCGCGACGAGAGCCGATTGTTCCAGTGGGTCAGGCTGGTGCCGACGCCGATCTCGGCGGCGTCATCAGCGCTGCCGTCGACGACCGTCGCGACCGAGCCGACGGCCGGGCCGCCGCCGGTCAGGTCATTGGTCACGCCATTGCCGATGGTCAAGGCGCTGCGGTTGTGATCGGCGTCGGTGCTGGGGCTACGGAAATCAGGCGTCACCGTTGTGCCCCAACACCCAAGCCAAGTATCCATACCGGAACAATAAGATCCGCTCCCCCAGGACAACTCGCTGCCGGTGACCTGAATCTCACCACTCGACCCTGAGAACCGATTATCTACGAAACGTGCATCGGCGCTGTATCCCCACTGGGTCACCACCGGTCCGGCGACCGCGTTGCCCAAGGTCCCTAGCACCAGGGCAGCCAGCGCCATCTTTTTCATCACCATTCGCTTCATCATGTTGACTCAACTCCGTTGTCTTCCTTGTGCCGGGGCGGATCCATCCTCGCGGAGCATCGTGCGCCGCACCGGGGCCATCCCGTCTCGCAACGATGGCGCGCACCCGACTCGACACTTAGAGCACGTCCCATGCCATATAAAGACAACCAACTGAAGGCTAAAAGGTTTCTTCAAAACCAGCACACCACGAGCAAAAGCGAGCACGAAAACCGTAAAAAAAACCGACGACTGCCCTGCCCGTACTCATACAGAACGGCCCCCACCGCCCCGTCTGCACATCCGCTCATGCTGTGCGAGAATTCCACGCTTGTCGAAATGACGAGGACCCGTTCGTGAACCAGGCCACATCCGCCACCCTGCACTCCCCGCTCGAACCACCGCTGCCCGAAGGGGCGGGTGAACGCAGGTGCTGGGGCGGGCTGCACGGGGCCGGCGCGGCGCTCGCCATCGCCACCGCCGCCAGACGTCACCCCGGACTGGTGCTGGCCCTGGCCGAGGACGTGCAGGCGGCGCGACGGCTGCACGCCGAGCTGGGCTTCTTCCTCACCGGCAGCGATCTCCCGGTGCTCGGCTTCCCCGACTGGGAGACCCTGCCCTACGACGTCTTCTCGCCCCTGCCCGAGCTGATCTCGGAGCGGCTGCTGACCCTGCACCGTCTGCCGGGGCTGACCCGTGGCGTACTGGTGGTGCCGGTGGCGACCCTGCTCCAGCGCCTGCCGCCGCGCGACTATGTCGACGCCCACTCGCTGGTGCTCGCCTGCGGCGACCGACTCGATCTCGACGCCACCCGACTGCGACTCGAACACGCCGGCTACAGCTGTGTCTCGCAGGTGATGGGACACGGCGAATACGCGGTACGCGGCTCGCTGCTCGATGTCTTCCCGATGGGCGGGCAGCAACCGCTGCGCATCGACCTGTTCGACGACGAGGTCGAGAGCATTCGTCTGTTCGATCCCGAGACCCAGCGCTCGCACGACCGCATCGAGCAGGTGCGGATGCTGCCGGCGCGCGAGTTCCCCTTCGACGAGCAGGCGATCGCCGGTTTCCGCAGCCGCTATCGCGCCAGCATCGAGGGCGATCCGCAACGCAGCCTGATCTATCGCGAGGTCTCGGAGGGGCGCACACCGGGCGGCATCGAGTCCTATCTGCCGCTGTTCTTCGACGACACCGCCACCCTCTTCGACTATCTGCCCGCCACCACCCTGGCGATCGAACCGGCGAGCGGTCGCGAGGCCGGCGCGGGCTTCCTCGCCACCGTCGCCGAGCGCCATGAGCAGCGTCGCCACGACGCCGAGCGCCCGCTGCTCGCCCCCGCGCGGCTCTATCTCGGCGCCGACGAACTGGCCGCCGCGCTCAACCGCATGCCCGGGGTGAACTACCGCACCGCACCGTTCGACACTCGCCCCAAGGGCTATGCCGGGGTCGACAACTTCGCCACCCTCGACCTGCCAGCGCTGGAGCTGCAGGCCCGCGCCGCCGAGCCGGCGCAGGCGCTGCAGCGCTTCCTCGACACCCCGGGGCAGCGGGTGCTGCTGGTGGCCGAGAGCACCGGACGCCGCGAGCTGCTCGCCGAACAGCTGCGCGACTTCGGCATCCATGCCACCCAGGTCAGCGACTGGGGCAGCTTCGTCGCCGGCGATCTGTCGCTCGCGCTCACCGTCGCGCCGCTCGAACAGGGGTTGCGGCTCGCCGACCAGGGACTGGCGCTGATCACCGAGACCCAGATCTATGGCGAGCGGGTGCGCCAGGAGAGAT
>NZ_RHFI01000030.1:0-36049 GCF_003718685.1 Marichromatium sp. AB31 | reverse complement strand
CCTCCGGCCTCGCCCCCTGACGCCCCAGCCAGTCGATCAGCGCCTCCACCCCCGCGGCGGTATTGGGCACCGTCTTGGTCTTGAGCTTGACCCGCTCCTGCTCGCTCAGCTCCAGCGCGGTGTGCAGCTTCGCCTTCGAGACATCGATTCCGAGAGACATCATCGTCGTCCACTCCTTGATCCTGGGCCAGTCCTCATACCCACTCGCCTTGTCCATGCAGGGTTTGCCCCTTGGATACCGTTCAGTGTCGAGACTGGCATGAGAAGAGAGATCGAGGGCTGAATCTTTGCGGCAAGGTCCAGGCCTTCAGTCGCAATCGAGCTGCCTCAATCTCGCGCGGTGGGAGCTAACCACCACGGGGTGGCAAGATACAAGCCGCAAAGGACGCGAAGAAAGCGACCAGCCTCCAGCAAGCAGCCTCCAGTGTCGGTGTGCGATCGACCGCAACGCGACAAGACAACCCTGCCCCATCGCTGGCTGGAAGCCTTTTTCCATCTTCGCGCTCTTGGCGGCTTGGCCGTTCAATGAAGATAGAACCGCAAAGACTCAAAGGACGCGAAGGAAGCGGCCAGCCTCCAGCAAGCAGCCTCCAGTGTCGGTTTGCGGTCAACCGCGACGCGACGAGATACCCCAGCCCCCTCACTGGTTGCTGGCGGCTGGAAGCCTTTCTTCGTCTTCGCGCTCTTTGCGGCTTTGCGGTTCAATCCCGCTGGTCGCTGGTTAGATACACGTTTCGCGACGATTGACAACCCGCAATCGAAGGGAAGATAATTAACTGTTTTTAAAGACGGTTTCCATGTCTTCCCAGCGTGCAACCGCTCAACGCGTCCGCGTCGAGTTCCTCGCCTTGATCGCCCTGGCCTGGCCGATCCTCATCACCCAGCTCTCGCACACAGCGATGGGTTTCGTCGACACCCTGATGGCCGGTCGGGTCGGGGCGCGCGATCTCGCCGCGGTGGCGCTCGGCAACTCGGTGTGGATCCCGGTCTTCCTGCTGATGAACGGGGTGCTGATGGCCACCACCCCCAAGGTCGCCCACCTCGTCGGCGCCGGACGACTGGGCGCGACCGGGCCGCTGGTGCGCCAGGCGCTGTGGCTGGCGCTCGCGCTGGGAGCACTCGCCGCCGCGGTGCTGGCCTCGGCGCAACCTCTGCTGGAGGTGATGCGGATCGACCCCGAGCTGATCGCCCCGACCATGGGCTATCTGCAGGCGGTCGCGTTCGGCTTCCCGGCGGCGGCGCTGTTTCAGGTGCTGCGCAGCTTCTGCGACGGGCTCGGACAGCCGCGTCCCTACATGGTGCTCGGACTGCTCGGACTGCTGCTCAACATCCCGGCCAACCATGTCTTCATCCACGGTGGCTGGTTCGGGCTGCCGGCGCTCGGTGGTGTCGGCTGCGGCTGGGCCACGGCGCTGGTGATGTGGTTCATGCTCGCCGGTTTGGCGCTCTGGATCGCGCTCGCGCCGCGCTATCATCGCTACGCCCCCTTCGCCCGGATCGAGCGCCCCGACCCCGCCACCCTCGGCGCGCTGCTCGCGCTCGGTGTACCGATCGGCATCGCGGTATTCGCCGAGGCCAGCATCTTCGCCGTCATCGCCCTGCTCATCGGCGGTCTCGGACCGGTGGTGGTGGCCGGACACCAGGTCGCGCTCAACTTCTCCACCCTGATCTTCATGGTGCCCCTGTCGCTGTCGATGGCGACCACGGTACGAGTCGGTCAGGCGCTCGGACGCGGCTCGATCCGGGAGGCGCGCTTCAGCACCCGGGTCGCGCTGGGCACGGCGCTGACCCTGGCCTGCTGCTCGGCCGTGCTGATCCTGCTCGGACGTGACTGGGTCGCACGGCTCTACACCCCGGACCCGGCGGTGATCGCCGTGGCCACCCAGCTGATCGTCTATGCCGCGCTCTACCAGCTCTCCGACGCCGTCCAGGTGACCGCCGCCGGCGCCCTGCGCGGCTACCAGAACACCCGCACGCCGATGGTCATCACCCTGATCGCCTACTGGGCCATCGGCCTGCCGATCGGCTACAGCCTCGCGCTCACCGATCTGTTCGGCCCGGCACGCGGACCGGCCGGTCTGTGGCTGGGGCTGCTCGCCGGCCTGACCGCCGCGGCGGTAATGCTCGGCATCACCCTGGTCGCCACCGCACGACGACGACAGCGGTTGGTCCCGGCCCTGCAGTAACCGACAGCCGACAGCCGACAGCCGACAGGACATTGAACCGCAAAGCCGCAAAGTGCGCGAAGATGAAGAAAGGCTTTCAGTTGCCAGCCTCCAGTGAGGGGGTTGGGTTGTCTCGTCGCGTCGCGGTTGACCGTACGCCGACACTGGAGGCTGTTTGCTGGATGCTGGTCGCTTTCTTCGCGTCCTTTGCGGCTTAGCGGTTCAATCCCCCTTCTCGCCCATGCTTGTCCTGGATCACTGGTGAGTGTGATCTTTCTGGACTACGCTTAGAGATTAGCCTCTGGTGGACAGGATTCGACCAATCCGTCTCACGGGCTTGTATCTCAGTGACCTAGCGCAACTCGTCACAACTTATCCACAGGACGAACCACAGGGTCTGGGGACAAGCCGAGCGGCCGCCCCGCCCGCGCATCGAGGAGGCACCGCGCATGACCTGGAAGACGCGACACCGCTCCTTCTACTACGCCAAGGCGCCCGCACCGGAACTCCCGCCGCTCACCCCCGAGGAGACCGCGCTGCTCTGCATCGACGTGCAGAACTACGGCATGGTGCTCGCCGACGACCCCGAAGAACGCGCCCGCTGGGCCCCCTTCCAGCAACGCATGCGCGAGACCCTGATCCCCAACCTTCGCGCCCTCCAGCAACGCTTCCGCACCGCCGGGATCGACGTCATCCACGCCCGCATCGCCTGTCTGCTCGAGGACGGTCGCGATCGCTCGCTGAGCCAAAAGCTGCCGGGCTGGAACAACCTGCTGATGCCGCTCGACACCGAGGCCTCGCAGATCGTCCCCGAGCTGGCCCCGGAACCGGGCGAGATCGTCGTCACCAAGACCACCGACAGCGCCCTCACCGGGACCAACCTGCGTCTGGTGCTCAACAACATGGGCATCCGCAACGTCATCGTCACCGGCGTCTACACCGACCAGTGCGTCTCCTCGACGGTGCGCAGCCTCGCCGACGAGAGCTTCCACGTCATCCTCCTCGAGGACTGCTGCGCCGCCGGCACCGACAGCCTGCACCAGCACGAGCTGGAGATCCTCAACATGATCTACTGCCAGGTGATGCGCAGCGACGAGCTGCTCGAGGAGATGGGGCTCGGCTGAACCGCCGGCCGAAGAGATTGAACCGCAAAGCCGCAAAGGACGCGAAGGGATAAAGCGGTAAGCATCCAGTCGTCAGCTACCAGCGGGACGTCTTCTCTCGCCATCGCGGCAGTATGCACGCCACTGTCGCCAAATCATGACGTTGGCCCTCCCCACTGGAGGCTGTCAGCTGGCCGCTGGAGGCTGAAAAATGAGCGATCAGCTTTCAGCGGTCAGCCACGCTTCTCCACTGGAGGCTGTCGGCTGGCCGCTGGAGGCTGATCCAGGACGAGACGGTGCTTTCCTCAGTTACACACCATCGCCTTCTGCTCGACGGGGTCGCCGTCGTTGAAGCTGTACTTGAAGGTGCCGGGCGAGCCCCAGTTGGTCGCCACCAGCATGCCGTCCAGCCCCTCGCCGGAGAAGTCGAAGCGGATCGAGCAGGCGTCCATGGTGCACATGTAGTACCAAGGGCCGCTGATCTCGGTCTCGATCGGCGCGAAGCCCTGCACCGAGCCCCAGGTCACCTTGCCCGTGCCCATCGCCTTGTGCTCGGGCTGGGAGTCGACCACCACCTCGATGGTCAGCTCCGGCGCACCGGTCATCCCCGGCGGGATGTCGCTGCCATAGCAGGCGCGAAAGGCGTTCACCCCCTTCTCCATGTCCTCGGCGAGCGCCGCCCCCGAGGCGGTACAGACCAGGGCCATCGCCGCCACTGTGCTGAAGGTCTTCATCCCGGTTCCTCCATTGCGATCGTCGTGAGCGCCGGGACGATCCCGGACGCTGGTTGCACGGTGACAGGCCGATGGCCGTGCATCAACCCACGGGAACCGACCTGACCTGACCGGTTCTGACCAAGGCCTCAGGCCCGCATCAACGGGGTGGCGAAGGCATAGCCGACACCATGCTGGGTGAGGATGGGGCTCGGCCCAGGATGGTGGCCGGCGATCTTGCGACGGGTACGGCGCACCAGGGTCTCGAGCGCGCGCTCGGCGCTCTCGTCGCGCCGCGCATAGAGCCGGTCGAGCAGCTCACAGCGACGCACCGCGGCACCCGCCCCGGGCGAGAGCAGGTCGAGCAGCTGACACTCGCGCGGACTGAGTTCCAGGGTGCCGGCACCGGGGATCGCCAGCGCCCGCCGATGCACCAGCAGACGCCAGCCGACGAGACGCTGCGCCGCGGCACGCAGCTGGGCATGACGCCGCGCCAGGCTGGAGACGGCGACGGCCAGCTCCTGAGGGTCGACCGGCGTCTGCAGGAACAGATCGGCCCCGGCCTGATAGCAATCGACCCGGATCTCGACCCCGCTGCGCGCGCCGATGGCAACGATGGCGCTGGTGGTCTGGCGTCTGGCGTAATCGATCAACACCTGTCCCGGCTGATCCGGCAACGCGAGGTCGACGACCACCACGGCGAAGCTCTGCTCGCTGAGTTGACGATAGAAGGACAGTCCGTCGGGCGCGGTTGCGACCGTACAGCCGGCGTCCCCGAGGGCATTGGCGAGGGAGGTCCGCAGCTCGGCGTCCCCCTCGACCAGGATCACGCAAGTCGGCTCAGTCATCTCGATCCTCCCTGTGTTCGATCCGTCCCGGGTACTGATACAGCTCACGGAGACTGATTGGTGATGAGGTGATCATTCATGGGGCCAGTCCCCTGATCCTCAAGCACTATCTGACCAATGACCAGACCCCGGCGCCGGCCCCGGCGAGTGGACGCAGACGCTGTCGCGCCGTCGGCGCGCTGTCGTGACGCATCAGCTCGAAGAGATCGTGCAGCAACGCCTCGGCCTGGGCGAAATAACCGTGACCGAGCAGGTCGAGGTCGAAGTCGGGCACGGCCACCGTGTCCACCCCGGGCACCACCGTATAGGGCTCGAAATAGCCCGCACGCGGCGCGCCGTGGAGTCGGGAGGAGAGGTGCACCGCACGATCGGCGGAGGAGGCATAGAGCGTGGTGCGCTCGCTGTGACGCGGATAGAGCCTGGCGAGATCGAGGAAGAGATCGCGATCGACGTCGGGCGCGGCGAGGAACACCTGCGCGAAGCGCACCCCCGCCTCCCCGGCCTCTGCCGCGATCCGCTGCAACGCCCGCAACAGACCACGATTGCCCATGCTGTGCGCGACCAGATGCACCCGGTCGGTACCACAGTCGCGGGCGAACGCGACGAGGAAGTCGGCGATCAGTCGCTCGCTCGCCTCGATCGCCGCCTCGTCGGCGGGATAGGCCGCGAGCGTACCCTGCGAGGGCCAGCTGAAGAAGGCGGTGGCCGGCACCTTGAGGTCATAGCCGATCTGCGCGGCGCGGATCGCCGCCTCCTCGAAGCTGGTGTTGTAGCCGTGCAGATAGACCATCGCCTGGGCCTGCTCGCCGGCCTCACGCGCCGCCGCCACGGTCGCCGCGACCTCGGCGAGGCAGGCCGCGGGCGTGCGCGACTCGACGGCGCGCAGCCGCAGCCGGTCGTCGCGCAGGTCGAGACGCAGCAACCGCGTCCAGAAACCACTGCCGGTCTCGCCGAAGCGATGCGCCTCGGGGACCTGGACCAGCGCCCGACCGTAGTGGACCCGGGTGTCGCGCGCGCCACCATAGCCGCCCGCCCCGTCCGGGCGGCGGTTGGTGCCGAACCACACCGGATAGACCTCGCCGCTAGCCGGAGCGGCCGTGGTCATGGACCACGCCGGGATGCCGGCCCACTGGGGCGCCTCCCCCCTGTCGACGACGAAGTGTCTGTCATCGGTCGCAAGCGGCCATGACGACGCGCCGAGATCACCCACCAGTCGCACGATGATGGGCGACTGTCGATCGAGACCGGCCAGCAGCGCGCCGACCTGGCGTTCGGCCTCATCGAGCCACGCCGACTCGGCCATCAGCCGCTGACGGATCTCGAGCGCCAGGGCCTGCGCCCGCGCTCGATCGCCCCGACCGACGGCATCGGTCAGGGCCGCGAGCAATTCGGTGAGCGAGGGTTCGAGGGACGAGGGTTCCTGGTTCATGACGACCTCCTGATGCTGCCGATCCGCTGCGACACACCCCTGCACCAAGAAGCATAGTCGGACAGCGCCCGGCGACAGTCGTCAAGGCGTCGAGTCGCCACCCCGTGCTAGGGTCGCCCGTCCCTGCCAGCAACCGACGGAGCCGCCATGCATACCCATCTCGACTGTTATCCCTGCTTCCTGCGCCAGGCGCTGAGCGCGGCGCGGCGCGCCGGCGCCGATCAGGCGCTGCAGCACGCGATCCTGGTCGAGACCATGGCCGAGTTGCAGAGGCTGCCGCTCGACACCACACCGCCACGGATGGCCGAGACCATCCACCGTCTGGTGCGCACCCGCACCGGCGCCGTCGATCCCTATCTCGCGGCCAAGCAGGAGGCGACGCGCCGCGCCCTCGACCTCTACCCACGGCTGATCGCCGCCATCGCCGCCTCGGCCGATCCGCTGGAGACGGCGGTGCGCGGCGCGATCGCGGGCAACATCATCGACTTCGGGGTGTTCGAGCACTACGACCTCGAGGCCACCCTCGATCGGGTGCTGCGCCAGCCCTTCGCCATCGACGACCTGGCGGTGCTGCGCGCCGCGCTCGCGCGCGTCGACCGGGTGCTCTATCTCGGCGACAACGCCGGCGAGACGGTGTTCGACCGCGCCCTGATCGAGCAGCTCGACCAGCCGGTGACCTATGTCTGCAAGGGCGGCCCGGCGATCAACGACGCCACCCTGGAGGACGCGCGCGCTGCCGGGCTCGACGGCTGCGCCAGCCTCGTCGACAACGGCTCGGACGCCGTCGGCACCCTGCTCGATCGCTGCTCGGACGAATTCCGCGCACGCTTCGCCGCCGCGCCCCTGATCATCGCCAAGGGTCAGGCCAACTACGAGAGCCTGAGCGAGGTCGAGGCGCCCATCGTCTTCCTGCTCCAGGCCAAGTGCGGGGTGATCGCCGACGACATCGGGGTGCCGACCGGCGGGTTGATCGTCAAGGCCGCGCCCGGGCTCGCGCGCTAGGCGCCCCGGACGCGGCCCCGCTCAGCGCAGCCCGCGCCGGTACCAGAGGGCGTAGGCCGCCGGCAGCAACAGCAGGCTGAGCAGCGGCGCGGTGATCATGCCGCCGACCATGGGCGCGGCGATGCGGCGCATCACCTCCGAGCCGACCCCGGCGCCGAGCATGATCGGCAGCAACCCGGCGAAGATGGTCGCCACCGTCATCGCCTTGGGACGGATGCGCAGCACCGCGCCCTCGATCAGCCCGGCGTGGAGCGCCGCGCGGTCATCGAGCCGTCCCTCGGCGCGGCGACGCGCGAGCGCCGCGTCGAGATAGACCAGCATCACCACGCCGAACTCCGCCGCCACCCCGGCCAGGGCGATGAAGCCCACCGCGACCGCCACCGAGAGGTTGTAGTCGAGCAGATAGATCAGCCACAGCCCGCCGACCAGCGCCAGCGGCAGCGAGCCGAGCACCAGCAGCGCCCGCCCGAGCGAGCCGAAGGCGAGATAGAGCAGCACCAGGATGATCGCCAGGGTCAGCGGCAGCACCTGCGCCAGCCGCGCCTGGGCGCGCTCCATCGACTCGTACTGGCCCGACCAGTCGAGCGCGTAGCCCGGCGGCAGCGCCAGCGCCTCCTGCACCCGCGCCCGCGCCTCGGCGACATAGCCGCCGAGATCACGGCCGCGGATGTCGACGAAGGTCCAGCCGGTGAGCCGCGCGTTCTCGCTCTTGAGCAGCGGCGGTCCGTCGACGATCACCACCTCGGCGACCTGCCCGAGCGCGACCTGCGCCCCGCTCGGGGTGACGATCGGAAGCTCCCGCAGCGCCTCGAGATCGGCGCGCCGATCGCGCGGGAAGCGCAGATTGACCGGATAGCGCTCCAGCCCCTCGACGGTGCGGGTGACCTCGATGCCGCCGATCCCGGCGGCCACCACCTGGTTGATGTCGTCGATGTTCAGCCCGAAGCGCGCGGCGGCCAGGCGGTCGGGGCGGATCTCGACATAGCGCCCCCCGGCGACGCGCTCGGAATAGGCCGAGACCGTGCCCTCGATCCCCATCAGGATCGGCTCCAGCGCCCGTCCCAGCCGCTCGATCTCGGCCAGATCCGGCCCCGAGATCTTCACCCCGATCGGGGTCTTGATGCCGGTGGCGAGCATGTCGATGCGGGTCTTGATCGGCATCACCCAGGCGTTGGTCACGCCGGGCACCTGGACGCGTTCGTCGAGTTCGTCGATCAGCCGCGCGAGCGTCATCCCCTCGCGCCACGCCTCGCGCGGCTTGAGATGGATGAAGGTCTCGATCATGGTCAGCGGCGCCGGGTCGGTGGCGGTCTCGGCGCGCCCGACCTTGCCGAACACCCGCTCGACCTCGGGCACCGAGGCGATCAGCCGGTCGGTCTGCTGCAACAGCTCGCGCGCCTTGCCGATCGAGATCCCGGGCAGCGTGGTCGGCATGTACATCAGATCGCCCTCGTCGAGCTCGGGCATGAACTCCGAACCCAGCCCGCGATCCCAGCCGCCGATCACCGGCAACGCGCCGAGATGCGCGCGCCAGCCCTCGGCGAGCGCCTGCTGCCACTGCCCCACCCGGGCCTCGGCGCGCTCAGCGAGCGGGGTCTCGACCACCGCCGAGACGAGCTGGAAGGGCCATTTGAGCGGTGCGAGCAGCCCGCCCACCCCGCCGAGCGGGATCAGACAGCTGTAGAGCAGCACGCCGGCGGCCACCAGCGTCGAGCGCGGGCGGCGCAGCACCGCGCCGAGCACGGGCCGGTAGCCGGCGATCAGCGCGCGGTTGAGCGGATTGGCCTGCTCGCGCGGGATGCGGCCACGCACCAGATAGCCCATCAGCACCGGCACCAGGGTGACGGCGAGCCCCGCCGCGGCGGCCATCGCATAGGTCTTGGTATAGGCCAGGGGCGCGAACAGCCGTCCCTCCTGCGCCTCGAGCGCGAACACCGGCAGGAAGCTCAGGGTGATGATCAACAGCGAGAAGAACAGCGCCGGTCCGACCTCGGTGGCCGCCTCGCCGATCACCCGCCAGTGGGTGGCGCGATCGATCCCGGGGCCGGCGCGTTCGAGGTGCTTGTGGGCGTTCTCCACCATCACGATGGCGGCATCGACCATGGCGCCGATGGCGATGGCGATGCCGCCGAGCGACATGATGTTGGCGTTGATCCCCTGCGCGTTCATCACCAAGAAGGCGGCCAGCACCCCCAGCGGCAGGCTGACGATGGCCACCAGCGCCGAGCGCAGATGGACGAGAAAGAGCACGCAGACCAGGGCGACGACGACGAACTCCTCGACGAGCTTGTCGCCGAGGTTGTCGACAGCGGCGCGGATCAGCCGCGAGCGGTCGTAGGTCTCGACGATCTCCACACCCTCGGGGAGCCCGGCGGCGAGCGCATCGAGCCGCGCCTCGACGGCGGCGATGGTGGCCAGCGCGTTCTCGCCCGAGCGCATCACCACGATCCCCCCGGTGACCTCGCCCTCGCCGTCGAGATCGGCCACCGCGCGGCGCATCTGCGGCCCGATCCGCACCCGCGCCAGATCGCGCAGCAGGATCGGGGTGCCGCCCTCGGTGGCGCCCAGCGGGATGGTCTCGATATCCTCGACCCCGCGCAGATAGCCGCGGGTGCGGATCATGTACTCGGCCTCGGCCAGCTCCAGCACCGAGCCGCCGACCTCGGCATTGGCCGCGCGCAGCGCCTCGGCCACCCGCGCCAGCGGGATGCCGTAGGCACGCAGCCGATCGGGATCGACCACCACCTGGTACTGGCGCACCATGCCGCCGACCGTGGCCACCTCGGCCACCCCCGGGACCGCCTGCAGCTCGAACTTGAGGAACCAGTCCTGGAGGCTGCGCAGCTCGGCGATGTCGTGCCGTCCGCTGCGATCGACCAGGGCATAGCTGTAGATCCAGCCGACCCCGGAGGCATCCGGCCCGAGCCGGGGCTGGACGCCCTCGGGGAGGCTCGCGGCGGCCTGGTTGAGATACTCGAGCACCCGCGAGCGGGCCCAGTAGAGATCGGTGCCGTCCTCGAACAGCACATAGACATAGCTGTCGCCGAAGAAGCTGTAACCGCGCACCACCTTGGCGCCGGGGACGGCCAGCATGGTAGTGGTGAGCGGATAGGTGACCTGCTCCTCGACCACCCGCGGCGACTGGCCGGGGAAGCTGGTGCGCACGATCACCTGCACGTCTGAGAGATCGGGGATGGCATCGAGCGGGATGGTACGCAGCGCCTGCGCGCCCCAGACGGCGAGCGCCAGCGCGCCGAGCAGCACCAGCATCCGCTGGCGGATCGACCAGAGGATCACGGCCTTCATCGCGACACCTCCGGGCGGTGGCGGGGATCAGTGACCGGCATGATCGTGCCCTCCCTGCGTCTGGCCCGAGAGCCGGTCGAGTCCGGCGCGCAGGCTCGATTCGGAGTCGAGCAGGAACTGCCCCGAGGTCACCACGCGATCGCCCGCGTCGAGCCCGGAGAGGATCTCGACCTCGCCGTCGCGCCGCATCCCCGCCACCACCTCGACCGGGGCGAAGCGCCCGTCGTCGAGCGCGCGCACCACCCGGGTGGCGGTGCCGGTCTCGATCAGCGCCTCGGCGGGGATCTTCAGCACATCGCGCCTGGGACCGCCGTAGATCACCACCTCGGCGAACATGTTGGGGCGCAGCAGACCCTCGGGGTTGTCGAACACCAACCGCACCCGCAGGGTGCGCGTCTGCGGATCGAGCGCCGGGTAGAGATAGTCGACCTCGCCCTCCCAGCTGCGTCCGGGATAGGCCGGGACCCGGATCTCGGCGCCCTGGCCGGGGGCGATCCAGTCGATCTGGTGCTCGAAGACGTCGACCAGCACCCACACCCGACTGAGATCGGCGATGGTGTACATGGCATCGGCGGCGGTGACGTACATCCCCTCGCGCGCCTTCATCTCGGTGACCACGCCGTCGATCGGCGCCAGCACCGGCACCGTCTGGCGGGTCTCGCCGCTGCGCTCGATGGCGCGGATGTCGGCCTCGGGGACATCGAGCAGACGGAGGATGTTGCGCGCCTGATCGACCCGCACCCGGGCCACGCCCTCGGGCTGGGGCGCGAGCGCGAGCAGGAAGTCGACCTGCGCGGAGAGGATCTCCGGGGCATAGAGCTCGGCAAGCTCCTGCCCGGCGCTGACCGGCTCGCCGAGGGCGCGCACGCTCAACCCCTCGATCCAGCCCGGCGCGCGCGGGTGGAGATGCGCCAGCCGGGTCTCGTCATAGCTGATCCGGCCCGGGGTGCGGACATACTTCCACAGGGTGCCGCGCTCGACCGTGGCGGTGCGGACCCCGAGCGTCTGCGCCAGCCCCGGGGCGAGCCGCACCTCGGGTCCGCGCCCGGCCAGGGGATCGAGCGCCTTCTCCACCAGATCCATGCCGCAGATCGGGCAGGTGCCGGGGGCATCGCGCACGATCTGCGGGTGCATCGGGCAGACATAGCGGGTTTCGAGCGGTCGCGCGGCAGGCGCCTCCTCGGCGCCGTGATCGTGCTCGGCTTGCGCCGTCGGCGGCGTGGTCGTGGGGGCGGCGTCGCAACCGGCAAGCACCACCACCAATAGCGAGATCCAGAGACCGCGCGTCGGCGCGCCGCCTCCGCGGGATGGATGACGTCGATACATGGGTCACACCTCGAGGGACACGCACCGGGCGTGCCCCGCAGACACAGAACTGAATCGGCACGGGGTCGACGGGACCCCGCGATGGATCGGGTCGGTGTCAGTCGGTCCGCGGTGGACGCAGCAGGTGTTCGGGGTCGTGCAGATAGAAATGCGCGGGGGGGCGCGGCCGATGTACCGCGCCACGGTCGGCGAGCAGCAGCGGCGGGGTCGCCGGTGGCGCCTGCAGTACGCCGAGGGTGAGCGCCAGCGCGCACTTGGCGCAGTCGAAGGGGGAGCCCCCGCCCCCGGGCGCTGCGGGTTGTCGGTCGATCCCGCCCGCAGGCTGGAGGTGGCCGGGACAGGCGACCTCGGTGACGGACGCACCGAGATGGAGACAGTCGAGCGCGCGCGCGGCCACCGTCTGCGCCTGGAAGGCGAGCAGACAGAGCACCAGCAGCAGGGGGAGCGCGCGTCTGGATCGGTTCATGTCGCCTAACGTATCGCTCAGGCTCGTCTTTTTCAATCTGTCCCTTTCGTATTGAGCGAACTTCGTCTGCAGGGTCTAGACTTCAAGACGCCGCCCCGATCAATCGGGACGGGTTGCGATGACCGCAGGATGCCGAACGAAAACGCAGGGAGATGGCGTTGGTGACCGGGCCCACACGCGCCGCGGTCGAAGTACACACAGACGGCCAGCAGCCGTCGCGCCGATGACGACCAGAAGGGGGCGAACAGCGGCGATCATGAGCAGGAGCCGTACCATGACGCGACAGAGATCTTCCGTGCAGCCCGGTGTCTGGGACAACACCGGCGCAACCCCTATGGAGGGCGGCGTCAACTTCTGCGTCTTCTCGCGCTACGCCGAGTCCATGGAGCTGCTGCTGTTCGAGCGCGCCGACGACACCGAGCCCGACGAGGTCATCGCGCTCGACCCCAGGGTCAACCGGACCTTCTTCTTCTGGCACGTCTTCGTCGAGGACCTGCCCGACGGCACCTATTACAACTGGCGGGTACGCGGACGCTGCGACACCCGCGAGACCGGCTGTCGGCTCGATGGCGACAAGGCGCTGCTCGACCCCTGGGCGACCACCGTCAGCGACCTGCTGTGGGATCGCACCACCGCCTGCCGACCGGGCGACAACACCGCCACCGCGATGCGCGCGCAGGTGGTGCGCGACGGCTATGACTGGGAGGGCGACCATCCGCTGCACATCCCGCTCAATGCCTCGGTGATCTACGAGATGCACGTCGGCGGCTTCACCCGTCACCCCAGCGCCGAGGTCGCGCACCCGGGCAGCTTCCTCGGGGTGATCGAGAAGATCCCCTATCTGCAATCGCTCGGCATCACCCATGTCGAGCTGATGCCGGTGATGGCCTTCGACACCCAGGACGTGCCCCCGGCGACCGCCGCGCGCGGGCTGGAGAACTTCTGGGGTTACAGCACCCACAGCTATTTCGCCCCCCACCCGGGCTTTGCCGTCGATGTCAGCCAGGCCCGCGACGAGTTCCGCAACCTGGTCAAGGCGCTGCATCGCGCCGGCATCGGGGTGATCATGGACGTGGTCTTCAACCACACCGCCGAGGGCGGCGAGGACGGCCCGGTCATCAGCTTCAAGGCGCTCGGCAACGAGATGTACTACCACCTCGACTTCATCGACCGGCGCCGCTATCGCGACTACACCGGTTGCGGCAACACCCTCAACTGCAACCACCCCATCGTCACCCGCTTTCTCATCGACTCGCTGCTCTACTGGAGTCGCGAGATGCACGTCGACGGCTTCCGCTTCGATCTCGCCAGCGCCCTGGCCCGGGGCGAGGACGGCAACCCGCAGTACCATGCCCCGGTGCTCTGGGCCATCGAGCTCTCCCCGGCGCTCAATCGCGCGCACATCATCGCCGAGGCCTGGGACGCCGCCGGGCTCTATCAGGTCGGCGACTTCCCCGGCTACCGCTGGGCGGAATGGAACGGACGCTATCGCGACGTGATCCGCGGCTTCGTGCGCGGCGACCCCGGACTGGTGGCCGAGGTCGCCACCCGCATCGCCGGCTCCAGCGATCTCTACGAGAGCCGCGCCCGGCTGCCGACCAACAGCATCAACTTCGTCTCCTGTCACGACGGCTTCAGCCTCTACGACCTGGTCAGCTACGACCACAAGCACAACGAGGCCAACGGCGAGGACAACCGCGACGGCCATGACCACAACCTGAGCTGGAACTGCGGCGTCGAGGGCCCCACCGACGACCCCGCCATCCTCGCCCTGCGTCGGCGTCAGGCGCGCAACTTCATCGCCATCCTGATGCTCAGCCAGGGGGTGCCGATGCTCCACGCCGGCGACGAACTGCTGCGCACCAAGCAGGGCAACAACAACACCTACTGCCAGAACAACCCGCTCGGCTGGATCGACTGGCGCATGCACGACGACAGCGCCGCCATGCTCGACTTCGTGCGCGCCATGATCGCGCTGCGCCGCCGTCACCCGGCGCTGTGTCGCAACCGCTTCTTCACCGGCGAGCGCGCACCCGGACACGCCCTGCCCGACATCCGCTGGCATGGGGTCGGACTCGAACAGCCGAACTGGGACGCGCCCGGCAACCACGCCCTCGCCTTCACCCTCGACGGACTTGAAGAGGGCGAGTCGCCCCTGCATGTCATGCTCAACATGGGCAGTGAGCCGCTCGAGTTCGCGCTGCCGCCGATCGCCGGCATGACCTGGTACCTGGCGTTGGACACCGCCCGCGAACCCTGGGTGTTCGACCCCGGCGCACAACCGCCGATCGAACAACCGCGGCTGCGTGTGGAGGCGCACGCGGTGGTGGTGCTCGAAGGCTTCTTCCACTGATCACGACTGCCAACGGAGGCGCAACGATGCAACTCGGAATGATCGGACTCGGCCGCATGGGCGCGAACATGGTGCAGCGCCTGCTCGCCGCCGGCCACCAGTGCGTGGTCTACGATCGCGACCCGGCGGCGGTCGCCGCCCTGGTCGAGCACGGCGCGAGCGGCGCGGCGGACATCGCCGAGCTGTGCGCCCAACTCGCCGCCCCCCGCCATGTCTGGATCATGGTCCCGGCGAGCGTGGTCGACTCGGTGATCGACGTGCTCGAACCCCAGCTCGAGGCGGGGGACGCGATCATCGACGGCGGCAACTCCAACTACCGCGACGACATCGCCCATGCCGCACGGCTCGCGCCTGCGGGCATCCACTTCATCGACTGCGGCACCAGCGGCGGGGTGTGGGGACGCGAGCGCGGCTACTGCCTGATGGTCGGCGGCGCCACCGAGGCCGTCGCCCGACTCGAACCCATCCTCGCCGATCTCGCCCCCGGCGTCGGCGACATCCCCCGCACCGCCGGGCGCGAGGGCCCGCCGCGCGGCGCCGAGCTGGGCTATCTCCACTGCGGACCGAGCGGCGCCGGACACTTCGTCAAGATGGTCCACAACGGTATCGAATACGCCCTCATGGCCGCCTATGCCGAGGGCTTCAACCTGCTGCGTCACGCCGGCGCCGGGCGCGCCGAGCGCGCCACCGACGCCGAGACCGCGCCCCTGGCCAACCCCGAGCACTACCAGTACGACATCGACCTGGCCGAGGTCGCCGAGCTGTGGCGGCGCGGCAGCGTGGTCTCCTCCTGGCTGCTCGATCTCACCGCCAACGCGCTCGCCGAGGACGCCGAACTCGGCAACTTCAGCGGACGGGTGTCGGACTCCGGCGAGGGACGCTGGACCAGCATCGCCGCGATCGAGACCGGCACCCCGACCCCGCTGCTCACCACCGCGCTCTACGAGCGCTTCAACTCCCAGGGCGAGGCCGAGTTCGCCAATCGCATCCTCTCGGCGATGCGCTACCAGTTCGGCGGTCACCACGAGAAGTCCGCCTGAGCGCCCGCCCATCAAGGAGCGATCCCCATGCAACAACGACTGACCTCCGACAACGCCCCGCCGGCGCCACCGAACGTGATGATCATCTTCGGCGCCGGCGGCGACCTCACCCGGCGCAAACTGGTCCCGGCGCTCTATCACCTCTCGCGCGGCGGGCTGCTGCCCGAGACCTTCGCGGTGCTCGGGGTCGACCGCCTCGAACTCGACGACGCGGCCTTCCGCGACCGCATGGCCGAGGCGGTGCGCAATCATGTCGGCGCGGCCTGGGACCAGGACGTCTGGGAGCGGCTGTGCGAGCGCATCCACTACATGCGCTGCAACATCACCGAGCGCGAAAGCTATGTCGCGCTCTGCGAGCGGCTCACCCGGATCGACGCCGAGCGCGGCACCGACGGCAACTATCTGTTCTATCTCGCGGTACCGCCGGCGCTGTTCGGCGACATCACCCGGCTGCTCGGCGCCGTCGGCCTCACCACCGAGACCCCGGACGACTGGCGCCGGGTGATCATCGAGAAGCCCTTCGGCGACGACCTGGAGTCGGCCCGGGCGCTCAACCGGCTGCTCCACCAGAACCTCGACGAGGAGCAGATCTATCGCATCGATCACTACCTCGGCAAGGAAACCGTGCAGAACATCATGGTGTTCCGCTTCGCCAACGCCTTCATCGAGCCGCTGTGGAACCGCCAGCACATTGATCACGTGCAGATCACCGTCGCCGAGTCCGTCGGGGTCGAACACCGCGGCGAGTACTACGAAAAGGCCGGCGCGCTGCGCGACATGATCCCCAACCACCTGCTGGTACTGCTCGGCTTCCTGGCGATGGAACCGCCCAACTCGTTCGACTCCGAGGCGGTACGCGACGAGATCAACAAGGTGCTCGACGCACTCCAGCCGCTCACCCCCGAGCAGGTGCTCACCCACGCCGTGCGCGGTCAGTACGGCGAGGGGCGGATGCCGAGCGGCGAACAAGTCCAGGCCTACCGCACCTCGCCCGGGGTGGCGCCCAACTCGCGCACCGAGACCTTCGCCGCGCTCAAGCTCAGCATGGACAACTGGCGCTGGGCCGGGGTGCCCTTCTATCTGCGCACCGGCAAGCGGCTCAACGCCCAGTACACCGAGGTCGTCATCCAGTTCAAGCGCGCCCCCAAGATCATGTTCAAGGACACCGATGTCGACCAGCTCGACCCCGACATGCTGGTGCTGCGCATCCAGCCCAACGAGGGCATCCAGATGAGCTTCGGGGCCAAGGTCCCCGGGCCCAAGATGCGCGTCGGCACCGTCAACATGGACTTCTGCTACGCCGACTACTTCGGCAACGCCCCGGCCACCGGCTACGAGACCCTGATCTACGATTGCATGCACGGTGACGCCACCCTGTTCAAGCACGCCGACACCGTCGAGAAGGGCTGGGAGATCGTCGAGTCGGTACAGGACGTGTGGTCCGCGCTGCCGGCACGCGACTTCCCCAACTACGCCGCCGGCACCTGGGGCCCCGCCGCCGCCGGCGACCTGCTGCGCAACGACGGCCGCCGCTGGCGCCGCATCCTCACGCCCGGGGCGGATCAAACGAGTTGAGCGCCAGCGCCGTAGGTTGGGTTGCCCACCGATGCGCCGTCCCTACGATGGCGCGATAACCGTTGACCGGTGGGCAACCCAACACCCGCGAGGGTCTTTCTCCGGCATCAACGTCATGAGATTGAAGATGCGATCGCTCATGCCGCTGCTCAGCGCATCGCTCATGAAATCGGCCGACCATTGCAGGTTGGGACGGATCGGTTGCACCAGCGGTTGCGGCGGGCGGAGCGCACGGAGCCGTTTGCGCCGACGCCGCAGATTGAGCTTGAGCGCGCAATACACCCGCCAGACCCGCTTGTGGTTCCAGGGATGTCCGGCGCGGCGCAGCCGCGCATAGCGCTTGCGGAAACCGGCGGATGGATGGCGCTCGGCCAACACGCTCAGCGCCTTGATCAGCGGCTCGTTGTCACGTGGGTGTCCCCTTCCTCTGACGAAACCCTGATCTACGATTGCATGCACGGTGACGCCACCCTGTTCAAGCACGCCGATACCGTCGAGAAGGGCTGGGAGATCGTCGAGTCGGTACAGGACGTGTGGTCCGCGCTACCGGCACGCGACTTCCCCAACTACGCCGCCGGCACCTGGGGCCCCGCCGCCGCCGGCGACCTGCTGCGCAACGACGGCCGACGCTGGCGGCGCATCCTCACGCCTGGAGCCGATCAAACGAGTTAAGCGCCAGCGGCTGAAGACGCTTTAACCGTAAAGAAAGCGGTCAGCCTTCAGCAACCAGCCCCCAGTGTCGGTCAGCGCTTCCCGACCCGCGAGGCGATGCGCGCTACGGCCTTCGGAGGTCTTCTACAACCGCAAGCGACTGCAGTCGACACTTGGCTACTGTTCACCCATCGAGTTCACGCAACAGTAGGAGGCGAGACAGAGCCGCGATCAGACGATCGCATGCCCCCTTGGGGGACGAAAAAACAGGGGAACCTCAGTCCGCTTGCCCAGCGCTCATCGAGGTCGTCCGCGCACCCGTTGCCGCCAACTGCTCGCCGAAAAGGGCTACGATGCCGACGATTTACGCCGCTAATGCGATCGGCGCGGTATCCGTCCGGTGATCCCGCAGCGCCAGGGCGTGCGCAAGCCCAAGCCTGGCCGCCCTCGGGCACTCAACAAGCCCAGCTATCGCAAGCGCAACGTCATCGAGCGGCTGTTCGGCTGGCTCAAGTCCTGTCGACGCATCGCCACACGTTACGACAAGTTGGCGACCAGCTTCTCGGCAATGTTCACGTTTGCTTATATCAGCAGATGCCTCAGGCATTACTTTTCGTACAAAACGTAGGCCCTCTTATTTATTTTTTAGGCATCCATGCTGGTCGACTTTCTGCTTATAACGACCAGCGAAAGAAATAAATTTTAGCGCAGCGTAAAGCTTTCACTCTCTCGCTTATTATTAGCTTTCTTTACCCTCTGACAGCTTGATAACTTTGACTAGCTCTTTAATTTGCTCAACCACCTGAAAATCTTTATCTTTTATCTTAATTTTACTAAATGCACTCTCGCTAGCTATATTCCAGTTCTCGAATATCTCAACCAGCTCACTCCTATCTACAGCATTACCATAAATTTCAAAATATAGCTTTCCAAAATTTATCGCATGAGCCCTGTCAGATCTTTTGATAGCCTCGTGCATGTAAGCATTACTCACAGCAAATGCATGCCTTGCCCATAAGCCAAGAACACTCAACACAACAAGCCCCTTAAAAGATATAAAAATAAGCAGTGACCAACCGACATCTTTAGCTTCTTTGTCAATAAAACCAGAGCCCAGCATTGACATATATACCGTAACAAACACTGCAACAACGAGAACTAACGTGCCATGGATGCTCCAGCTTCTTGCCTTTTTTCTATATTTAGTTTCAAGATCCTCCAAAACCTTTACCGCAGCACTTACATACTCTGGAACTTTGATTTCGATACGTTGCTGAACCTGCTTTTGATGCTCTTCGTTGAGCTTTGCAACTCTTTGAGCTAAGCTTTCCTCCTGCTTTTTAAGTTCTTTCTCCCTCTGCGAAGTCTCACTGAGCAATGACTCTAGCCTATCTTTTGCAAGTAAAATCTCTTCATCCAAGTGTTTCTTTTTGAGATTTGCTACTTTCTCGACCTCTGCTAGCGCTTCTTCCTTTGCTTTAATGGCGGAGGAAAGATCATCAGCTATACGCTTTCTTTCTTCAACCAAAGACTCTTCTGCCTGCTTTGCGCTTTCTCTTAGCTCTCTAGTTCTTTTTTTCTCTCTCATTATATATTCTTCCCACTGCTTACGCCGCCCCAAAGGAAGAGATTTTATTATGATTTCTCTTCGCTTTTGATCGGAAGCTACATCAATTAACTTTTCAATTAGAGCGTTTGAGCTAGCCGCTGAAATTCTCTTCAATGAACTCAATGACGACGCCTGAACATACCACCGCAATGAATTTTCCGAGGCAACATCCAACGCTCGCTTCAAGACACCCGCTTCAATTTCGCTAGAAATTTTTCGCAACGTGGATTCTTTCAAGTTTTCAAGTACTTTATTGATTAGCTCTGGAGTTGCGAACCTAAGAAACTCTTCTACTTTTAAAGATTCTTGTGCAGATATAAATTCGTCCACTTCTAGCTTTGAAAGCTTTTCCAGCAATATTTCAAAATCTTTCATATTTTCCTCCGAAAAATAAGACACCTCATCAAAAGACCCTACGCCCACTCCAAGGCATTCCAGCAAATGAGCACAAGCCCCAGTGTCCCCTTCCCCAAAAATAGGTCCAGCGAAAATTAGAGACCGACGGCATGATGGTGGCTGAGCAGAGGAGAGCCCACATGCGCAAGAGCAAGTACAGCGAGCTGCAGATCGTTGGCGCACTGCGTCTGTCAACTCCCCCTATTTAGGTCCATTCGTAAATAGACACTGCGGCATGTCCGCGGCGGTTGAGAAACTCGATTGGTGAAAGATCGCCGAGCGATTCGTGCGGTCGGCGCAGGTTGTATTCGTCGAGCCAGTCGTCTGCCTGTTGGCGAACCCCCTCGAGGGTGTTGAAGAGCCAGGCATCGAGGACCTCGCGGCGGAAGCTGCTGTTGAAACGCTCGATGAAGCCGTTCTGGGTCGGTTTCCCGGGGCTGATGAAGTCGAGGGCGATGCCACGTTCGGTGGCCCAACGTTGGAAGGCGCTGCTGGTGAACTCCGGTCCGTTGTCGAGACGCAGACGCTCGGGGCGCCCCCGGGCACTGATGACCTGTTCGAGTACGCGGATGACGCGCGGCGAGGTCAGCGAGACGTCGACCTCGATACGCAGCGCCTCACGGTTGTCGTCGTCGATGAGGTTGAAGGTGCGATAACTCATGCCGCTGCTCAGCGCATCGCTCATGAAATCGGCCGACCATTGCAGGTTGGGACGGATCTGTTGCACCAGCGGTTGCGGCGGGCGGAGCGCACGGAGCCGCTTGCGCTGACGCCGCAGATTGAGCTTGAGCGTGCAATACACCCGCCAGACCCGCTTGTGATTCCAGGGATGTCCGGCGCGGCGCAGCCGCACATGGCGCTTGCGGAAACCGGCGGATGGATGGCGCTCGGCTAGCGCGCTCAGCGCCTTGATCAGCGGCCCGTCGTCACGTAGTGTCCATTCCCCGCGCTAAAGCCTCTAAAGCCTCTAAAGCCTCTAAAGCCTCTAAAGCCTCTAAAGCCTCTAAAGCCTCTAAAGCCTCTAAAGCCTCTAAAGCAAGAGATTCTGATCTTATCGAAACCTATCGGTCAGGGCACTACCCAGAAGTTGGGTTGCCGCTATGCGGCAGCCCAACCTACGGAGCTGGGGTCTGGGAGCTGAAGGCTGGCGGTTCGCGGACGCCGCGTGGACAATCGGGCGATCGTCCAGCCAAGGAGTTCGATGTATGTCCGATCCCACCCGCCCCCGTCGCGCCCAGCGGCGCGTTCCCGCCGTGTGGATGCGCGGCGGCACCAGCAAGGGGGTGTTTTTCCACGCCGCCGACCTGCCCGCCGATCCTGCCGAGCGCGATGCTTTGTTGCTGCGCGCGCTCGGCAGCCCCGATCCCTACGGGCAGCAGATCGACGGGCTCGGCGGCGCCACCTCGAGCACCAGCAAGGTCGTGCTGATCGCCCCTTCCGAGCGCCCGGACTGCGATGTCGACTATCGCTTTGGCCATGTCTCGATCACCGACCCGGTGATCGACTACAGCGGCAACTGCGGCAACCTCACCGCCGCCGTCGGTCCCTTTGCGATCGAGGAGGGGCTGGTCCGCGCCCAGGAAGGGATGACCGAGGTGCGTATCTGGCAGGCGAATATCGGCAAGCGGATCATCGCCCGGGTGCCGGTACGCGACGGCGAGCCCGTGGTCGACGGCGATTTCCGGCTCGACGGCGTGCCCTGGCCGGGCGCGGCGGTGGAGCTGAGCTTTCTCGACCCCGGTGGCTCGGCCGAGGCGCCGCTGCTGCCTACCGGTCGGGCGTGCGAGCAGATCGAGGTCCCCGGGGTCGGCGTCCTCGCGGTCAGTCTGATCAACGCCGGCAACCCCACGGTATTCGTGCGCGCGGCCGATCTCGGGCTTGACGGGCGCGAGCAGCGCGCGACGATCGACGGCGACCCCGCGCTGCTCGACCGGCTCGAACGCATCCGCGCCCACTGCGCGGTGCGCATGGGGCTGGGCGAGACACCCGAGGCGGTGAGCCGCGCGCGCCCCGCCACCCCCAAGCTCGCCTGGGTCGCGCCCGCCGCCGATTATCGCGACTCGACCGGCGCCAGCGTTCCGGCCACGCGCTGCGACCTGCTCGCCCGCATCCTCTCGATGGGGCGGCTGCACCACGCCTTCACCGGCACCGGCGCGGTGGCGCTGGCGGTCGCCGCCGCCCTCCCCGGCACCCTGGTCAACGCCCTCACCCCCTGGGCCGGCGAGCACGGCGTGCGCCATGTGCGTATCGGTCACCCCGCCGGGGTGCTGGAGGTCGGCGCCGAGGTGGTGCCCGCGGACGCGGGTTGGACGGCGCGCCGCGCGATCATGCGACGCAGCGCGCGGCGGTTGATGGAGGGCCGGATGCTGGTGCCCTGGTGATGGGCCAGGGCCAGTCGGCGGCTGCAGCGGCTCGGTTCGCCGTCGACGGCGGGGCCGGATTCGATCGATCCACCACGCGCCGCTCACCGGCGCCAGCGACGGACCGAACTGCTTTCGATGGTTTCGCGCCCGATTGGTTCCGTTGCGTCCACGATCATGCGAGAACCCTTGCGGATACCGGGTCGATTGCGGTGAAATCCATGCCCTGCCGCCAGCGCGCGGCACCCATCTTCGCAACTCCATCACCGAGGTTTGACCATGATCGAGGTTCGCGAGCTCAGTCGCAATTACGGCGAGCTGCAAGCGGTCAGGGAGGTGTCGTTCTCCATCGACCGTGGCGAGATCGTCGGGCTGCTCGGCCACAACGGCGCGGGCAAGACCACCATCATGAAGATGCTGACCGGCTTCCTCGAACCGAGCGCGGGACAGATCCGCGTCGACGGGCTCGACATCGCCGAGCAGCGGCGCGCGATCCAGCGGCGCATCGGCTATCTCCCCGAGAACTGTCCGCTGCCGCCCGAGCAGACGGTGATCGAGGCGCTCGACTACCAAGCCGCGCTGCGCGGCATCGCCACCGCCGAGCGCCCGCCGATGATTCGCCGCGCGATCGAGCGCACCGCGCTCGGCGCCAAGGCCGGGGCGAGCATCGCCACCCTCTCGCGCGGTTATCGCCAGCGCCTCGGCGTCGCCCAGGCGATCCTCCACGAGCCGGGCATCCTCATCCTCGACGAGCCCACCAACGGGCTCGACCCGGCGCAGATCCAGCACATGCGCGATCTGGTGCGCGAACTCGCCCGCGAGGCGACGGTGATCCTCTCGACCCACATCCTCCAGGAGGTCGAGGCGGTCTGTCATCGGGTGCTGATCATGCACGGTGGCCGGCTCGCGCTCGACCGGCCGCTGGCCGGCATCGGCGGCGCGCCCCGTCTGATGGTCACCCTCGACCGGGGCCCCGATGAGGCGCGCCCGGCGCTCGTCGAGCTGGCCGGGGTCGAGGCGGTCGAGCACCTCGGCGGCGCCGACGGACGCCATCGCTACGCCCTTACCACCGCCGATCCCGACGCCACCGCGCCGCGCGTGGCCGCCGCCATCACCGCGCGCGACTGGCCGCTCCACGCGCTCGCCCCCGAGCGTCACGACCTCGAGGCGCTGTTCGGCGCCGTCACCCAGCGGCCCGTGGAGGTGCATCATGGCTGAGACCCTGCGCGTGGCCCGGCGCGAGCTGGCGGCCTTCTTCGGCTCGCCGGTGGCCTATCTCTTCATCGGCGGCTTCCTCGCCGTCTGTCTGTTCGTCTTCTTCTGGGTCGATGCCTTCTTCGCCCGCAACATCGCCGACGTGCGACCGCTGTTCGAGTGGATGCCGATCCTGCTGATCTTCCTCAGCGCCGCGCTGACCATGCGGCTGTGGAGCGAGGAGCGCCGCGCCGGCACGCTCGAGACCCTGCTCACCCTGCCGGTGCCGCTCTACCGGCTGGTGCTCGGCAAGTTCCTCGCCGCGCTCGCGCTGGTCGCCGTGGCCCTGGCGCTGACCCTGCCGCTGCCGCTCACCGTCGCGCAGCTCGGTCCGCTCGACTGGGGCCCGGTGTTCGGCGCCTATCTCGCCACCCTGCTGCTGGCGGCGGCCTATCTGGCGATCGGCTTGTTCGTCTCGGCGCGCACCGACAACCCGATCGTTGCGCTGATCGGCGCGACCCTGATCTGCGCCCTCTTCTACCTGATCGGCGCCGAGACCCTGACCGGGCTGTTCGGCCACGGCGGCGGCGAGCTGCTGCGCCTGCTCGGTACCGGGGCGCGCTTCGACTCCATCACCCGCGGGGTGATCGACCTGCGCGACCTCGCCTACTACCTAAGCATCGTCGGCGTCTTCCTCACCCTCACCGTCCACAGCCTGGAGCGGCTGCGCTGGGCCGAGGACGAGGCCAACCCGCGTCATCACCGGCGCTGGCGGCTGGTCACCCTGCTGGTGGTGGCCAACCTGGTGGCCGCCAACCTGTGGCTCAACGCCATCGGTAACGCCCGCGTCGACCTCACCGAGGGGCGGATCTACTCGATCTCCGAGCCCACCCGCAACTATCTCGCCCAGCTCCAGGAGCCGTTGCTGATCCGCGGCTACTTCAGCGCCGAGACCCACCCGCTGCTCGCCCCGCTGGTGCCGCAACTGCGCGACCTGCTGCGCGAGATCGAGATCGCCGGCGGCGATCGGGTGCGAGTCGAGTTCGTCGATCCCAAGGACCACCCCGATCTCGAACGCGAGGCCGGCGAACGCTACGGCATCCACCCGGTCGCCTTCCAGAGCGCCGATCGCTACCAGACCTCGGTGGTCAATTCCTACTTCGACCTGCTGGTGCAGTACGGCGATCAGTACGAGACGCTCAGCTTCCAGGATCTGATCGAAGTGAAGGTGCGCGGCGAGTCCGACCTGGAGGTGCGGCTGCGCAACCCCGAGTACGACATCGCCCGCACCATCAAGAAGGTGCTCTACGGCTATCGCGGCGGCGCCGACGTGTTCGCCGGGCTGACCACGCCGGTGACGCTCGAGGCCTTCGTCTCCGCCCCCGAGCGTCTGCCCGAACCACTGCCGGCGCTGCGCGACGATCTGGAATCGGTGCTCGCCGAGTTCGCCGAGCGCGCCGACGGGCGCTTCGATTACCGCATCAGCGACCCGGACGCCGGCGACGGCGCCCTGGCCGAGCGCATCGCCAGCGAGTACGGCTTCGAGCCGCTGGTGGTCAGCCTGCTCGACCCGACGCCCTTCTACTTCTACATGATCGCCCGCGCCGGTGACCAGGTAATCCCGGTGCCGCTGCCCGAGTCGCTCGACCGCGCCGGGCTCGACCGCGCCATCACCGCCGCGGTCAAGCGCTTCGCCCCGGGGATGCTGCGCACCCTGGCGCTCTATACCCCGCAGCAGGGCCCCAACCGCTTCGGCATGCCCGGTGCCGGCGGCCCCGGCTACAGCCTGCTGCGCGAGCGGCTGCGCGAGGGCTTCAACCTGGTCGACACCGATCTCGCCAGCGGCCAAGTCCCCGACACCACCGATCTACTGCTGGTGATCGCCCCCGAATCGCTCGATGAGCGCCAGCGCTTCGCCATCGACCAGTTCCTGATGCAGGGCGGCACGGTGATCCTCGCCGCCTCGCGCTTCGACGTCGATCTCGGCGGCGGCTCGATCAGCGCCCGGCGCATCGACACCGGGCTGGAGGACTGGCTTGGCCATTACGGCATCACCCTGGAACCGAGCCTGGTGCTCGATCCGCGCAACACCCCCTTCCCGATCCCGGTGCAGCGCGACATCGGCGGCTTCCTGGTCGAGGAGATTCAGACCCTCGACTATCCCTACTTCCCCGACGTGCGCGACGACGGGCTCGATGCCGACTCCGGCATCACCGCCAACCTCGGCTGGATCACCATGAACTGGACCTCGCCGATCACCCTCGATGCCGAGGCCAACGCTGGGCGGCGGGTGACGCGCCTGCTGGAGAGTTCGGACCGGGCTTGGAGCAGCGACTCGGAGGAGATGCAGCCGGACTTCGACGCCCACGGCGCGCTCGGCTTCGCCCGCGGCGAGGACCGAGGCCGCAAGCTGCTCGCCGTCGCCCTCGAGGGTCGCTTCGACTCGCCCTTCGCCGGTCGGCCCTCGCCGCTGCTCGAAGGCAGCGACGACGACACGGCGGCCGACGAGGCCGAGACCGAGGACGCCGCGCCGGTGATCTCGGGCGTGGTCGACAGCTCGCCGGCCTCGGCGCGGCTGATCCTGATCGGCTCGTCGAGCTTCCTCACCGACACCGCCATCGGGCTCGCCACCGACGCCACCCAGACCCACTACCTCAAGCCGGTCGAGCTGATCCAGAACGCCGTCGAGTGGTCGCTGGAGGACCGGGGGCTGCTCGCGCTGCGCGGTCGCGGTCAGTTCAGCCGCACCCTGGCGCCGCTCGACCAGCAGGCACGGGTGTTCTGGGAGGCCATCAACTATCTCGCCGCCCTCGCCGGGTTGGCACTGGTCTATTGGCTGCATCGGATGGCCCGGCGGCGGCGCGCCCGCGCCGCGGCGGCCATCCTCGCCAGCGGAGGTGAAGCACGATGACAACGGCCATCGACATGCGTTGGCGCGCCGATCTGCGCGCGCCCGTGGTGATCGCGCTGGGCGCGTTCCTGGCGCTGCAACTGCTCCTCGCCCTGATCCTCGGGCTCGGCGGCGCCGGGGTCGGCACCCCCGCCCCGAGCGGCGCGGCGCTCTTCGACCTCGACCCCGAGACGGTCACGCGGGTGACCATCGCAGGCCCCGACGACAGCGAGCCGCTGGTGCTCGAACGCGGCGAGGACGGCTGGACCCTCGCCAGCCTCGGCGGCGTGCCGGTGCGCGAGGGTCAGGTCGCGCGCCTGCTCGACACCCTGGGCGCACTGCGCCGCACCCCGCCGATCGCCACCAGCGACGCGGCCCTGGCGCGTTTCCGCGTCGCCGACGACGCCTTCGAGCGGCGGCTGGTGCTCGCCGATCAGGCTGGCGAGCCGCTCGCCACACTCTATGCCGGCGACTCGCCCGGCTACCGTCGGCTGTTCGCCCGCCCCGCCGGGGAGACGGCGGTGCTCGACCTGCCGCTCGCCCTCGCCGATCTCTCCAACCGCGCCGAGGACTGGATCGACACCGGGCTGCTGCGTGTCGACCCGGAGCAGATCACCGCCATCGCCGGTGACGGCTGGCGGGTCGCACGCGACGGCGATGGCTGGCGACTGGAGGGCGCGACCGAGGGCCGCAGCGCCGACCAGCACGCCATCGACACCCTGGTGCGCAGCGTCGCCAACCTCGGCTACCGCACCCTGCTCGATGCCGGGGCCGAGTCCGCGCACGGGCTCGACCAGCCGGCGCTCGAACTCGACCTCAGTCTGGAGACGGGCACGCGTCACTACCGCATCGGCGCGCTCGACGACGGCGACTATGCGCTACAGAGCGACCACCTGCCCCATGTCTTCCGGCTCTCGCGCTACGACCTCGGCGAGCTGCTCGACCTGGAGGCCGATGACCTGACGGTCGCGCCGGAAGCGCCAGCACCGGCGACGGAGCCCGCGAGCCCGGCAGCGCCGGACAGCGCGCCGCCAGAGACACCCGCCGAGACGATCTCGACCGAGCCCGCTTCCTCTCCCGCGCAGCCGGACTGATTCGGTCGGCGGTCTCGGGCTCCCCGTCCATCCAGCGTTCGATCGCCGACTCGGCAGCGTTGGTGGACGGGGGGCCAGCCGCCAGCCGCCAGCCGCCAGCCGCCAGCCGCCAGCCGCCAGCCGGAGAGATTAAACCGCCAAGATACCGTCTTCCCGTCAATCGCCGATCATGCACACCAGCCTCCCCGACTGGAGGCTGGAAGCTGATCGCTGGAAGCTGGACGAGACGTAGGATGGGATGAGTGACCGGGCGCAGACGCCGATCATCGGCATCGGGCCGGTCGGTCACTCACCCCATCGACTCACGCGAGAGCGCCATCCATCCTGCGGCGCGCCGCGCCTCGGCCAACCAGCGAGCTGGCCGATCGCTCTTTTTCCCTGCCCGAGTCAGGCCCACAAGCACCGGGGCACCATCCACCGCCCCCGCTCGTCACACCGGCAAACCCTTCGGGTCGCTCGCCCCGAACGAGCGACTTGCGAACGAGTCTTTTACACCCAAAGTGTAAAATCCAACAGCAACCGACCTCGACCGCCATTCCGCCGACCGACCCCGAAGGGCGACGCCCCAAGCCCCGGCGATGGCAACACCTCCCCGAGCGGGTTCGACGTCCGACTCGCTCGCTCGACTGATGACGCGACATCGGGCACTGCCCCCGGGGTCGCTGACGGATCCCGGGCGGGCGTTCGTCCCTCGTCCGGCGCACGCGCGCGCAACGCAAGACCAACCAGAGGAGATTGCAGATGGCTCGATCGCAACATCCGAGGTCGTATCGCACGCATCCGAGGGGACGCCATCGGCGCGGCGCCCTGGGGCTGGGGCTGACGGCGCTGCTCGCGGTCTCGACTGCCGGTGCCGCCGAGCCGCCCAACATCCTGGTGATCTGGGGCGACGACATCGGTCAGTCGAACATCAGCGCCTACACCCACGGGCTGGTCGGCTACCAGACGCCCAACATCGACCGCATCGCCGACGAGGGCCTGACCTTCACCGACTACTACGGCGAGCAGTCCTGCACCGCCGGGCGCTCGTCGTTCATCACCGGCCAGAGCGTGTTCCGCACCGGGCTCTCGAAGGTCGGGCTGCCGGGGGCCGAGGAAGGCATGCACGAGGCCGACCCGACCATCGCCGGGCTGCTCAAGGCGCAGGGCTACGCCACCGGCCAGTTCGGCAAGAACCACCTCGGCGACCGCGACGAGCACCTGCCGACCAACCACGGCTTCGACGAGTTCTTCGGCAACCTCTATCACCTCAACGCCGAGGAGGAGCCGGAGAACCTCGACTATCCCAAGGATCCGGCCTTCCGCGAACGCTTCGGCCCACGCGGCGTGATCCACGCCAAGGCGATGCCCGACGGCACCCAGGAGATCGAGGACACCGGCTCGCTGACCAAGGCGCGGATGGAGACCATCGACGACGAGACCGTCGCCCGCGCGCTCGGCTTCATCATCCGAGGTCGTATCGCACGCATCCGAGGGGACGCCATCGGCGCGGCGCCCTGGGGCTGGGGCTGACGGCGCTGCTCGCGGTCTCGACTGCCGGTGCCGCCGAGCCGCCCAACATCCTGGTGATCTGGGGCGACGACATCGGTCAGTCGAACATCAGCGCCTACACCCACGGGCTGGTCGGCTACCAGACGCCCAACATCGACCGCATCGCCGACGAGGGCCTGACCTTCACCGACTACTACGGCGAGCAGTCCTGCACCGCCGGGCGCTCGTCGTTCATCACCGGCCAGAGCGTGTTCCGCACCGGGCTCTCGAAGGTCGGGCTGCCGGGGGCCGAGGAAGGCATGCACGAGGCCGACCCGACCATCGCCGGGCTGCTCAAGGCGCAGGGCTACGCCACCGGCCAGTTCGGCAAGAACCACCTCGGCGACCGCGACGAGCACCTGCCGACCAACCACGGCTTCGACGAGTTCTTCGGCAACCTCTATCACCTCAACGCCGAGGAGGAGCCGGAGAACCTCGACTATCCCAAGGATCCGGCCTTCCGCGAACGCTTCGGCCCACGCGGCGTGATCCACGCCAAGGCGATGCCCGACGGCACCCAGGAGATCGAGGACACCGGCTCGCTGACCAAGGCGCGGATGGAGACCATCGACGACGAGACCGTCGCCCGCGCGCTCGGCTTCATCGAGGAGCAGACCAAGGCGGGCAAGCCCTGGTTCGTGTGGTGGAACGGCACCCGCATGCACTTTCGCACCCACGTCAAGGACGAGCTGCGCGGCGTCTCCGGGCAGGACGAGTACGCCGACGGCATGGTCGAGCACGACATGCACGTCGGCCAGCTGCTCGACAAGCTCGACGAGCTGGGCATCGCCGACAACACCCTGGTGTTCTACTCCACCGACAACGGCCCGCACTACAACACCTGGCCGGACGCGGCGGCGACCCCCTTCCGCGGCGAGAAGAACACCAACTGGGAGGGCGGCTGGCGGGTGCCGGCGATGGTGCGCTGGCCGGGCCGGATCGAGCCCGGAACCTGGAGCAACGCCATCGTCCACCACATGGACTGGCTGCCGACGCTGCTCGCGATCGCCGGCGAGCCCGACATCAAGGAGCAGCTGCTCGAAGGCTATCAGGCGATCGGGCGCGACTACCGGGTCCATCTCGACGGCTACGACATCCTGCCGCTGCTCACCGGCGAGACCGCGGACACGCCGCGCCACGAGATCTTCTACTTCTCCGACGACGGCGACCTGACCGCGCTGCGCTACGACGACTGGAAGATCCTCTTCATGGAGCAGAAGAGCCCGGGCACGCTGCGGGTGTGGATGGAGCCCTTCGTGCCGCTGCGGGTGCCGCTGATCGAGAACCTGCGGCGTGATCCGTACGAGCGCGCGACCATCACCTCCAACACCTATCACGACTGGCAGCTCGACCGCGCCTTCCTGCTGGTGCCGGCACAGGCCTATGTGGCGAACTTCCTGGAGACCTTCCAGGAGTTCCCGCCACGCCAGGAGGCGGCGAGCTTCAGTCTCGACAAGGTGATGGAGACCATGCTGACCCCGGGCGCGCACTAGGCGTCGCACCGGCGCGCGGGGACCGCGGCGTCCCCGCGCGCCGATCCCTCTCGACCCGAGGAGCCACGGATGTCCCCAATTCGTCCCCGGATCACCACCGCCCTGCTGGCCGGCTGCGTCCTCGCCAGCGCCTCCAGCACCGCCGAGGAAACCCACTACCGCGCCAGCCTCTATCTCTGGGGCGCCGGCATCTAGGGCGAGACCGCCCGCGGCGCCGAGCTCGACGTCGGCTTCGACACCCTGATCCGCAACCTCGATCTCGCCTTCATGGGCGCTCTGGAGGCCAGACGCGGCCCCTGGACACTGATCGGCGACGTCGTCTATCTCAACGTCAGCGCCGAGGATGGCGCGACCCTGCCGATCGGCGGCGGGCCCCGGGTCGATGCCGAACTCGGCACCAAGGGCTGGATCCTCGACCTGAGCGGCGCATACCGTCTGGTCGAGCGCGAGCGCCTTCAGCTCGACTTGCTCGCCGGGGTGCGGCGGCTCGATCTGGAGATCGACTTCTCGAGCACGATTCCCGGAACCCGCGAGCGCCGCGCCTCGCAGGGCGCCTGGGACCTGATCGGCGGGTTGCGCGGACGGATCACGCTCGATCAGCGCTGGTCGCTGCCCTGGCGGGTCGATCTCGGCGCCGGCCAGTCGGACCTCGCCTGGCAGGCGCTCGGCGGGATCAGCTATCGCCGCGAGGCGCTCGCCGTCTCGCTGCTCTATCGCCATCTCGCCTGGTCGTTCGACGACGACGAGCGGCTCGATCACATCCGCTTCAGCGGTCCGGTGCTCGCCGCGAGCTGGCACTTCTGACCCGACACCACACAGGAAGGATCCCCACCATGCGTCCGCGCCTGCTACTCGTCTGCCTGCTCCTGCCCACGCTCGCGCTCGCCGACCCGCTGCCCTCGTGGCGGGCGGGCGCGCTCAAGACCTCGATCATCGGTTTCGTCGATGCCGTCACCACCCCGGGAGCGGACTTCGTCCCGGCCGAGGCGCGCATCGCGGTGTTCGACAACGACGGCACCCTGTGGGTCGAGCAACCGGTCTACACCCAGCTGGTGTTCGCCGCCGACCGGGTGCGGGCACTCGCCCCGTCACACCCGCAGTGGTCGACCCAGCCGCCCTTCGACGCGGTCCTCGCGGACGATCTCGACGCACTCGCCGAGGCAGGGCACCACGCCATCCTCGAACTGATCGCCGCCACCCACACCGGGCTGTCCAGCGCCGAGTTCACCGCACTGGTGAGCGCCTGGATCGCCGAGGCGCACCACCCGCGCTTCGACCGGCGCTACACCGACCTCGTCTACCAACCGATGCTGGAGCTGCTCGCCTATCTGCGCGCCGAAGGCTTCAAGACCTTCATCGTCTCCGGCGGCGGCATCGACTTCATGCGCCCCTGGACCGAGGCCATCTACGGCATCCCGCCCGAGCAGGTGATCGGCTCGCAGATCGAGCTGGTCTACGAGATCGGCGACGACGGCCAGCCCCGGCTGATGCGCCGACCCGAGATCGGCTTCGTCGACGACAAGGCCGGCAAGCCGGTCGGCATCGCCCGGCACATCGGTCGCCGCCCGATCCTCGCCGTCGGCAACTCCGACGGCGACTACCAGATGCTCGACTGGACCACCAGCGGCGACGGTCCCCGGCTCGGCCTGCTGATCCACCACGACGACCCCGAGCGCGAATACGCCTATGACCGCGACAGCGCCATCGGTCGGCTCGACCAGGCGCTCGACGACGCCGAGGGCAAGGGCTGGCGACTGGTGTCGATGCGCGAGGACTGGCTGCGGGTGTTCCCGGCGGCGCCGAGCACGCCGCGCTGATGTCGCCGACGCGCGCGCTCGCGCTGTTCGTCGTGCTGCTCGCGCCGACGGCGAGCGCGGCGCACTCGCCCGGGCATGTCGGCGTCGCCGTCTGCGCCGAGTGCCACCCCGCCGAGACCGCGCGCTGGCGCGGCTCGCACCACGACCTGGCGATGACCGAGGCGAGCGAGCAGACGGTGCTCGGCGACTTCGCCGACGCCCGCATCGAGGCGCACGGCGTCACCAGCCGCTTCTTCCGTCGCGATGGCGGCTTCTACGTCGACACCGAGGGGCCGGACGGCGCGATCCACACCTACCGCATCGACTACACCTTCGGCTGGTGGCCGCTGCAGCAATACCTCATCGCCTTCCCCGGCGGTCGTCTCCAGCCCCTCGGCATCGCCTGGGACGCGCGCGCACCAGAGGACGGCGGCCAGCGCTGGTTCCATCTCTACCCCGACACCCCGCTCACCCCCGAGCACCCGCTGCACTGGACCAGCCGCGACCAGACCTGGAACCACCAGTGCGCCGAGTGTCACTCGACCGGCCTGCGCAAGGGCTACGACCTCGCCGAGGACCGCTACCACACCACATGGTCGGAGATCGACGTCGCCTGCGAGGCCTGTCACGGCGCGGGCGCGACACACGTCGCCGAGGCCCGCGCGGTCGCCGCCGGGCCCGGCCAGTGGAGCGCGACCAAGGGGCTACACGTCGACCTCCGCGACCGCGACGGCGGGCACTGGGTGATCGACCCCGAGCACGGCCTGCCCAGACGCACGGTGGCGCGCACCGCGCAGCGCGAACTCGACACCTGCGCCCGCTGTCACGCCCGGCGCGGGCTGATCCACGAGGACCCGACACCCGGCCAGCCGCTCGGCCAGACCCACCGTCTCGCCCTGCTCGAACCCGGGCGCTACCACCCCGACGGCCAGATCCTCGACGAGGTCTTCGTCCACGGCACCTTCATCCAGAGCCGCATGTACCGGCACGGCGTGACCTGCAGCGACTGTCACGACCCACACGACCTCCAGCCACGCGCGCCGGGCAACGCGCTCTGCGCCCGCTGCCATACGGCGACGCGCTACGACGCCCCGGCGCACCATCACCACCCCGCAGGCTCCAGCGGCGCGGCCTGCGTCGCCTGTCACATGCCGCAGCGCCGCTACATGGTGATCGACGAACGCGCCGACCACAGCCTGCGCATCCCCCGCCCCGACCTCAGCCGCACCCTCGGCACCCCCAACGCCTGCAACCAGTGTCACCAAGACCGCGACCCGGCCTGGGCCGAGGCGGCGCTAACGCGCTGTTACGGCACGCGGCCCGAGGAGCGAGCACCCCACTTCGGCGAGGTCCTCCACGCCGGTCGCCACGACCCGCTCGCAGCCGAGCCGCGCCTGCTCCGGCTCGCCGCCGACCGCGACCAACCGGCGATCGCCCGGGCCAGCGCGCTCGACCTGCTGCGCGGCGCACCCGATCCAGGGCGCGAGCTGACCCTGCGCCGCCTGCTCGACGACCCCGCCCCCCTGGTGCGCGCAGCGGCGCTGGACGCACTCGCCGGCGCCGATGCCGCGACCCTGCGCGCCCTGGCGCTGCCCCGGCTCGACGACCCGGTGCGCGCGGTGCGCATGATCGCCGCGCGCCGCGTCGCGCCGCTCGCCGCCACGCCCCGCGACGCCGCCGAGGCACGACGACTGGAACAGGCGCTCGACGACTATCGCGCCACCCAACTGGCCACCGCCGAGCGGCCCGAGTCACACCTCAACATCGGCCTGCTCGAACTCGACGCCCGCCGCCCCGAGGCCGCCGAACGCGCCTATCGCACCGCGCTCCGGCTCGATCCCGGGTTCGTCCCAGGTTATGTCAACTTGGCCGACCTCCAGCGCGCACTCGGTCGCGACGCAGAGGCCGAGCGCACCCTCCGCCAGGGGCTCGCCCAACGCCCCGAGGCCGCCACCCTGCACCACGCGCTCGGCCTCGCGCTGATCCGCCAACAGCGCTGGCCCGCCGCGGTCGAGGCACTCGGCCACGCCGCCCGCCTCGCCCCCGACAACGCACGCCATGCCTATGTTCTCGGACTCGCCCAGGCCCGCGCCGGCGAGCCGGAGACCGCGCTCGCCACCCTGCGCGCCGCCCAGCATCGTCACCCGGAGGATCGCGACCTGCTGGTCGCCATCGTCGACCTCGCCCGCCGTCACGGCAAGCAGCAACTGGCGCTCGACTATGCGACCAAGCTGCAGCGGCTCGGACCGCCCTGAGCCGACCTGTACACACAGGGCTTCCACTGCACCAAAAGGGTGGTATAGACTCGGGTGGAAGCCACGTCCAGGGCCCGCGAAGATCGCCGGACCGCGTCGGTCAGCAACCTGGGCGTGCAAGGACCGAAGCGCCGTGGACGCCGAGAACACCCACCAGGTCTTCGACTGGCTCTGGACCTCAGGCCAGCTCTCCGAGGCCGACATCGCCGCCCTGCCCCGGCTGGGTGTCGACACCGTCATCAACCTCGCCCCACCCACCGCCCACAACGCCCTCCCCGGCGAGGCCGAACGCATCACCGCGCTCGGGCTGAGCTACATCCAGATCCCCGTCGACTGGGAACAACCGCAGGTCTCCGACTACCAGACCTTCTCCGTCTTGCTGCGCGCGTTGCAGCGAGAGGGACGGCGCGTCTGGGTGCACTGTGCCCGCAACATGCGGGTGAGTGCGTTTGTTTATCTGTATCGGCGGATTGAGTTGGGGGAGGCTGAGGAGGTCGCGAGGTTTCCGATGCGGGAGGTTTGGGCGGGGGATGGGGTTTGGGGGGAGTTTTTTGTGCACTGCATGGAAGGCGTTGACTAACGCGTTTCAAGTGCTTGAAAGGAAAAGCAAAAATGACCACGGCTCGTCTCGCTCCAGCTCCAGCTCCAGCTCCAGCTCCAGGATTACTCTGTAGGGGCTGATGTCTTTTTAGCGCGACCTGAAGAGGAACCTTCTTGAAATTCTCGTTCACGTAGTTCTGCAGCTAGACCTCGGATACTTTCACCGCGCGGGCAATTCCGGGCAGGGATATTTTCCAGCACCAATTGATCGATCAGTTCGCGGGTTTCCTGAGAAACCGCCCCCTTGGCAGGATGGAGCACGAACTGGCGGCCGCAATCTTGACACTTGCACAACTGCTTTTTCAGTCGGTTGAATCCATTTTTGGTCACATGGTTAGAGTGACACTGCGGACATGTCGGATAAATCTTCTTCATCCTTAAAGCAAGAGATTCTTATCTTATCGAAAACTATCGGTCAGTGCACTACTAAAACTCTTTCTTTTCCAATTGGTGAACTAAATTGTTTAAACTTTCAAAAAAAGACAAGCTAGGATTGCTGTTAATTATTGCCGGGTCTGTTATTCTGATTTTTTATTTTTATTTTTTTGAATTATTAAAAGAAAAACACAAGGAAAGAGATGATGAGACATTATGCACTTCAAATAAAAATGAAGCTCATTATGTTTTCATTATTGACAACCATCAGCTTCTGGATGACGGCGACAGAGCAAAAATTAACAATTTCATAATGGGATTTGAGTTTCCTTGCGAGTCTAGAGTAACCATTTACTCCACAAGCGAACTAAAGATTGTTGGTGAAGATGGTATTTTTCCTATTTTTGACAAATGTAAGCCAGATGACGGCGCAGCATGCAATCCTTTCTATCAAGGTTGCAGAAGAATAGAACAATAGAT
>NZ_RHFI01000002.1:0-316519 GCF_003718685.1 Marichromatium sp. AB31 | reverse complement strand
AGTTTTCCTGGCGGCCATAGAGTCCTGGAACCACCTGATCCCATCCCGAACTCAGAAGTGAAACAGGACCTCGCCGATGATAGTGTGGGGCCTCCCCATGCGAAAGTAGGTCACTGCCAGGACCTTACCCCAAAACCCCCGAGCACCCTGTGCTCGGGGGTTTTACTTTGTGCGCCGAAAAAGCCGTCAGCCGTCAGCCGTCAGCCGCCAGCTTGAAAGATTGAACCGCAAAGACCCAAAGAACGCCAAGGGGCGTCGGGGATGTGCGGCTGACGCCGCGGCGCGCGCGAGTGCGTGGCCAGCGTTCGGTTCCTGTCCCGGCGCCGATTGCCGTTCTCAGCAGACGTTGACGCTGGTAAAAGCCGGCAACCCAACCGACGGGGCTGTGCGCCGGACGTCGACCGCCCCCCACATTCAAAACCCTTCGCGCTCTTGGCGCCTTTGCGGTTCAATCTCCTGGCCGCTGGCCGCTGGCCGCTGGCCGCTGGCCGCTGGCCGCTGGCCGCTGGCCGCTGGCCGCTCGTTACCCTCGTCACGCAATTGGGTTAGGATTCAAGCACAACGATCAATCGCCCGTGCCGTGATGCCTGCCGTTGCCGTGCAGAGCCATTCGAGGGTAGCACCGGCGCGGTGAACTGGTCCTTCTGCACCCGAAATCAAAGGCGAGTTGAATGCAATTCATCGATCTGAAAACGCAGTACGCGCGCATCGAGCAGGACGTTCGGAGCCGTATCGACGCGGTTCTGAGTCACGGTCAGTACATCATGGGCCCCGAGGTCCAGGCGCTCGAGGAAGAGCTTGCGACCTTTGTCGGGGTCGAGCACTGCGTCGGGTTGTCGAGTGGGACCGATGCGCTGCTCGCGGCGATGATGGCGCTCGAGATCGGGCGTGGTGACGAGGTCATCACCAGTCCCTTCACCTTCATCGCCACCGCCGAGATGATCGCTCTGCTCGGTGCCCGCCCGGTGTTCGTCGACATCGACCCGGTGACCTATAACATCGATCCCAATGCGCTGGAGGATGCGATCACCGGCCGTACCCGTGCGATCATGCCGGTTTCGCTCTATGGCCAGTGCGCCGACATGGATGCGGTCAATGCCGTGGCCGAGGCACATAATCTGGCGGTGATCGAGGACGCGGCGCAGAGCTTCGGCGCGACCTACAAGGGCAAGCGCTCCTGTGGGCTCTCGACCATCGGTTGCACCTCCTTCTTCCCGGCCAAGCCGCTCGGCGCCTATGGCGATGCGGGTGCCTGTTTCACCAATGATGCCGATCTGGCGCGCCAGCTGCGCGAGGTGCGCAATCACGGCCAGTCGCGTCGTTACTACCATCCGCGTCTCGGCATCAATGGTCGTCTCGACACCATGCAGGCGGCGGTGCTGCAATCCAAGCTGGCGATCTTCCCCGATGAGGTCGAGGCCCGTGGTCGACTGGGTGCACGCTACAGCGAACTGCTGCGCGTGCGCGGCGCGGGAACGACCGCCGAGCCCGGCGAGAGCGGTGTGCTGACCCCCTCGATCGCTCCCGACAACACCTCGGTCTATGCCCAGTACACCCTGCAGGTGGCGGATCGCGAGGCGGTGGCCGAGGCACTCAAGGCGCGCGACATCCCCACCGCGGTGCACTATCCGGTGCCGCTCAACGAGCAGCCGGTGTTCCATGTCCCGGGAGCGCCGGCGACACCGGTCAGTGCCGAGGTGGCCGAGCGTGTGATCAGCCTGCCGATGCACCCCTATCTCACCGAAGAGGTGCAGCGCGAGGTGGTCGAGGCGGTGGCCGAGGCCTGCGGCCTCGAGGGCTGAGTGAACCGACCCCGGCGGTGATCGCCGGGGGGAAGGGTATGAACCCCGGTCCGTGCGCGGCGGATCGGGCGCCCGCCCCGCAATGGGGCGGGCAGGCGTCGGGCTCAGACCTCCTTGTAGAGCTCGGCGCCGGCCTCGCGGAACTCGCGGGCCTTCTCCTGCATGCCGCTCTCGACCGCCCGGTCGAGGTCCTCGATCTTCTGGCTGTTGGCGTATTCGCGCACGTCCTGGGTGATCTTCATCGAACAGAAGTGCGGTCCGCACATCGAGCAGAAGTGGGCGACCTTGTGCGAATCGTGCGGCAGGGTGCGGTCGTGGAACTCGCGCGCGCGCTCGGGATCGAGCGAGAGGTTGAACTGATCCTCCCAGCGGAACTCGAAGCGCGCCTTGCTCAGCGCGTTGTCTTGGATCTGCGCGCCCGGTAGGCCCTTGCCGAGATCGGCGCCGTGGGCGGCGATCTTGTAGGTGATGATGCCGCTGCGCACGTCCTCCTTGTCGGGCAGGCCGAGGTGTTCCTTGGGGGTGACGTAGCAGAGCATGGCGGTGCCGTACCAGCCGATGTTGGCCGCGCCGATACCCGAGGTGATGTGGTCGTAGGCCGGCGCGATGTCGGTGATCAGCGGGCCGAGGGTGTAGAAGGGCGCCTCGAAGCAGTCGACCAGCTCCTTGGTGACGTTCTCCTGGATCATCTGTAGCGGCACGTGACCGGGGCCCTCGATCATCACCTGCACGTCGTGCTCCCAGGCGCGCTTGGTCAGCTCGCCGAGGGTTTCGAGCTCGGCGAACTGGGCGCGGTCGTTGGCGTCGGCGAGCGAGCCCGGACGCAGCCCGTCGCCGAGGCTGACGGCGACGTCATAGGTGCGCAGGATCTCGCACAGCTCCTCGAAGTTGGTGTAGAGGAAGTTCTCCTGGTGGTGCGCCAGACACCACTTGGCGAGGATCGAGCCGCCACGCGAGACGATGCCGGTGACCCGATCGGCGGTCAGCGGGATGTAGCGCAGCAGCAGCCCGGCGTGGATGGTGAAGTAGTCGACGCCCTGCTCGGCCTGCTCGATCAGGGTGTCGCGCACCAGCTCCCAGGTCAGCTCCTCGGGACGGCCATCGACCTTCTCCAGCGCCTGGTAGATGGGCACGGTGCCGATCGGCACCGGCGAGTTGCGCAGGATCCACTCGCGGGTCTCGTGGATGTTCTTGCCGGTCGACAGGTCCATCAGGGTGTCGCCACCCCAGCGCGCCGACCACACCATCTTCTCGACCTCTTCCTCGATCGATGAGGTGGTGGCCGAGTTACCGATATTGGTGTTGATCTTCACCCGGAAGTTGCGACCGATGATCATCGGCTCCACCTCAGGGTGGTTGATGTTGGCCGGGATCACCGCGCGACCGCGCGCCACCTCATCGCGCACGAACTCTGGGGTGATCTGCTCGGGCAGCGGCTGGCCGAAGGCGTTGCCGGGGTGCTGGCGCAGCAGCTTGGCATAGCGCGGATCGGCGCGCAGTTCGTCGAGCCGCATGTTCTCGCGGATAGCGACGAACTCCATCTCCGGGGTGATGATGCCGCGGCGGGCATAGGCCATCTGGGTGATGGTCTGGCCGGGCTTAGCGCGGCGGGGGGTACGCAGATGTTCGAAACGCAGGTGGGCCAGCGCTGGATCACTCTGACGGGCGCGACCGAAGGCCGAGGTCGGACCGTCGAGCTGCTCGGTGTCGCCCCGCGCCTCGATCCAGCCCGAACGCAGATCGGGCAGGCCGGCCATCAGATCGATGCTGGCATCCGGGTCGGTATAGGGCCCCGAGGTGTCGTAGACCGGGATCGGCGGATTCTCCTCCGGCTCGCCGCTGGTGAGCGTCGGACTCTGGGCGACCTCGCGCATGGGCACGCGCAGATCGGGACGCGAGCCGGTGACATAGACCTTGCGCGAATTCGGGAAGGGGCGGGTCGCGGCCTCGGAGAGTTGCGCGGTCTTGTGGACGAAGTCTTCTGGAATGGCGCTCATCGGGTTTCCTCAGGACTGGAGCGGGGCGCTGGGCTCCACGCGATTGCTGGCTCGGCCAGCATGGGCTGCGGGTCGACCTCGATGCGCCGCATGGATGTTGGCGAGCGCCGTCGGGCAGGTGTGCGGCATGGTTGGAGCGGGTCGGGCGCGGGCACCGGGTGAGGTGCCGCAGGATCGCCGTCGGCTCCATTGCCTGCTTTCCTGCGCCGGCATGATCCGGGTCAGGTTCGAAGGGTCTCTTCTCAGCCCGTTCCGGCCCCGGCGCGCGCCGCGGATCTCGCGGTCGCCGCCCGCGAATCGGCGCGGACACCCCCAGCAGTGAATGTCACTCGAAGCTATAGAAAGGACGCCATGATTTCAACCGCGAATTCACGCGGTTGCCGTGATTTCGCCATCTCTGGAGGGTCGTGCCATGCTTGATCGAGAATCCGCCGCTGTCCCCCACGTTCACGCCGCGGCCAACGGATCGCGCCCCGCTGCCGGTGTCGGTCGGCTGGTGCTGACCCCGACCGATCCGCGTGGTCGTCCAGGGATGCGGCTGTTGGTCGGTCAATTGACCGAGGCCGGCTTCATCGGTGCGCCGCTGTGGCCGGGGCGACCGATCTACCGGGTCGGTGATGATTTCCTGGCGCTGGTGAGCTTTGCCGGTTGCGCGGTGCGGATCGATCCGACGGGTGAGGGCGAGGGGCCCTGGTGCCGGGTCGGGATCCCGCGCCCGAGTGCGCGGGCGCGCCCCTGCCTGGGGCACAACACCCGGGCGCCGCGCTGTCATGAATGCCGCTCGCGGCTGGAGGACTGGCCGCGTCGACTGGAGCTGTGGCACAGCCAGCCGCGCAGCGGTTGGCGTTGCGACGGTTGTGGTGTGGTCCGACCACCCTGGGGGTGGGACTGGGGGCGACGGGGCGGGTTCGGGCGGACCTTCGTGGAGGTCGAGGCGGTGTTCCCCGGCGAGGCGGTGCCGACCCCGGCGCTGCTCGATCTGTTGACTCGGGCCAGTGGCCTGAGCTGGCGTTACTTCTATGTCCAGGGTTGAATCAGTTGCCAGTTGCCAGTTGCCAGTTGCCAGTTGCCAGTTGCCAGTCGCGGGATTGAACCGCAAAGCCCCACAGCACGCTAAGGGGGCGAAGATGTGCGGCTGAGGCCGGGGCGTGTGTGCGAGTCCATTGGTTTCTGCACCGGCGCCGTCGGCAGGCGCTGACGCTGGCGTTGGGGTGCCGAAAGGCGGCAACCCAACCGACGCGACTCCAGCGATCCGCCGCCAGCCGCGACAGGCCCCTGTTCAGAAGGGTGCCTGTCGCGCTCGATGGCGGTGACTCAGGTCCGGGCGTTGAGCCAGTCGCCGATCGCCGGGGTGACTTCCTTCTGCGCCTTGCCGCTGACATAGATGCCGATGTGGCCGCCGGGGAAGGCCAGCTCGGTGTAGTCCTCGCTGCCGACCAGGCCCTTGAGCGCGCGTGAGGCATCCGGCGGCACCAGGTGGTCCTGCAGGGCGTAGATGTTGAGCACCGGGCAGCTGATCCGGGCCAGATCGATCTCGTCCTCGCCGATCCGCACGCCGCCGTTGATGAAGCCGTTGCGCTGGTAGAAGTCCTTGATGAACTGGCGGAAGGTCTCGCCGGCTTGATCGGGGCTGTCGAAGATCCACTTCTCCATGCGCAGGAAGTTCTTCACCTTGCGCGGGTCGTCGAGCAGGTCGACCATGTTGATGTATTTCTGCCCGGTCAGGCTGAACGGCTTGAGCGAGAGGAAGGTCCAGTTGAGCAGCTCGCCCGGGATGTTGCCCATGGTGTCGACGGCGAGGTCGACATCGACGTCCTGCACCCAGGCCGAGAGCAGGTTGTCCGGGGTCTGGAAGTCGACCGGGGTGACCATGGTGACCAGGTTGTTGACCTTGTCCTGGTGGAGCGAGGTGTACATCAGGCTGAAGGCGCCGCCCTGGCAGATGCCGAGGATGTTGACGCGGTCGATGTCGTGGGTCTCGCGGATGTGGTCGACGCAGCGGTCGATATAGCCGTTGATGTAGTCGTCGAGGGTCAGCGCGCGATCGGCCTGATCGGGATAGCCCCAGTCGATCAGATAGACGTCCTGCCCGGTGGCGAGCAGCCCCTTGATGGTCGAGCGATCCTCCTGGATGTCGGTCATGTAGGGGCGGTTGACCAGGGCGTAGACCACCAGCAGCGGGATCGGTTGGCGCGCCGTGCCCTCAGGTGCCTGATAGCGGTAGAGGGTCAGCTTGTCCTCCTGATAGACCGCCTCCTTGGGGGTCACGCCGGTGTCGATCTCGCCGGCGCTGATCAGGTTCTCCATGCCCTGGCCGAGCTTGCGATTGTAGTCGAGCATCTCCTGGGCGAGCTTGTCGGGTCGGATATCGATGGGGATCACGATCTCGTTCCTCTCAGTGTGCGGCGGGTGCGCGCGGCTGCGTCGGCGGGGCGACTCGGTCAGCTGCTCGTGGTCGGTTTGGCGGTGGTCTTCTTGCGCGCCGTGGTCTTGCGCGTCGCCGGGGTGCGCTTGAGCGCGGTGGCCGGCTCCTTCGCCGGCTCGCCGAGCGCGGCCTCCACCCGCTTCTCGAGCTGGTGCAGGCGGCAGCGCAGCTGCTTGTTCTCACGGCGGGTCTCCTGCAGCCGGTCCTGCAGGGTGCGCAGCTCGCTGCGGGTGGGCATGTTCAGTGCGCCGAGGTTCTCGTCGACGATCACCGACATGCGCTTCTTGAACCGCATCTGGGCGTTGATCAGCCGACCGTGGATGCGTGCGTACTCGGGGGTGGCGACCTCCTCGGCATAGACGCTCTCGCAGCACCCCACCCAGTTGTCGTAGAGCGCGCGGGCCGAATCGATGCTCTTGCCGGACTCGACCACGCCCTGGATGAAGCTGCCCATGCGCTCGACCGACTTCATCCCGAGCCGGCTGTAGAACCCGGTGTATTCCTGCAGTGCCGACTGATAGTCCATCGAGCAGCGCAGTAGCTCCTGGTACTGTGCCTGCTCCTCGCGGGTGTAGCCGAGCCCCGGCGCCGAGAGCGCCTGATCGAGACGGTCCCTGAGCTGGTCGTGTGGCATGTTGCGCAGGAAGTCGCCCGGGACCGGCGAGAGCGAGGACATCATCCGCTGCCAGTTGTCGAGCGGCAGCTCCCAGAACGCGCTCATCCGCTGCATCGCCTCGTTGCCGCCGTCGAGACCGCCGCTGAAGCGCCGCTGCATCTCCTCCATGGCCTTGAGCCAGGTGCTCATCGGGTCTTTGCTGTCGCCACCGCCGTTGACGAACTGTTCACCCAGCCCGAACAGGGTCTGACCCTGTTCGATCAGCTTGTCCATGAAGGCGCGGGTGTTTTCCGGGGCCGCGGGCGACATCGCCCGCCACCATTGCTCGACCGCCTCCGACCAGGCGTTGGTCGGCTTGGCGTGTTCCGTCGCGCCCATCGCCTTGCGGCTCATCTCGGTCCAGCCATCCCAGTACTTGCGCTGCAGTTCGAGCCAGTCATCGTCGAAAAAGATGCCCTTACTCATGCTATTGCCTTCCTCAGGATCGGGTTTGAACGAACGTTAGCATGCTGATTTGTGCACTGCAACAAAGGTGCGTAGAATCCCCTTTGAAACCGGACCGGCGCATCGCCTCGTGTCCTGAACCGGATAGTACAGGCTCGCGGGGGTTGCAATCCGGCGGTCATTGCGCAACGGTGCTTCGACCGGAGGTTGCCGGTATTCACAACCATTCGCCCGACCTAATCGATCAATCCAAGCGAGAGAGCGTATACACGATGAGTGAAGATATCGTCATTGTCGACGCCGGACGTACCGCCGTCGGCAACTTCGGCGGCAGTCTCTCCTCCCTGCCGGCCACGGAACTGGGCACGGTCGTGCTCAAGGCACTGCTGGCGCGCACCGGACTCGATCCGCAGCGGGTCGACGAGGTGGTGCTCGGTCAGGTGCTCGCCGCCGGCGTCGGACAGAACCCGGCGCGCCAGACCGCGCTCAATGCCGGGCTGCCGCATGGGGTGTCGGCGATGACCATCAACAAGGTCTGCGGCAGTGGTCTCAAGGCCGTCCACCTGGCGATGCAGGCGGTCGCCTGTGGCGACGCCGAGGTCGTGATCGCCGGTGGACAGGAGAGCATGAGCCAGTCGCCGCACGTGCTGCCGCGCTCGCGCGACGGCCAGCGCATGGGTGACTGGAAGCTCAAGGACACCATGCTGGTCGATGGACTGACCGACGCCTTCGATCAGTGCCACATGGGCATGACCGCGGAGAACATCGCCAGGCAGTACGGTTTCACCCGCGAGGCGCAGGACGCCTTCGCCGCCGACTCGCAGCGCAAGGCCGAGGCGGCGATCGAGGCCGGGCGCTTCACCGACGAGATCGTTCCGGTGAGCATCCCGCAGCGCAAGGGCGAGCCGCTGGTCTTCGACCGTGACGAGTTCCCGCGCGCCGGCACCACCGCCGAGAAGCTCGGGCGGCTGCGCCCGGCCTTCGACCGCGAGGGGACGGTGACCGCCGGCAATGCCTCGGGGATCAACGATGGCGCGGCGATGGTGGTGGTGATGCGGGCATCGACCGCCGCGGCGCTGGGGCTGACCCCGATGGCGCGACTGGTCGCCTTCGCCAGCGCTGGCGTCGACCCCAAGATCATGGGGACCGGTCCCATCCCGGCCTCCAACAAGTGCCTGGAGAAGGCGGGCTGGACCCCGGCCGAACTCGACCTGATCGAGGCCAACGAGGCCTTCGCCGCCCAGGCGATGTCGGTCAACCAGGAGATGGGCTGGGATCTCGACAAGGTCAACGTCAACGGCGGGGCGATCGCGCTCGGTCATCCGATCGGCGCCTCCGGCGCCCGGGTGCTGGTCAGCCTGCTCTACGAGATGCGTCGGCGCGAGGCCCGCAAGGGTCTGGCGACCCTGTGCATCGGCGGTGGTCAGGGGGTTGCGCTGGCCGTCGAGCGCGTCTGAACCCCTCGCTCGCTCCGGGTGAACGCCGCCCGGGGCGAGCGAGGGCGCAGTGGCAGCCAGTCGTCGATGACTAGGGTAAACTGTGTGCGCAACACCGGTCGCCGACATCGCCGGCGACCATTCCGATGACCCGGAGCGGTTCGGCCGCCTCAGTCTCCAGCCAATCGCAGATCGCCGAACCGGCGACAGGTGTCAATGGACAAATCGCGCATCATCAAGAAGTACCCCAACCGGCGCCTCTACGACACCGAGATCAGTCGTTACATCACCCTGGCCGACGTCCGTGCCCTGGTGATGGGCGGCGTCCCCTTCAAGGTGTTCGACACCGCCAACGATACCGACATCACCCGGGCGATCCTGTTGCAGATCATGCTCGAAGAGGAGAGCGGCGGTGAGCCGCTGTTCAGCGCCAACATGCTGGCGCAGATCATCCGCTTCTATGGCGGCACCCTGCAGGGCACCTTTGCGCGCTATCTCGAGGGCGCGCTGGACGTGTTCGCCAGGCAGCAGCAGGAGCTGACCCAGTCGTGGGCCGATACCCCGCTCGACACCATGACCCGCATGGCGCAGCAGAACGTCGAGCTGTGGGGTGAGCTGCAGCGCGAGTTCATGCGGAGCGCCGGCTTCGATCTCGGTCGTGATCGCGACAAGCCCAAGCCCCCCGACGACAGCGACTGATCCGCCTGCCTTGCCGATCGCGCCCGGTCCACGGGCGTGCCTCAGCGCGGCGTCGGTGTCGCGCCATCCCCGAAGATTGAATTTCGTCAATGCTGAGGATTAAAAAAATCTTCATTGACGCTTCCGTGTACGGGGTCTATTGTGCACTGCAACAAATGCTGCAACGCACAAACCTTCGGAGATGACCCATGAGCACGAACGAAACCTTCAAGACCTTCAACGACATGACCACCAAGGGCATGGATCGCATGACCAGCCTCGGTGAACTCAACGTCAGTATCTTCGAGAAGCTCGCCAGCCGTCAGATGGACGCGCTGAACCTCTACATGGACCACTCGATGCGGCTGATGACGCTTGCCACCGAGTCGAAGGGGTACAATGAGTTCTTCAAGGGCCAGGTCGAGGCGACCAAGGCGTTGACCGAGCGTATGATGGACGAGAGCAAGGCCACCATGCAGGTGCTCGGCGAGACCCGCGAGGAGTATCGCACCTGGCTCGAGAAGAACATGGCCGAGATCGGCGCCGACGTGCGCAAGGGCGTGGCCGCGAGCTGACGTCCGCAGACCGCGCGGTCCAGTACCGGACCGCCATTGACAATGACCCCGGCCGGAGTGCCGGGGCGTTGTGGATGAAGGATGCGGGTCCGCCCCGAGACGGGGCGGACCCGAACGACGACAAGACCTGAGGAGGAAACAGCTATGTCTCGTATTGCGCTCGTCACCGGTGGTATCGGCGGTATCGGGACCGCCATCTGCAAGCGCCTCGCCGCCGATGGCTGCGTGGTGATCGCCAACCACCATCCCGCCGAGACCGAGGTCGCCGAGACCTGGAAGCGCGAGCGCGCCGCCGAGGGGTTGGAGTTCGACACCATCGCCGCCGACGTGGCCGATCCCGAGGACTGCGCACGGATGGCCGCAGCGATCGCCGAGCGTCATGGTCCGGTCGACATCCTCGTCAATTGCGCCGGCATCACCCGCGACAAGACCTTCAAGCGGATGGAGCCGGAGCACTGGAACGCCGTCCTCGACATCAACCTCAAGAGCGTCTTCAATGTCACCAAGCCGCTCTGGGAAGGCATGCTCGAGCGCGGTTTCGGGCGTATCATCAACATCTCGTCGGTGAATGGCCAAAAGGGTCAGTTCGGTCAGACCAACTACTCGGCGGCCAAGGCCGGCATGCACGGCTTCACCATGGCGCTGGCTCAGGAAGGGGCCGCCAAGGGTGTGACCGTGAACACGGTTTCGCCCGGTTATGTCGAGACTGCCATGACCCTGGCAATGAAGGACGAGGTCCGCGAGAGTATCATCTCCGGCATCCCGATGCGCCGCATGGCGCAGCCCGAAGAGATCGCCGCCGCGGTCGCCTTCCTCGCGAGCGACGAGACCGCCTATGTCACCGGCGCCAATCTGCCGGTCAATGGCGGACTCTTCATCCACTGAATTCGGACGAGGTCCGGCGAAAAAACACCATGCCGGACCCCAATGGTCCTACAGAGTCCTCCTCGTCTCTCTCACTATGAGACGTTTGCAGCCCGGCCCCGCGCCGGGCTTTTTTTTGTCTGCCCGAATCAGCGCGCGCGGTAGCGCAGCGCCAGGAGTCGCTTGAGTGCGGCGAGTGTCGGGGTGGTGTTGATCAGCAGCGGCAGCGCGCCCTTGAGGTTGCCGCGGTTGACCAGGCGGAGGAAGTCGCCCGGCGGTAGCGTCTCGCCGGCGAGGCGGCGACGCAGGATCTCGAGCGAGTCGAGGTGGCGCGGGGCGAGCTGGTCGCGATGCTTGGCGACGAAGCGTCCCAGTCCCTCGAGCACCCGGGTACGATCCCCGGAGATGCGTGCCAGCTCGTGGTCCTTGAACTGCACATAGCTCGCCTCGCGCAAGCGGTAGGCGGCGCCGCGCGCCGTCACCAGTCGTACCCAGGTGTCGTAGTCCTGCAGTGCCGGCAGCGCCGGGTCGAAGCCGCCGATCTCGCGCAGCCACGCGGTGCGGGTGAGGACCTGATTGCCCAGCCGGTTGTAATGGAGCATCGCCTCGAGGTCGATCCGCCCGACATCGACCCGGCGGGTGATGTCGCCCCGTGGGGTGCGCTCGCGGACGGAGCTGCTCACGCACGACCACTGCCCCTCGGCGAAGCGTGCCAGCAGCCCGCTCAACCGCCCTGGGAGGAAGGCGTCGTCGTCGTCGAGCCCGGTGATCAGCGCGCCGCGCGCATCGGCGATGGCGCGATTGCGCGCGGCGCAGGCCCCGCCCGGCTCGGGCTGGCGCAGATAGCGCAGCCGCGCGCGTGCCGGGTGCGCCGCGATCCGCGCCGCGGTGTCATCGGTCGAGGCGTCGTCGACCACGATCAGCTCCAGGTGCGGATAGTCCTGGGCGAGTACCGATTCGATCGCGCGCATCAGCAGCGCGGCGCGGTTGCGGGTCGGCAGGTAGACGCTGATCAGCGGGTGTTCGGCGAGGATCTCGGGCATCGGGTCAGGGCAGGGGTTGGTCGCGCCAGGCGGCGAGCCCGGTCGCGCCGCGCGCCGGGTCGAGCTGGGTGGCGAGGTTGAGCAGGGCGAGCAATTGTGCTCGGGGGCGCTGGTCGGCGGTGGCGAGGAGCGGCCGCCAGGCGCCCGGGTCGAGCTCGGGGCAGTGTTCGAGCTGATGGCGCAGCAGCCCGATGAGCGGTGCCCTCGGGTCGAGGCCGCGTCGGCGTCGGATCAGCTGCTGGAGCCTGCGCGCCGGTCGCGGGTGCGCCTTGGCCAGCGTCTCGAGGCGGTGATGGATGAGAAAACGTGGCGAGCCCAGCGCCCCCGGGACCCCGGCGCGGGGTAGAGCGGCCAGCGTCGGGTCGAGCCGTTCGAGCAGGGCGCGATAGAGCCGGTAGTCGCGCTTGAGCGCGCGCGGCGCGGCGAGGGCGGCGCGCAGGAAGGGCAGTGAGTAGAAGGGGGTGAGGCTGGGGAACCAGTGACGGTTGCGGTCCTCGCCCTCGAACAGCCAGCGCCGGGCGCGCTCGTGGATGAGGAAGCGGGCATGGAGGGCGTTGCCCTCGTCCTCTGGATAGGCGGCGAAGTGCGCGCGCAGGGCGCGCTCCAGGTCCGCACGCTCCAGTCCCGTCAGGGCGGCGCACTGATCGAGGGTGAAGCGTCCGCGGCGCGCCACGATGTAGTCACAGGCCGCGCGCGCGTCGCGCAGCGCCAGCCCGGCGCCGAGGTCGGGCAGCAGCTTGTCGCCGCCGTCGCCGGTGACATAGCTCATCGTGCTGCCGTAGCGCGCGCGGAGGTGATCGAAGAAGGGCAGGTGGAAGGCGAGATCGAGGTCGTTGAGTCCCTGCTTGATCTGCAACAGTCGCAGATAGTCGGCGCCGGTGCTGGGCGGTACCTCGAAGCAGTGCCAGGGGCGATCGAGGTGTTGCGCGACCGTCGCGGCGAGCCGTTGTTCGCTCGCGGCATACCAGCCGACGCGCGCCATGCTCGCGCAGCTGAAGGGGGTGCCGGTGGCGGCGAGACCGGCGGCCACCGTGCGCGAGTCGAGCCCGCCGCTGAGCGCCAGCACCGGCGTGTCGGCGCGTCTGCTCAGTTGCTCACAGGCGGTGATGAAGTGATCGGCGAGTACCGCGGCCTGTTGGTTCAGGCTCGCGTCGCTGTGCGGCGTCTCGACGCTGAGTCGCGCCAGGGTGCGGCGCTCGGTGTTGGCCTCGGCGTCGATCCGCAGCAGCGTCGCCGGGGCGAGCAGGGCGATGGCGCGCCACGGCGTGCGCTCGCCCAGACCGTGACCGAACAGCAGCATCTCGGCGGCGCCCAGCGGGTCGGTGGTGCGATCGGGGTCGGCGGCGACGGTGCGGGCGATGTCTCGGCTGACGAGGATGGCGCCGGGGCGCTCGAGCAGATAGAGCGGGCGGCGTGCCAGCAGGTCGTTGACGATCAGCCAGCGCTCGCTCGCCTTGTCGTGGATCAGCAACACGAAGTCGCCGTCGAGCGTCTCCAACGTTGCGCCGGCCGCCGCCCAGTCCTCGTCGAGCAGTGCCTCGATCAGGCGTCGTGGCGGTGCGTGGTCGCAGCCCTCGATCCAGCCGTCGAGCAATACCAGTGTGCGATGATCCTCCCAGCTGCGCGCCGGCTCGCTCGCCGTCGGGTCGAGCTCGAGTGACACGCCGGGAGCGGTGAGCAGCGGCTCTCGGGGTGTGAGTGGGTGTAGCCGCTGTGCCGGGTCGATATTCAGCGTCAGGCCGGACATGGCGAGGAGGTCCGAGGCTCGAGGTCGGCGAGTTGTCGTACCAGTGGCTCGGCGAGTTCCGCCGCACTGGCCTGTTCCGTGACCGCGAGGCTGAACCCGGGGACGCCCGTGAGGTTGCGCTCGAGCAGCGTGGTCAGATCGGCACTGTCCGGGTCGGGATGTGCGTAGTCGCTCATCGCCTCGAGCGGCCCCATGCCCCCCAGATAGAGCCGCTCGATGGCGACCAGCTGACACAACAGGCGCGTCGCTTCGAGCGGTGTGCAGCCCTGTCGTTCTGCGGGAGTCAGTACGAAAAGTGCATCGGGCCGGGCGCTGGAGAGGATCCGCGCGCTTGGCAGGTGTCTGGTCAGTTCCTGGGGGAAAGCGGGGTTGATCAGGGGTTGCAGCAGCGGTTGCAGCTTGTCGCTGATCGTGTACGCGGCGATATGCTGCAGCCGTTCGAGCAGCAGCCGCAGCGGCTGCGAGCGGATCGTTCGCGGTGCGTCGGGGCCGTTCAGACGCTCCGCCAGCCAGGGCAGGGCGCTGAGATGATGGCGGCGGATGACCAAACGGTGTTCGAACAGGTGTGCCCGCCCCTGGTGCAGCAGCAGCTTGTCATCGGCGAGATAGTCCCAGCCGCGATTGAGCAGCTCCAGTGTCAGGTGGGTCTTGCGGCTGCGTCTGGGGCCGAGCACGAGTGCAGTGCGACCGTGTGGGTCGCGCAACGCCGCGGCATGGAGCAGCAGCCCGCCGCGCCGGGTCGCGCTAAGATGGATGGCGAACAGCAGCGCGTTGTAGAAGCGCTTGGTGGCCCCGGCGCGGCGCGAGACCAGGATACGCACCGGGGTGCCCGGGTCGAGGATCAGGTCGGGATGGCCGCGATGGCTGTAGAGTAGGACGCGCCGCCCCTCGAAGCAGACCGTGGAGACCTGTTGAGGAGCGACCCGCGGGGTACGCTCGCGCAGCATGGCGGCGCTCTCCGGCAGCGGCGCGCAGAGGACGTCGGGTGCACGTCCGGTGGGCTCGGTCCGGAAGTGACCGAGCCGCTTGCACACCACGGCGACATGGCTTGTGGAAAGCTGCTGCAGCCGAACATGGACCAGTCGGTGCAGCTCGAGTTCGAGATTGGTCATGCGAGTACATCCACGACAAACTGGTTGCAGCATACATCAGGGCGTGACTGACCATGACGCCGGCCTTGCCGGGCGGCGGGTCTGGACGAACGCCTCGGGCAGGCTGAGATGAGACAATCGAGTAGAGCCGCCGCCAACCCGCTGTGGGGCGGTTTCATCGTGCTGATGGTGGTCGCGACCCTGCTGCCGCTGTGGACCCCCTGGCCTGCGCTCGCGCTGCTCCCGGGGGTTGCCCTCGGTGCCCTGGTGCTGCTCGGGCGGGCGCCGAGCTGGGGGCTTTACGCGATCGTCTTCCTGATCCCCTTCGGTAACTTCCGCCAACTCGGCGGTCCGCTCGCAGACGTCAAGATCCACTGGGTACTGGCGCTGGTGTTGCTCGTGGTGCTGGCGTTGCGATTGCTTCGCGAGCAGCAGGCCGTCGGCCTGCTGCGCTCCAATCTGTGGCCCTGGTGGGGGCTGTTTCTCGCCGTCAGTCTGTTCTCCACGCTGTGGTCGGCCTATCCGCTGGAGGCCGGTCAGCAGGTGGTGCTGACCCTGGTGGCGATGGCCTTCTTCGCCCTGGTACTGGTCTTTCTCGATGCCCACGCGCTGGTGCGACAGCTGCCGGTGGTGATCGTCGCTTCGGTCTCGCTCGGCTCGATGTTCGCGCTGATCGGCTATCTGTTCGGTGTGTCCTGGTTCGCGATCGAGGTGGGTGACGACTTCACCCGCAGCACCGGCGTGACCAGCGACCCCAACAATCTGGCGATGCTGATCATCTTCGTGTTGCCCTTCGTGGTGTTCTGGCTGGCCCATGGCCGTCGGCCACTGGTCCGGCTGGCGGCGCTGGTGCTGCTGGCGATCAACCTCGGTGCCATGGTGGTGAGCTTCTCGCGCAGCGGCGGGCTGGTGACGGCGCTGTTGCTGGCGACGCTGCTGGTGGTCAATGCGCGCGGACTGCGTCCGCGTCATCTCGGGCTGCTGTTCGCCGGCGGGGCGATGGCGTTGCTGGTGGCGTTGCTGCTGGTGCCGCAGGGTTACTGGGAGCGTCAGGCGACGCTCACCGCCTCGGACACCGACCGCTCGATCAACCGTCGTGCCTCCTATCTGGTGGTGGCCGGCGATGCCTTCGAGCAGCGCCCGCTGATCGGGCACGGCCCGGGCACCTTCCGCGAACTCTATGCCAAGACCGACTGGGCGCAGCGTTTCGATCGCGAGGGCGCGACCAATCGTCGCTTTGCCCACAACACCTATCTCGAGGTGGTGGTCGGCACCGGGGTGCTGGGGTTGATCTGCTTTCTCGGCCTGCTGGCGGTGGCGGCGCGCAACCTCTGGCTGGCGCGTCGGCTGTTGCTGGCGCGCGGTGATCCCTATCATGCCGCGCAGGTGTTGCACTATCTGCTCGCCTTCCTCTTCCTGTTGCTCTACATGGCGATGTTCAGCGACGTGTTCCAGAAGTACATGTTGCTCTCGCTCGGGGTATCGCAGCTGTGGCTGCGCTTCGCGCTCAGCGTCGCGGACGAGGGGACGGGGTGACGGTGTCGCTCGTCATCCTGCTGTCTGTCGCTGCCGCCATAGCCATCGCTGCGCTACTGGCGCTGCCCGCGCTGCTGACCCTGCTGCCCGAGCGTGAGCCGGGCGCGAGGCTGGGCGGCGGATTGCCGGGGACGGTGTCGCTGATCGTCCCGGTGCACGGCTCGGGCGCGGCGCTCGCGGCCAAGCTCGACTCGCTGCGTGGTCAGCGCTGGGGTCCGGGTCGGCTGGAGCTGATCCTCTCGCTCGACGGTCCGGTCGCCGACCTGCCAGTACTCCCCGACCTGCCCGGGGTCGATTGCCGGGTGCTCCGCAACCCGCGTCGCGGCAAGTACGGCGCGCTCAACGCCGCGGTCGCGGCGAGCGCGGGCGAGTTGCTGCTGTTCTCCGATCTCGACGCCCGACTCGCCCCCGGTGCGCTGGCGGCGATGGTCGCGGTCTTCGCCGAGGCCGATGTCGGCGCCGCCTGCGCGCGTGTCGCGGTCGATCGTGAGGACGGGCTGATGCAGGCGCGTTACTGGGACCACGAGAGCCGGCTCAAGGCGCGCGAGATGGCCCGGCTGGGCTCGATCACCGCGAGCAACGGCACCCTGCTGGCGATCCGGCGCGTACTGTTCCGACCGATCCCGGCAGGCGTGGTCGACGACCTCTTCGTCGGGCTGTGCGCCGTCGGCGCCGGGCGGCGCTTCGTCTTCGTGCCCGAGGCGGTGGCGCTGATGCCGCCGCCGGCGCGCACCCTGCGCCGGGTGTTCGCGCGTCAGCGGCGCATCGTCTGTCGCGGGCTCAACGCGCTGCGCCACTGTCCGCAGGCGCTCTCGGTAAGACGCCACGGTCGTTATGCGCTGGCGCTGATCGCGCACAAGGTGTTGCGCCGCGCCTTTCCGCTGGCGCTGGTGCTGGGGCTCGCGGCGCTGCTCGCGCTGGCGCTGCACGACGGCGGCGGCTGGCTGGTGCTGGCGCTGGCGGCGCTGGGCGGGCTCGGGGGCGCGCTCGGGCTGGTCGCGGCGCTCGGGCTCGATCGTGACCCCGGGCGCTGGCCGCGGGTGCTGACGCTCGCCCCCTGGGCGCTGTGCGTCAACGCCGGGATCGCGATGGGCTGGTACGACTTCCTGCGCGGGCGGCGGGTGACCCAATGGTGAGGGTCGGCTATCTGGTCTCGCGCTTCCCCACCTTCACCGAGACCTTCGTGCTCGACGAGATGCTCGCGCTGGAGGCGCTGGGCGCCGAGATCACCCTCTTTCCGCTGCTGCGCGAGCGCCCGCGCGCCACCCATCCGCAGCTGGCGCACCTGCGCGCCGAGGTGGTCTACAGCCGCTTCGTCTCGGGGCCGATCCTGCGCGCCAACCTGGCGCTGGCGGCGCGCCACCCCTGGCGCTATCTGCGCACCCTGATCGAGACCTTCGCGCGGGTCGCACCCAGCCGCAATTTCACCCTGGGCGCGGCCGGGATCTTCCTCAAGTCGGTCTATATCGCCCGCGAGGCCGAGCGTCGCGGCATCGGTCGGCTGCACGCGCACTTCTGTACCCATCCGACGCTCGCCGCCTGGATCGCGCACCGGCTCACCGGGGTGCGCTACAGCTTCACCGCGCACGGCAGCGATCTCCACGTCGATCAGACCATGCTCGCCGAGAAGCTGCGTCGTGCCGACTTCGCGGTGATGATCTCGCGCTACAACCGCGACTTCACCCTGGCGCGGGTGGGCGCGCGCTGGGCCGAGCGGCTGCGGGTGATCCACTGCGGTATCGACACCGGCGCCTTCGCCCCGCTGCCACCGCGCGCCGATGCCGGCGACGGGGTGCTACACATCCTCTGCGTCGCCTCGCTGCGCCGGGTCAAGGGGCATGTCCATCTGCTGCGGGCCTGCGCCCAGCTTGCGGCCGAGGGGCGGGACTGGACCCTGACCCTGGTCGGCGATGGTCGGCTGCGTGCCGAGCTGGAGGCCGAGTGCCGGGCGCTGGGGATCGCCCCGCGCGTCCGTTTCCTCGGCCAGCTCACCCGGCCCGAGGTTACCGCCTGTCTGCGCGACTGCGACGTGGTGGCGCTGACCAGCGTGCAGGACGCCCGGGGGCGGCGCGAGGGCATCCCGGTGTCGCTGATGGAGGCGCTGGCCGTCGAGCGCCCGGTGGTGGCCAGCCGGCTCTCGGGGATCCCCGAACTGGTCGAGCACGGGCGCACCGGCTTGCTGGCCGCGCCGGGCGAGCCGGCTGCGATCGCCGCGACTCTGGCCCGGGTGGCCGATCATCCAGCGGAGGCGCGCGCGCTGGCACGCGCCGGGCGCGCGCGGGTGCTCGCCGAGTTCGATCTGTCCGACAACGCCGCGCGGCTCCATGCCGCGTTGGCCGCCTCACCCGGCTAGTCGCTCGGCGCCCAGTCGGCGTGGGTCCAGTCGGTATAGCCGATGTTCTTGCCCGGGCGGCTCGGCACCGGGGCGGGGAAGTCGCGGTGATAGAAATGATTGATCAGGTGCGGCTGCCAGGTGTCGTCGCCCTCGGCGGGGAAGTCGGCCTGCTGGTGCAGCCACTCGAAGGCGCGCAGCAGGGCCTGGTCCTGCCAGGCGAAGACGTCGTAGCCGGCGCGCTCGAGGATCACCGCCTGGGCCAGCGCGCCCTGCAGGGTGGAGTAGATGTAGTTCTCGTGCGGCGGCGGCCAGTCGAAGGGGCCGCTGCGTCTCAGCCCCTCGGCGATCGCGCCGTCGATGCTGTGGCCCGCGCGCTGCGCGCCCGAGGGATTGATGCCGACCGGGCGGCGCGGATCGGCCTGCCAGTCGAGGTCGCCGTAGCGGAAGTCGGCGTAGGCGGCGCGGTCGCCGAGCCAGCCGCGGAAGATGCGCGCGACCTCAGCGATCTCCTCGGGCTCGTCGAGATAGACGGCGATCGCCAGCCGGGTGGCGCCGGCATAGGTGCCCCAGCCATTGGGACGACGCTCGTGGGTCTGGCGCAGGGTCCGTCCCTCCGACATCGGGGTGTCACGCACCCGTGCCAGCCAGTCGCGAAACAGCGCGTCTTGCTCCGGGGGGAGGCCGACCAGGTCGGCGGCGAGAACATAGGCCATCAGTTCGCGCCCGAGCGCGAGCGAGCTGGCGCCGTATTCGGTGCCGATGATGTCGAGACAGGCGCGGCGCACCGCCGCGGCCATCAGCAGGTCGCCGGTGCGGGCATGGACCAGCGCCTTGGCGAAGACCCGCACGTTGCTCGGGTCGTTCTGATCGGAGAGGTCGGGGTCGGGCACCAGACGCTCGGCATCTTCGCGCACCGCCTCCCAGGCCGCGCCCGTGGTCGGCAGTTCGGCAAGTCGCGCGCGCGCGATCCAGGGACCGGCGGCGAGGCGCTCCATGTCGGGCGGTGGCGCGGCCCGGGGCAGGGCGGGGACGAGCAGCACGGATGCCAGCAGCAGGCGATGGACGAGGCGTGACATGGGGCTCCCTCTCGGGTTCGGTGGATCAGCGCCTGAGCCGCAACAGCCGTCGCCAGGGCAGCGGCGAGAGCAGCGCGAGCCGGGTGCGCGCGAGCCGGTGGAGCAGCAGGAACAGGGCGACGTGGACGAGGATGCGCAGCGCCGTCGCCACCGGGCCATGCCCCAAGGGTAGCAGCGACAGCGCCCAGATCAGCGCGCCGTTGAGGGCGAACAGCGGCCAGATCCAGTCGAGCTGACGGCGCTCGAGGTGGTCGAGCTGTGGGCGCAGCGTGCGCCGAAACAGCATGAACAGCAGCGCGAACCCCAGCACGCTCGCGCCGGCGATGCCGGGCAGTCCCCAGCCCAGGCGCACTGCCAGCCAAGCGCTCATGCCCTCGCCGACGAGCACCACTGGGACCAGCAACGCGGCACGACGCTGCTGCTCGAAGGCGACCACCAGGCTGCGCAGCACCAACGCGAGGGCGAGGAAGTGGATCCCGCAGGCGAGGATCTGGGTGGGGACGATCGCCGCCTGGTAGCGCGGCAGCAGCCAGTCGATCGCCAGCGGGGTGGCGAGGGCCACCGGGCCGATCAGCAGCGGCATCAGGAAGATGGCGTTGAGCGCCGGGCGCAGCAGATGTTCGCGCAGCAGCTGGTTGCGGTCGGCGTCGGCGAGTTCGCCCATCAGCCGCGGCTCGAGGATCTCGCGGGCGGTGCCGGGGATGTTGCGGAGGAAGCCGACGATCATCACCGCCACCCCGTAGTGACCGAGTGCACCGGCGCCGAGCAGCACCCAGGCCATCACCCGATCGGCGGTGACCACCAGCATCATCGCCAGCTCCAGACTCATGATCGGCCAGCCACGCCGGATCATCTCGCCGCCGAGCCGGAGTGGTCGCGCCGGCCAGCGTGGGACGATCCCGGCCTGCTGCCAGAGCAGCACCCCGACCGCAGCCTCGGTGATCAGCAGCGACAGCAGCAACCCGGGAAAACCGAGTGTGGGCAGCAGCGCCAGGGTAGTGGCCAGCAGCAGCGCGGACTCGAGATAGTTGGCGCGACCGATCAGGTCGAAACGGTGACGCGCCTTGAGCGCGGCGAAGGCGGTGTGGTGCCAGGCCTGGAGCAGCACCACACCAGCCATTGCCGTCAGCCCCAGACGCAATGCCTCGCCCTGGCCGCCGCGCAGTGCGATCAGTATCAGCGCGCCGGCCACCAGGAGGTCGAGCAGCAGGGTGGTGAGGATGGCCCCGGAGACCAGCGACTCGGCGCGTTCGCCCTCGCCCCGGGCGAGGTGCCAGGGGTAGTAGACGCGCAGCGTGGTACGCGCGCCGAGATGGGCGTAGCTGGCGTATTGCGGGACCAGCTTGAGCAGGGTCCAGACCCCGAACAGCTCGGGGGTGAGCAGTCGGGGTCTGAGGAAGGCGGTGATGGCGCCGATCAACTGGCGAGTGATCTTGCTCGAGAGATAGCGGGTCAGGGTGGTGCTGAAGTCGGCGCGGCGTGGCTCCATCGCGGGCTAGCGCGGTGGCGGTTGCGATGGCTCGGGAGACGGTGCGTTGACCGCCGGGATCGAGAACAGCAGCGGCAGGCCGGAGAACTGCTCGACATCGCGCGCGGTCTTGAAGGTGTGGTCGAAGAACTCGCGCACGAAGCCCAGGCTGAAGCCGGTGACGAAGCCGGCGAGCAGCCCGATCACCAGCAACACCGGGCGGTTGGGGAAGACCGGTTGGCCGGTGGAGAAGGCAGGGCTGAGGATGCTGACGAAGAACAGCGACAGGGTGGAGTCGACCCCGGCGTTGATCTCGGCCTCCTCGCGACGCTTGAAGAAGGTGCCGAAGGACTGGCGCAGCAGCTCGGCCTCGCGGCTCAGCCGGTCGCTCTCGATGCCCTGGCGCTGCAGCTCGAGGTTGCGCGCCTCGATCTCGGCGAGGCGGCGCTGCAGGATCAGCTGTTGCTCACGCAGTGCGGCGAACTCGCTGTCGAGCTGGTCGCGATAGTCGGCCACCTCCTGCTTGAGCTGCTCCATGGTGGTGGCGATCTGGGTGTCGATCGCCGCAACCGCGTGGGCGTCGGGCTCGTAGTGGCGCGCGGTGCGGCCGCGCTCGATGCGCAGGTCGATGATCCGCGCGGCGATCTCGGCGACGGTCTGGTTGGTGATGAAGGCGTAGTTGCGCAGCTGGTCGGTGGCGAGGGTGCGATCGAGGTGCTCGAGCTGTTCGCGCAGGGTTACGGCGCGGGTGTCGAGATCGAGCAGGCGCTCCTCGACGTTCTGCTTGATCAGCAGGTTGAGCTCGATCTCCTTGGTCGGGTCGGGGGTGCCGGTGGTGTTGGCCAGCTCGATCAGCGCCTGCTCGGTGGTGCTGATCTGGTCGCGGAAGCGCTCGACCTGGTTGACGAAGAAGTCGACCGTGCCCTCGGGGTAGAGGATCTCGGCGCGCCGCTCGATATAGGCGGCGAGGATGGCGTCGAGGATGACCACCGCCGCAGTGGCGTCGGCATGCTGGAACTCGACGTTGATCACCCGCGAGTCGGGCACCAGCTCGATCTGCAGTCGGTTGCGCACGCGGTGCCAGTCGAGCGTGGCGCCGAGCTCGGGGTGGCTCTCCTTGAGTCGGGCGATGGCCCCTTGCTGAACCGCCGGCGAGCGCAGCAGCTCACGCTCGGAGCGCAGGTCCTCCTCGCTGACCTTGAACGAGCGGACCTCGGTCTCCTCGAGCGACTGCGGGCTGCGCTGGAGTTCGCTGGCGCGCAGCAGGATCGCGCCCTGCGCCGAGTAGATCGGCGGGGCGAGGAAGGCGATCGCCGCGGCGGCGAGAAACACCGCCAGGGTGGTGAGCAGGATCAGTCGCTGCTGGGCGAAATAGATCTGCAGCAGTTCGCGCAGATAGTTCTCGGTACGAAGGTGGGGACGTTCCACGTCAGCTTGTCCTGGTCAGAGTTCGTCGATCGAGACGCTCTCGACGGTGATGTGCCAGCCACGGAACATCAGCGCCTCGCTCACCTGTCGGGCGATCTGCGCGGCCTCGCTGATGCGGGTGCGCGGCACGAACACCAGATCGTCGGGCATCAGATAGAACATCGGCTTGCGCCCGCCGAGCGCGCCGGAGCGGCTGAGATCGATACGGGTGGCGATCACCTTGCCCTGATGATGACGGGCGACGATCACCGAGTCGAGCTGGGCATCGTCGTTGTAGCTGCCGGCCAGTGCCAGCGCCTGCGCCACCGAGATCGGCTTGACGATGGTGAAGGCGCCCGGCTCGTTGACCGCGCCGAGCACATAGACCAGCGAGCCTGAGTGGCGCTCGAGGAAGAGGTCGACGTGCAGCCCGGAGATGAGCTGTTCGTAGTCGCGATTGAGCTCGGTGTTGAGCGCCTCGATGGTGCGACCGGCGGCCATCACCTCGCCGACCATCGGGAAGGTGACATAGCCGTCGGGGCGAACCGTGACCAGCCGGCTGAGTCCGCGCGGGGCGGTGTGCAGATCGCGCTTGAGCTCCTTGATGGCGGACTGGAACTCGGGCACCTGGACGTAGATCTCGGGGTCCTTGAGGATGCCGGCATAGGCCTTTTTGAGCTCCTGCTCGACCTGCTTCGGGGTCTTGCCGACGACATAGTACTCGCCGATGTAGGGCAGGCTGATCATGCCGTTGGGGCGGACCAGCTGCTCCTCGTTGAGCTCGGGGGTGTAGATGAACTTGACCGCGACGGTGTGATCGACCGAGATGTTGAAGGTGTCCTTCTCCAGCCAGGTGCGGATCTGGAACAGCACGTCGAGGGTGTCGCCGGGCGAGACGGTGTACTTCGGCATCAGGTCGAACTTCTCGCCCTCGGTGAAGGAGAAGGACTGACGCGCGACCACGACCTCCTCGTCGACCTCGAGTACGGTCTGCTGCTGGGCGCAACCGACGAGCAGCACCAGCAACGCGAGGACGAGGACCGGCAAGGCCGGCGTCGGCCGGGATCGGGATCTGGACTCAGGCATACAGCCCCCTGGGGATGTAGTACTTGCGCTTGTTCAGCACCGCGCCGAGCAGCCGCGCCCCGGCCGATTGCAGCCGATCCTGGGTGTACTGCATCACCTCCCAGCGGGTGCGCTCGCTCTCGATCACCAGGATCACGCCGTCGAAGGCAGTGGCGCCGATGGTCAGGTCCTGCTCGCCGAGGCTGCTGGGTCCGTCGATCAGCAGCAGATCGTAGCGCTCGGCGCCGGCGCCGCGCAATGCGTCGAGACGGGCGCGCAGGCGCTGCGGGTCCTGGCGTACCAGCATGTCACGCTGATGGAGTCCCAGGGTGACCAGGTCGAGCCCCGGGGTGTCGGTGGGGCGGATGACCTCGTCGGTCTGGGCCCGCCCGGCGCAGAACTCGCACAGCCCGGGACCCTCGTCGGTCTCGAACAGGCTCGCCAGGTGTGGGTGAGTGGGGTTGGCGTCGACCAGCAGCACTCGCAGGCCGATGTCCTGGACCCCGGCATAGGCCAGTTGCAGCGCCACCGTGGTCTTGCCGGCGCCGTCGTTGCAGCTGCTCACCAGCAGCGAGCCGAGCGGTGGCTGCTGGCGCAGCCGGATCAGGCTCGAGGCGGCCGTGTTGCGGTTGAGGGTGCGCGCAAGCTGCAGCGGGTCGAGCGCCTGGGCGTTGTCCGGCGCCGGCGTGTTCGGGGCCGGCGTGTCCGGCGGTCGTGACGGCGGTGCGTCGTGGTCCTCGGTTCTGCTGTGCTCGGTGTGTGCGAGGGTGGAGGCCGAGAGCCGCTGCTGATGGGCGACGAAGCTTTCCGGGGACTCGGCATACCACTTGCCGAGCGCCTGGATCGGGGTGTGGTCGCCGAGGATCGGCTGTGGCTGATGGTGGTTGTAGTCGCGCGCTACCTGGCGCAGCGCCCGCTTGAGCGGCTGGGCCTCGAGCCTCTCCTCGGCGCTGTCGAGACGGGCCTCGAGCAGGGTGTCGAAGCCGTGCAGCAGGGTCGTCGCGCTGACCGGCTCGGCGGTCTCCTGATGATGGGCGATGTCGAGGCTCTCGCACAGCTGGGCGAGCGCCTCGGTGTCGGGCAGCATGGCCCCGCCGTCGCTCTGGTCGGACGGGGTGATGGTGATCAGCTCGCGCACCAGGATCGGACAGGTCTTGAGCAGTGTCTTGAGAAAGGCGCGGGTCGCGGCCGGGCTGAGCTCGTGGGTGACGCGCACGAACAGCCAGCGGGTGGCCTGGTCGATGGCGACGAAGAGATACCACGGGCGCGGGTCATCGACCGGCTGGGGCAGTGTGCGGGTGGCCAGGTAGAGTCGACCGGGCTGGACGTGGGGCGAGGGGCTGGGCGCGGACTCGACAGGCGTCGCGGGGGGGGCGATCGTCTCGCTTGCCGGCGCCATCGGCGTGCTCGTGGCTGCGCGCTCCTCGACCAGCGTTGATGTCGGGGTGGCGGCGACGCTGTCCTGGCGGGGGACGTCCAGGCCCTCCGCGGCGCGCCCGCCGTCCTCGCTCGCCGGGGCCGATGGCCGCTGTGCGCCGGGTGCTTCCCTGGTCGGGGCGTTCGTCTCGGGTCCGTCCTGGGGCGAGGGTCGCGCCCTGTCTGCGCTGGACGATGAGCGTTCGTCAGGGGTGATGGAGTCAACGCTCAACGGTGAATGCGGGGGTGTCATGGATGCGTCCATCTCCAAGAGGTGCGTCTGCTGTCCGTGGACCGCAGTGGGGTACCTGCCGGACTCGACTGGAGGTCGATGCCCCAATTTAACAGAGGCTGGAGAGCAGGAAGTATTTTTGGAGCTTGAAGGCGTTCAGTGGCGTCGCCGGTCGGATCTGCAAGACATAGTCATGATAGCCCTCCAGTCCGGGGCTGGGGCGCTGCATGGTCAGCTGGGCCTCGCACCGCACGATCCGGCGCTTTTTCACGCCGCCGCCGGGATGGCTGGCCTGGCGTTCGAGTCGCAGCCGCACGAGCCGGGCTGGGGGCTGGTGCCCTGGCGGGCAGCGGATCAGCACGGCCTCGTCGTTGAGATCGACGAGCGTGCAGGCACAGGCGTGCTCCTCGTTGTTTTCGAGCCACACCCGACCGTTGTCCGGTGCGATGCGTTCGCGGAGGCGCCGTTCGTCGCGTACGCGCTTGCGCCGTAGTCGTTGTCCGAGCGCGGCGAGCAGGGTACGCAGGAACCTCAGGCCGAGCGCCCACAGCGCATAGGCCAGCAGTTGCAGGTCGTTGCCGATGCGCTGGTTGCGGATCAGGTAGAAGCTGTCGATCAGCGAGCGGATACGCTTGGGACTGCCGTGCGGGGTGAACAGCTGGGCGTAGCCGATCAACCCGGGACGGGTCTGGAAGCGCAGGTCGTAGCCGGGGATGTCGCGACACAGACGCTCGTAGATCTCCGGGCGCTCGGGGCGTGGTCCGATCAGGTCCATGTCGCCCTTGATGACGTTGATGAGCTGCGGCAGCTCGTCGATCCGGGTCTCGCGCAGGAAGTGCCCGATCGGGGTCTCGAGCCGTTGTCCGCGTCCGAGCAGGGTGGCGCCGATGATGCGGTCGGCATCGGGCTTGAGGGTGCGGAACTTGTACATCGCGAAGGGGCGCTTGTGACGCCCGAGGCGGATGCTGGAGTAGAACACCGGACCGCCGTCGGCGAGCTTGATGGCGATCGGGATCAGCACGAACAGCGGTGCGGTGCAGATCAGCAGCAGGGTGCCCACCAGAACGTTGAGCACCAGACCGGTGAGGGTGTTGAGCTTGCGATAACCACCGCTGAAGCGTGGCTGGGGGGCGACGTGCTCGGCGGGGGAGCGGGGAACCTGTGCGTGCATCGCTACCGGACTAGTGCGCTGTCGGTCCACGGCATCCGATGCCGGGTCTCCAGCATGTTGTTGTGAGCTGCCGCGACGATCAAAGCAATCATCATGCTCTTTTCGTGTGCCGTCGGTCGGCGCCTGTCCCCGGCATGCTAACGCGCCGGATCAGCGAGTAGAAGAGCAAAAAATACGCCGAAGCTAACCGATGGATGTTATGGTTTGCGGGTCCCTTGTCCCTGCCGTTCCCGGGGCGTTCGTTTCAGCGACGCCACGAGGCCTGCCCGCGAGCGTGCCTGTCAGTCTGTGACAGGATCGTCCGACAGGTGGCCTGCCGGCTGTCGGGATCGCGTTGCGCGTGGATGATGCCGATGCGCGCCGTCTCAGGATCGACTCTCAGAGGTAAGCGTCATGTGCCAGCCGCACGAACTGGTCGCTTTCTGCGATCAGTTGCTCGATGCGTCGGCCTTTGCCGACTACTGTCCCAATGGTTTGCAGGCCGAGGGGGAGCGCGAGATCGCCCTCCTGGTGAGCGGGGTGACCGCCAGTGCAGCGTTGATCGAGGCCGCCTGCGACCTCGATGCCGACGCCATCCTGGTCCATCACGGTTGGTTCTGGAAGAACGAGCCGCCCTGTCTGACCGGGATCAAGGGGCGACGTGCAAGGACGCTGCTCAAGGCGGGGATGAGCCTGATCGCCTATCATCTGCCGCTCGATGCCCATCCCGAGGTGGGCAACAATGCCACCCTGGGGCGTGAACTCGGCATCCTCGACGCGGCGCCGGCGTCCGTTGGTGGAGGCTTGCTGTGGACCGGTCGACTGGCCGCGGCGCAGGCCCCCGAGGCCGTCGCCGCGCAGGTGGCCGAGCGCCTCGGGCGTGTGCCGTTACTGGTCGGCGAGCACGCTCGAGCGGTCGAGCGCGTGGCCTGGTGCAGCGGCGGAGGGCAGGGCCACATTGAACTGGCGGCCGACTTGGGGGTCGATCTGTTTCTGAGCGGAGAGATCTCGGAGCAGACCACCCATCTGGCTCGCGAACTCGGGCTCTCGTACCTGGCTGCGGGACATCATGCGACCGAGCGTTATGGTGTCCAGGCGCTCGGTACACGGGTCGCCGAACACTTCGGATTGCGCCATCAATTCATTGAGATCGCCAACCCGGCCTGAGTGCCTGGTGTGGTTAATGTGGTAAAATGGTGCTTTTTCCGAGTTTTTCTTGACCCGTCGCGTCAAGATCAAGGAAAATGCGCGGTCGGTTCTGTAGCCAATCGTCATATTCTTATCTTCCATCTAAACCTTTCGTCCAATCTGCGTGTGGTGTCTGCCTGAATGCCGTCGGCAGCCTCCGCACCAGTCGGGGGTAGCTAGCCTATGAGCGCGCAAGGCGTGAACAAACTGAGGCGACGAGTACTCGTCGCTGCGACCAGCGCGGTCGGTGCCGTCGGTGCCGGCTTCGCTCTCGTCCCGTTCGTCTCATCCATGAACCCGAGCGCGCGCGCCCGGGCCGCGGGTGCGCCGGTCGAGGCCGATGTCAGCAAGCTTGAGCCCGGTGCACTGCTGCGCGTCAAGTGGCGCGGCAAGCCGGTGTGGGTGGTGCACCGCACGCCGAAGATGCTCGAGGCACTGGCGAGCAACGATCCCAAGCTGGTCGATCCGGGCTCCGAAGTGCCGCAGCAGCCCGAGTACTGCCAGAACCCGACCCGCTCGATCAAGCCCGAGTATCTGGTCGCCATCGGCATCTGTACCCACCTCGGCTGCTCGCCGACCTACCGCCCCGAGTTCGCCCCGGAAGATCTCGGCGCCGACTGGAAGGGTGGCTTCCACTGTCCCTGCCACGGCTCGCGCTTCGACCTCGCGGCACGCGTCTTCAAGGGTGTGCCGGCCCCGACCAACCTGGTCATCCCCAAGCACACCTACCTCAACGACACCACCATCCTGATCGGTGAGGATGGAGGAGCTGCCTGATGAGTGCGGAAAAGACTGAAAACCTCGACTGGCTGAACCAGCGCTTCCCGCTGGCCAAGACCTGGCGCGCGCACGTCGCCGAGTACTATGCGCCGAAGAACATGGGCTTCTGGTCCATCTTCGGCTCGCTGGCGCTGCTCACCCTGGTGATCCAGATCCTCACCGGCATCTGGCTGGCAATGAGCTACAAGCCTGCCGCGACCGAGGCCTTTGCCTCGATCGAGTACATCATGCGTGATGTCGACTGGGGCTGGCTGATTCGTTACATGCACTCCACCGGTGCCTCGGCCTTCTTCATCCTCATCTACCTGCACATGTTCCGCGGGCTGATGTGGGGGTCCTACCGCAAGCCGCGCGAGCTGCTGTGGATGATCGGCCTGGTGCTCTACCTGGTGATGATGGCGACCGCCTTCTTCGGTTATCTGCTGCCCTGGGGCCAGATGTCCTATTGGGGCGCGCAGGTCATCGTCAACCTCTTCGCCGCCGTGCCCGGCATCGGCGAGGACCTCTCGGTCTGGGTGCGTGGTGACTATGTGATCTCCGACGCCACCCTCAACCGCTTCTTCGCCTTCCACTTCCTGCTGCCCTTCGTGCTCGCCGCGCTGGTGTTCCTGCACATCGTCGCGCTGCATCACGTCGGCTCCAGCAACCCGGACGGCATCGAGATCAAGAAGGGCCCCAAGGGCAACCGCTGGGACAAGAACGCCCCGGCCGACGGCATCCCCTTCCACCCCTACTACACGGTCAAGGATCTGGTCGGCGTTGCCATCTTCCTCGCGCTGTTCTCGCTGGTGGTGTTCTATGCCCCGACCATGGGCGGGCTGTTCCTGGAAGCGCCGAACTTCCAGCCGGCCAACCCGCTGCAGACCCCGGCGCACATCGCTCCGGTGTGGTACTTCACCCCCTACTACGCGATGCTGCGCGCAGTGCCGCCGATGTGGGGTTCGCAGTTCCCCGGCGTGGTGGTGATGTTCGGCGCCATCCTGATCATGTTCCTGCTGCCCTGGCTCGACCGCAGCCCGGTCAAGTCGATCCGCTACAAGGGTCCGATCTTCAAGGCTGCCCTGGGTATCTTCGCGGTGACCTTCGTGGTGCTGGCATGGCTCGGCATGCGCCCGGCCTCCGATCTCTCCACGTTGCTGTCGCAGATCTTCACGGTGCTGTACTTCGCCTTCTTCCTGCTGATGCCGATCTACAGCTCGCTGGACAAGACCAAGCCCGTTCCTGAGAGGGTGACCTCATGAGAAAACTGATCATCGCCACCCTGCTGCTGCTCTCGCCGGTCACGCTGCTGGCCTCGGGTGGGGGCGCGCATCTGGAAGACGCCGACATCGATCTGCACGACAAGGCCTCGCTGCAGCGCGGTGCCAAGTACTTCGTCAACTACTGCATGGGGTGTCACTCGCTGCAGTACATGCGCTACAACCGCATGGCCGAGGACCTGGGCATCGACGAGATCTCGCTGCGCGAGAACCTGATCTTCGGTGACGCCAAGCCGGGCGACCTGATGACCAACTCGATGCGTCCCGAGGACGGCGAGAAGTGGTTCGGCACCGCGATCCCGGACCTCACCCTGGTGACGCGCTGGCGTTCGCCCGACTGGGTCTACACCTACCTGAAGAGCTTCTACGTCGACGACACCCGTCCTTACGGCGTCAACAACGTGCTCTTCCCGCTGGTCGGCATGCCCCACGTGCTCGGCGGCCTGCAGGGTGTGCAGCAGCCGGTGATGTCCGAGTCGCATGACGGCGGCGAGGCGATCGCGGTCGGTGTCGAGCTGGTCGAGGAGGGCACGCTCTCCACCGAGGAGTACGACACCATGGTGCGCGACATCACCGCCTTCCTGACCTATGCCGGGGAGCCGATGAAGCTCGAGCGTCAGCGTCTGGGGCTCTATGTCCTGCTGTTCCTCGGCGTGTTCTTCCTCATCGCCTACTTCCTGAAGAAGGAGTACTGGAAGGACATCCACTAGTCGCTGACTCGTGGAGCCCGGTCGCACGAGGCTGAACTCTGCGACCCTCGAGGCCCGTCACTCTAGCGAGTGACGGGCCTCGTCGTTTGGGTCGGCCTAGCATGTCCGGGGTGCCTTGTCGAGGGGGTGTGGGTGAAAAAACACCCCGGTGAAAGCCGGGTCAGAGTATACTCTCCGGGTTGGTGTCCGCCCTCCAGGCATGGCCAAGGCGTGCGGGCTCGACATGACGGTGTCGCGTAGATGCGCGCGCATGGCGCGGTTTTCGCGCGAGGCTGGTGGTGCCGCTGCCAGGGTAGGCTGGCGGTCTTGACTCTTTGGAGCCCTGCCGGGCTCAGCCGACGCGCTGGAGAAGGGAAGAATGGCAGTGGCTGCGAGCAGACGAGCTGTGATGACGCTATATTCGGATCCTGTTTGTCCTTATTGCCATCGGGTGAGAATGGTTCTCGCCGAGAAGGGAATCAGCGTTGACGTGGTCGACGTCGACGCCCACGATCTGCCCGACGAGGTCATGGACTTCAACCCCTATGGTACGGTCCCGACCCTGGTCGATCGTGACCTGCGCCTCTACGAGTCGCAGATCATCATGGAGTATCTCGACGAACGTTTCCCGCATCCGCCGCTGCTGCCGGTCGATCCGGTCTCGCGGGCCAATGCGCGTCTGTTCATGTATCGCATCGACCGCGACTGGTACGCGCTGATGCGGCGCATCGCCATGGGCGATCAGAAGGAAGCGGCGCAGGCTCGCAAGGAGCTGCTCGAGAGCCTGATCGTGACCGCCCCGGTGTTCGGTGCCCATCCCTACTTCATGAGCGAGGAGTTCTCCATCGTCGACTGCTGCGTGGCACCGCTGCTGTGGCGTCTGCCGCGTCTCGGCATCGAGCTCCCGGCGCAGTGCGCGCCGATCCGCGCCTACATGAAGCGGATCTTCTCCACCGACGCCTTCCGTCAGAGCCTCAGCGACGCCGAGAAGGAAATGGCCGCCTAGCGGGCTGAGCCGACCGTCGGTCCCCGAGTCGCCCCGGCATGGCGGCGGCTGCTACTCTTGTAGGCGGTCCGGGCGCGTCGCTACACTGAGCGTCTCGTCCGGGCTTGGCCGGTGAGTGCCGTGTGCGGTGTGCCGGAACACCATTCCGTGCGTCAGGCGCCGCCGATCCAGGCCTTCCCGGATCGCCCAGACCTCCAACACCAGACCGCTATGATGACCTCGACCAAACCCTATCTGATCCGCGCCATCCACGAGTGGATCCTCGACAACGACATGACCCCGCACCTGGTCGTCGACGTCAGCTACCCGGGCATGCGCGTCCCCACGGAGTTCGCCGAGGATGGCCGCCTGGTGCTCAACATCTCGCCCTCGGCAACCCGTAACCTGCTGATCGGCAACGAGTGGATCGAGTTCAACGCCCGTTTCGGTGGCGTTGCCCGCGATCTGCTGATCCCGGCCGAGGCGGTGATCGGCATCTTCACCCGCGAGAACGGTCAGGGCATGGTGTTCCCGGAGCCCGATGCCCCCGAGGAGGACCTGCTGCTCGACGACGAGCTCCCGGTCGAGAGCGGTCCGACACTGCGTCCGGTCGAGAGTGGCGAGGGTGCGCGCGATGAGGCGCCGTCGCGTCCGGCCAGGAGCAAGGGCGGCCCGACCCTCAAGGTCGTCAAGTAACGCGACTTGCGTTCAGGCGTCCTCGCTGCGCGCCGGCAGGCCGAAGCTCAGCTCCTCCAGCGCGATCCCGCGCAATACCAGATAGCCGCTGCGCCGTCCGGTCCCTTCCTCGCTGAACTCGAAGCGATAGACCCGGCGCAGTCGCACCCCGCCGGCGCCCCAGCTCAATCCGATCCGGCGCAGCGCGACCGTCTGGTCGAGCAGCTGCAGGTCGCGCTGGGCGCAGCCGCGATCGCACAGGACAAGTGCTCGCTCGCGGGCGCGCAGACCATCGGCCCAAAGCCCGGCGAGCGCGGCGAGCAGCAGGATCGCCAACAGCTCCTCGCTCATCCCCCGATTCCCGTGATGGCGCCGCTCCGGCGCTGCTGGCCGTTGCTGCTCGCCGTGCTGTTGTCCGGCTGTGGCGGCGGTGATCCGGGCGCGCCCGCCGATGCCGCGCAGCTGCGCTCGCTGCATGCCCTGATGGTCGAGATCCGCGCCGATCTCGCCGCGGCCCGCGTCGCCGAGGCGCGCGCCGGGCTGCCAGCGCTGCGGCGTCTGGGGCACGGGCTGACGGCGTCGCAGCAACGTTCGGTCGAGCGCTTGACGGCGCTGGTGGAGACCGAGTGGCGCTGTGCTCGCCAGTGGCGCTGCGACGATTGACCGGTCCTCATTCTGCGTGCGCCTCACGGGTGTCGCCGGTGGTGACCTCGGGGCCGAGCAGGATCGCGATCGGTCGGGTCTGCGGGGTGGCGTCGAGCGCGATCTTCAGCGACATCGTCAGCGGCACCGAGAGGAACATGCCGACCGGCCCCAGCACCCAGCCCCAGAACACCAGTGAGACGAACACCACCAGGGTCGAGAGCCCGAGTCCGCGGCCCATGATCCGGGGCTCGAGGATGTTGCCGACCAGGGTGTTGATGGACACATAGCCGAGCGCCACCAGCAGCGCGCTCTGCAGGTCGAGCTGGACCAGCGCCAGCAGCACCGCCGGGATCGCGGCGAGGATCGAGCCGATGGTCGGCACGAAGTTGAGCAGGAAGGCCACCGCCGCCCACAACACCGCGAAGTCCACCCCGAGGATCGCCAGCCACACCCAGACCGCGAAGCCGGTGCCGAGGCTGGTGACGGTTTTCAGCCCCATGTAGTGATTGACGCTGTCGAGCACGTGCTTGAGCCGCGCGATCGAGGCCTCCGGGGTCTTGAGCGCGAGGGTGAGCTTGGCCGGCAGGTTGGTGGCCTCGAGCAGGATGAAGACCACGGTGAGCAGGATCAGGAAGGTATTGGTCAGCGCGCCGCTCAGCCCGGAGATCAGCTCGCCGGCGAAGCCGAGCGCGCGCGCCGGGTCGATATAGGTCTGCAGCGCCTCGCGCGAGGTGTGGATACCGATGCCGTCGAGCCAGCCGACCAGTTCGCCGGTGAGCTGCTTGAGCCGCTCCTGGTACTCCGGCAGGCTCGCCTCGAAGCCGCCGAGGGAGCCTGCCACCAGCACCCCGGCGATGCTGCCGACCCCGACCAGCCCGAGCATCACCGCCACCAGCGCCAGCCCGTTGGGCAGGCCGCGGCGGCGCAGATAGCCGAGCGGCGGGCTGGCGATCACCGCGATGAACACCGCGAGCAGGAAGGGGGCGATCAGCGACGAGGCCGCCTGCATCCCGGCGATGACCACCACGAAGGCGCCGGCGACCAGCAGCAGCCGGGCTGCCGAGCTGAAGCCGATCTCCTCGCTCATCGCTCGCGCGCTGCCGGCAGCTCGAACTGCGGCAGCCCGGTGTGCAGCCACCAGGTCTCACGCTCGGCATCCCAGCGCCAGGTCTGGGCGTCGCTGACCTGGCGCAGCACCTGGGTGTCCTCGTGCAGGTAGTCGATGAGCACCAGCTGGTTGGCGGTGTCCTCATCGGGCAGGTTGAGCGGGCGTATCACTTCGTAGCCGGTGACACGGACGCCGGAGAGATCGGGCATCGGCGCCTCGGCGCGCAGCTCGGGGTCGAGCATGCCGTAAGCGGTATCGAAATAGCTCCAGCGGATGGCGGTGTGATAGCGGTAGGTGGCCGCCTGCAGGCTGTTGTTGCGCTTGTCCCTCTCGACCGTGGCGCAACCGCCGGCGAGCAGCGCCAGCACGACGGCGGCGAGGACCAGCGAGACGAAACCTGGGGTCGATGAGCGAGGCTGCATGTGGGCTCCGGGGTTCCTGTGCTGCACCGTCGAGCGATGATAAGCCATCGGGCGCGTTCGACCAATCCGCGACCGGGGGGTATGATGCCGGCCCTCATCGACACCGGGATGTGTCGCCGCTGTCCGCGCCGCTCGCCGCGTCTGTTCGTCGGTTCGCCGAGCGCACCCTGGTTCGGCGGGACTCGACCCGCGGCTGCCAACGTCCGCGGCCATGAACCGAATGAGCCTGATTCCGTGCCGCTGTCCTCCAGGAACGGGGCTGCGGTGTCCTTTTCTGTTGCTGTCCGCGGTGAACCCCTGATGCCCGAGATCGCTGAACCCAATCACGAAATCGTCCGAGACGGGGTCCACTACACCCTGCTCGGCACCGCCCACGTCTCGCGGGTGAGCGCCGAGCAGGTGCGTCGACTGATTCGCAGCGGCGACTACGATGCCGTTGCGGTTGAACTCTGTCGCAGCCGTTACAAGGCGGTGATCGACCCCAAGTCGCTGTCACGGATGGACCTGTTCTCGGTGATCCGCCAGAACCGGGTCTACATGGTGGTCGCCAATCTCGCGCTCTCGGCCTATCAGCAGCGTCTCGCCGATCAGTTCGGCATCGAACCCGGCGCCGAGCAGCGCATGGCGCTGCGTCTGGCCGATGAACGCGAACTGCCGGTGCTGCTGATCGACCGCGAGATCGGGACGACGCTGCGGCGGATCTCGGTCAATCTCGGTTGGTGGCGGCGCTATACCCTGTTCACCGGGCTGCTCGCGGCGATGGTGACCTCCGAGCAGGTCACCGAGGAGGAGGTCGAGCGGCTCAAGGAGGGCGATGTGCTCGAGACCACCTTCGCCGAGTTCGCCGCCGATCGTCGCGATCTTTACCAGCCGCTGATCGAGGAGCGCGATCGCTACATGGCCGCCAAGCTGCGGCGCGAGGCCGAGCGCACCGGTGCCAAGCGGGTGCTGGCGGTGATCGGTGTCGGCCACCTGCGCGGCATCGGGCGCTGTCTGGCCGAGGAGGACGAGTCGCCCGACCAGGTGACCGCCGAGCTTGAGCGGTTGCCGCCTCCCAACCCCTGGCCGCGTCGCCTGCCCTGGGTGCTGGTGGCGCTGATCCTCGCCGGCTTCGGCTATGGTTTCGCGATGAGCCCGGAACTCGGCTGGGAACTGGTGGTGAGCTGGGTGGTGATCAACGGCGGGCTCTCGGCGCTCGGCGCCCTGGTCGCCGTCGCGCACCCGCTGACCGTGCTCTCGGCCTTCGTCGCCGCGCCGCTGACCTCGCTCAACCCGACCATCGGCGCCGGCATGGTCACCGGCGCGGTGGAGTTGTCGGTGCGCAAGCCGAGCGTCGGCGACTTCAGCCGGCTGCGCGACGACGTCGCCTCGCTGCGCGGCTGGTGGCGTAACCGGGTGGCGCGGGTGTTCCTGGTGTTCCTGCTCAGCTCGCTCGGTTCGGCCCTCGGTACCTATATCGCCGGACTGCGTATCGTCGGCCAGCTGGTCGAGGCGCACTGAGCGCGCCGGCGCCCGGCTCAGGCGTCGGCGTCGAGCTGGGCGCGGATCAGCGCCACCGCTTCGTCGAGGTGCTGGAAGGCGTGATCGCCGCCGTCCCAGACTCGCACCCGGGCGCCGGCGCCGCACTCGCCATAGAGACGTTCGGCGATGCGATGGTCGATGACCTCGTCGCCGCGGTCGAGGAAGACCGTGGTCGGGACCCCGTCGCAGGGCTGCTCGACGGCATAGCGCCGGGTCTGTTCGGTCTGCTCGCGACTGACCTGATAGCGCTCGCCGTCTGCGGTGGTCAGGGTCTGGCCGGCATAGTCGTCGAAGAAGGCCCAGGGGGTGAGCGCGGGGTTGATCAGATAGAGGTGCGAGAAGCGGAAGCGGCGCGCCAGATACTGACCGTAGAAGCCCCCCATCGAGCTGCCGACGACCGCCGGGGAGGGATGGTCGAGTCCGGCGAAGAAGCGCTCGAGGGTGGCGATTGCGGCATCGGGGCGATGGGCCGGGTAGTCGATCGCCCGCACCGGGTGGGGGGCGAGGTGTTCGCGCAGGAAACCGGCCTTGAACGAGCGGCTGGAGCTGTTGAGGCCGTGGAGATAGACGAGCATGGCGGGGTGGTTCCGGGTCGGGGTCAGCGGATGGTGGGCGGGCTCTGGCGTTCGTCGGCGGTCGGGCCGAAGAAGGTCTGGCGGAACTGGGCGCAGCGCTCGATGTACTCGCGCGTGCTCTTGGGCATGGGCACGCGGGCGCGGACGATGAAGCGGACCAGCTCGGCCCCTTCGCACAGCAGCCGCGATCCCTCGAGCGCCTCGCGGATGGCCAGGGTGCCGGCATTCGTCGGGAGCTGGGGCTCGAGTTCGCAGAGTCGGTCGCTGGCGACGGCGAAGGCGGGCCAGACGTCGAAGATGGTCGGGTCGGTGCGCAGGATCTCGCACTTGCGCTTGGCCGTCTCGGCCAGGGCATCGACCGGCGCGGCGATCTCGGGGAGCTGACGACTGGCGGCGAAGCCATCCTTGATCGCCCCGGCGATGCGGTCGATGTCGCGCATGGTCATGGCAATCTTGACATAGCGGCTCTCGTAGAAGGCGGCGATCGGCATCGAGAAGGCCTTGAAGGGCTCGCCCCAGAGTTCGTCGATCCCCTCGTCGCCGCCGCGATGACGGACGATCTTGCCGAGTTCGAGCGCCTCGAGCAGATACTGTCCGCACTCGCGCATCAGGCTGTTGTCGGGGCCGATCTCCACCCCGGTGGCCTGGAGCTCGACGAGACAGCTGAAGATGTCGGCGGCGCGGTTGAACAGGGCGCCGGCGAGCATTGCGCCGTTGACCCGCTTGCGCTCCGGATGGCATTCGGCGGCATAGGCCGCGCGCGCCTCGTCGAGCCGGGCGCCAGGGATGTTGATGCCGTGCTCGACGTGGTTGAACAGCCTGCGAGTCAGCGCCTGGATCAGCTGGCGCTTGGTCTCGAGGGTGTCGGCGGGTGGTTCGTAGTACTTGATCCAGTACCCGTCGTAGTGCACCCGGGTGTCGCCGTCGATCTTGCGTCTGGTGCCGTTGGCGATGGTCTGGGACATACGTCGCTGGGATCGAAATGACCGGAATGGGGCGCAGTGTAGAGAAGAGCTTGCGCGCCGTCAGCCCTTGCCGAGTCTAGACTGATGCCATGGGGCGGCAATCGGGTTCGCTACCGCTGCCGGGCCGCCTGGATCCATGCTGTCGAGAGAGCATCAATGCAACATAGGGACAAGGTCGCGGCCATCTTCATGGGGCTGTTCGTCTGGGGGTTCGCCGGTGCGCTGTTCGGTGCGCTGTTCGCGGGCCTGTATCAATTGCTGGTCGGGTTGGGGATTGCGGGCTGGCTGCCGCTGCTGATCGCCGCCACCATTGCCGCCACCACCACCTCGGCCTTCTACAGCGCCATGCCGGTGGCCCTGGCCGGGGCCATGGCCGGGGTGCTGGCCTCGATCGCCTATCTGATCGCCACCGGGCATCAGGTCGAGCTGCCCTTGATCGCCGGCCTTGCCGGTCTCGCCGGGGTGCTGGCCGGCGGTTTCTATGCCTGGGCCATCAGCAGCGGTGCCCGCCCCCTGGCGCAGACCTTCAGCGGTCTGCTCGCCGGTCTGCTCGCCGGGACGGTGCTGGCGCTGCTCCTCGGGCTGAGCGGGATCGAGGTCGGGATGTTCACGCTCGCCGCCGGGGTCGTGGCGCTGGTCGGCTCGATCTATCAATTCTCGGTGCGTCGGTTGGCGCATGCCGCCGACTGGCTGCCGGGCGGGCTGTCGGCGCCAGTGGTGGCGGGCTTGATCGCCTCAGTGGTCGGCGCCAGTGTGTGGATCGTCGGCGGTACCACCGCCGGGCTGCATGTCGCGCCCGGCGCGGCCTTCGAGGCGATTCTCGCCGAGGTCCCGGCGGGTCTGCTCGGCGGCGCGCTCGGTGGCGCGCTCACCGGTCTGCTGCTGGAGTCGCTCGGTATCGATCTGCAGGCGATCGCTTGAGCGCCTGCCTCGGGAACGAATCGGGCACTTATGGGCTAGGCTCAGGTCTACAACCCTGGTTGCTGAATGGTTGTATTGGTTCCACTTTCTTGCATCTCGTTGATGAGGAGGTCTTCATCATGTTGTTGTATGTCCTGCTACTCCTGGCCGTCGGGATCGTCATCGGCTGGAACTGGCCGCAGCCGCCGTGGGCGCGTGATTTCCAGGCGCGCGTGGTCGACACGGTGCGCTCGCTCACCGGCAAGGCCAGGTAAGACGCGCGGTGCGCTGAGGAGCCAACCGCGCGTCACTGGACGCGCGGTTGGCTCCGGGCGGCTTCAATCGGTGGGGTGGGACGGCTAGACGGCCGATGCCGGTGGGTCACTCGATCCACGCATACATCCATCCAGTTCATCCGAACCGCGAGGGAATCCATGCGCAGTATTCCAAAACTTCTCGCCCTGATCTCCGCGATCCTCTGTCTGGCGGTGCTGAGCGCCCCGCTGCATGCCGCGCCCTTCAACGTCCAGCGCGGCCAGATCGCGCTCCAGGAACTCGGCTATGCCCCCGGCCCGGCGGACGGGATCTACGGCCCGGCCACCCGCTCGGCGATCAAGCGTTTCCAGCGTCATCACGGGCTGGCGGTCACCGGGCGCTTCAATCAGGCCACGGTGGCGCGGCTGCGTCATCTGATGCAACGACGACACATGCGTCGTTGATCGTCCTTCTGTGAGGTGTTGTCCCATGCCTATTCGACTCGGTGCAGCGGCGCTGTGCCTGCTCGCTTCATTCCTCTCGGTCGGTTGCGCCACCCAACCCGGGCGCGCCACCACCGGCGGCGCGCTGATGGGGGCGGCCACCGGTGCGGCGATCGGCTCGTTGAGCGCCGACGCCGGCAAGGGTGCGTTGATCGGCGCCGGTGCCGGCGCGCTCGGCGGCTATCTGATCGATGCCGAGAACGCCTCGCGCCGTCCGCCGCCCTCGCGCTATGGGCCGCGCCCCTATCAGGGGCAGCCCTGTCCGCCGGGGCTGGCGCTGGGGCGTGGCGGGCGCTGCGTGCGTTACTAGGGGATGGAGCGCTTCGCCCTGGCGCGGGTCGCGCTCACGGCCCAGACGTTGCAGTCACGGCTCGGGATCGCCGAGCTCGCCGACTGCTGCGCCAGCATCGACCGGGTGCTCTGGCATGATGGCGCCGAGGGCGAGCTCTACTGTCTGTGGGGCCAGTTCCTGGTGCGTCGCGAGTGTCTTCGTGGCGGTGTGCGCTTCGCCCTGCCGGAGTGCCCCAATGCGCTCGCCTGGACCCTGACCGAGACGGTCGATGGCGGCGCGGTGATGATCCACTGCACCATCGCGCGGCACGACCCCGAGCCGGAGTTCGTCGAGTCGATCGAGACCTTCGTCGAGGACTGGCGCATCGGGTTGGAGCGCTGTTGCGGTTGAACGCCCGAGGCTCGGCTCAGAGCACCTCGAGCGCGCGGACCAGGGCCTCGAGTTCGGGGTCTTCGGCGAGCGCCCCCTCCCAGACCCGGTAGCGCCGCTGGGTCGATCCCTCGCCGATGTTCAACTCGACGATGAACCCCGAGGTGTCGGTCGGCGCCGGACGTTCGTCGGGTGCGCCGAGGGCGCTCGTGAGCCGTTGCAGACGCGCGCGCTGCGTCTCGTCGAGACAGCCTCGGCGCGGGGCGTGGCTGGTGTAGTCGCCATTCTCGATGCGGTAGTCACCAGTGGCGTCGATACGGATCTCGACGGCATAGTCGTCCTGGCCGATCATGCGGTAATGCAAGGGTTCCAGCGGCATGGCGGGATCTCCGTGGCGGCGTTGCCGATTCCGGCCCGACGGCTGTCCGGCCGGTCCTGCGTCCAGCATAGTGCAGTGGCCGGTCGCGGCCCGCTTGCTTTTGGGCGCGCCGCTTGGCACCCTCGATTCGAGATGGGCGCCGTGGTGTCGGCGTCAGCGGGCGATGTCACCTGCATCGTGCAGGTTGCCCGCCCCGCTGGCCGGGGGGTGAGAGCCCCTGCGCGCACCGTGGCTGGGCGCGCTTCGGCTCGTGTCCGCGCTCGCGCATCCGCGTTGCCGGTCACGACCGGGGGCGGTCGGCCAGGCGCCCGTGAAATCCGGACTCCCGCACCCCAGGTCGTCAGATATCGATGTCACGCCCCGAGGAACTCCCCCGCCGGATCGGTCGGGCGATGCTGCTGGCCGCCTGGGTCGTCGCGCTTGGGCTGTTGGCGTGGCTGTTCGATGATCTGCTCGATCGCGATCGAGCACCGCCGCCGCGGGTGTTCGTCGCCCCCGACGGGGTGCCGAGCGTGGTGCTCGAGCGCAATCGCGCCGGGCACTATGTCGCCGATGGCCGGATCGACGGTGAGCCGGTGCGATTCCTGGTCGACACCGGCGCCACCGATGTCGCCCTGCCGCTGGCACTGGCGCGTCGCCTGGGCCTGGAGTTGCGCCCCGGTGGGATCAGCCGCACCGCCAACGGCGAGGTGCGGGTATGGCGCACGCGGCTGGCGCGCGTCGAGCTCGGAGGTCTGGTCGCCCATGACGTGCGCGCCGCCGTACTGCCGAACATGCCGGGAGACGAGGTGCTGCTGGGGATGAGCTTTCTCGAGCGCCTCGAACTCGTCCAGCGCGGCGAGACCCTGACCCTGAGGCCTGCGTCGGGCTGATCCCCTACGCCCCCTGTTGCCGAGGCGTCGCCGTCAGTGGCGACGTGTTCGTTCGCGCGTCGGTCGGAGAGCCCGGCGCCGGCAGCGCGAGCTGCAAGAAATCCGGGGCCGCGCGCCTGGCGCGCCGGCCCCGATCCCTGATGTCGAGCGCCCCATGAGGGGGCGCGGACTGGTCTTTTCCATCGAGATGACACCGTGAGCCAGAAACCACCCCTGATCGTTTCGGAAACCGATTTCGAGCGTCTGCAGCGATTGCTCGATACCCTGCCTGCCGATGGCGTCCCGGGACGCGACAACCTCGAGGAGGAGCTCGAACGCGCCGAGATCGTCGCTTCGGAGCAGGTGCCCGCAAACGTGGTGACCATGAACTCCCGGGTGCGGGTGCGGGTCTCGTCCTCCGACGAGACCTTCGTGCTGACCCTGGTCTATCCCAAGGACGTCGACCCCGAGGGCGGCACCGTCTCCATCCTCGCGCCGGTCGGCAGCGCGCTGCTCGGGCTCGCCGAGGGCGCCGAGATCGACTGGCCGCGTCCCGGTGGCACGCTGATGCGGGTGTGCATCGAGGAGGTCCTCTATCAGCCCGAGCGCAGCGGCGAGTATCACCGCTGAGGGTGGCCACGCCTCGCCTGGGTTACACTCCGGCCGTCTCCGCCGCGCGCGAGACGTCGCCGGGGTCCGCCCAGGCGGGCCCGGATACCGGCGAGACCGCCGTCTCCTCTCCCCAGTTCGTCCAGGGACATGCCCGTGATGAAACCTTCGCTCCGCCCCGTCACCCTGCCGCCGTCGCTGCGCCGTCGCTTCGGCTCGTTGCTGCTGCTGGCCGCGGCGCTGACCCTGGTCGGCCTGGTCGGGACTCAGCTCGGCCAGCGCCATAACCCCAATCCGCGTCCGGTCGCCTATCTCGGCAGCGACGGCGTGCCCGCGGTGGTGCTCGAGCCCAACCAGGTCGATCAGTACGTCGCCACCGGGCAGATCAACGGCCATCCGGTCGACTTCCTCGTCGATACCGGCTCGGCTGATGTCGCCATGCCCTACCTGCTCGCCCAGCGTCTCGGCCTGAGGCTGAGGAGCGGCGGTTACAGCAAGACCGGTAACGGCAACGTGGCGACCTGGCACGCAACCCTCGAACGGGTCGACGTCGGCGGGTTGGCGGTCACCAACGTCAAGGCCACGGTGCTGCCCAACATGCAGGGCGAGGAGGCGCTGCTCGGCATGTCCTATCTCAAGCACATGGAGGTGGTGCTGCGCGACGGCACCCTGTCGCTGCGTCCCCTGGGAGGGGACTGAGCGCTGTCGCGCCCCGTCCGCTCAGTGGTGACCGTCGAGCAGCCGGCGCTTCATCCGCTTGAGTCCGAGCCAGGCGGCACCGACCACGATCGGCACCGAGAGCCCCATGCCGAGGGTCGCGTCGATCGGTAGCAGCCCCTGGGCCTCCAGACCCTTGAGGGCATAGCCGACCAGGCCGACGCCGTAGTAGCCGATGGCGATCACCGACAGCCCCTCGACCGTCTCCTGCAGCCTGAGTTGGATCCGGGCGCGCCGGTCCATCGATTCGAGCAGCCCGCGGTTCTGGTGCTGCAGGTCGACCTCGACGCGCGCGCGCAGCAGGCTCGCCAGCCGTGCGGCGCGCTTGGCCAGGTCCTGTTGCCGCTCGCGGGTGGAGTCGCAGGTGGCGATCGCCGGGGCCAGCCGCGCCTCGAGGAACTCGGTGAAGGTCTGCAGCCCTTCGATACGACGCTGACGCAGCTGTTCGAGCCGCTGCTGGACGATGCGGTAGTAGGCGCGCGAGGCCTCGAAGCGATAGATGGTGCGCGCGGCGACGGTCTCGATCTCGGTGGCCAGGGTGGTGAGCTCGGCGAGCAGTTCGCTCTCGCTGGCGCCGCGGTCGTGGTCATTGCCCTCGGTCATGCGCGCGGCCAGCGCCACCAGGCGGCGCTCGGCCTCGCTCAGCGCGCGCGTGGCCTCGCGTGCCGCCGGCAGCCCGAGCAGCGCCATCGCGCGGTAGGCATCGACCTCGAGGATGCGCTTGGCCAGGCGCCCGGCCTGGTTCTCCGACAGCCCGCAGTCACGCAGCAGGATGCGTGAATAGCCGTCGCTGTGGATGCGCAGGTCCGACCAGGCGCGGCTCGAACCACCGACCACCTCGGAGCCGATGAAGGGGTTGCCCTCGAACAGCGCCAGCAGCTCGTTGCTGCCGCGCTCGGGCATCTCGCACGACTCCAGCGCCAGCGCGGTGGCGGTGACCACCTGTCCCGGGATCTCGCGCAGCCAGTCCTGTGGCAGCTCGTTGATCAGCGGGTCGGTGAAGGGGTGGTTGAAGCGTTCGTGACGGCTGAAGGTATAGGTCACAAACTCGGTATGGCGCTCCCAGCGCAGCCACAGCCCGCCGCCGAGATCGACCGCATAGTACTGCCCGACCTGCTCGGGGCGACGCACGCCGAAATGATCGAGCAGTCGCAGCAGGTGCTCGGCATTGGCCCCGCTGCGTCGCTCGCCACAGACCGCGGCAAGGTGGAAGACGCGTGCAGGGGAAGGCAGCGGGTCGAAGGTGCGCGCGTGCAGCTCGGCGGTGACCGAATGACGCAGCGGGTGTTCCTTGAAGGCCGGGGACATCGATTGAAACAGGCTCGTTGTTGACACGGGTGCTCAGAGTAGCGGAAAAGGATGACCGGCGCGCGTGGGCGAGGTTCCGTCGCTCGCCTGGCAAAATCGGATGGGTGCCCGGACAATGGGTGTCCGATAGCGTTCGCGAAGGCCCTTGGTGGCTGGCGGGCGCGCCGCTCAAGAACGACGACGACTCACCATGTCCGAACCAACAGAGGAGACCGGTGTCGGCGAGGCCCGGACCCTGCGCGACTCGCTCGAGCAGATGCGCGAGCAGGCTGCGCGCGAGATCGACCGCCTCAACCGTCGCCTGGTGGCGCGCGAGCAGGCCGTCGAGGACAGCGTGGCCTCCGAGACCGAGCGCCTGGCGCTGCAGCAGGAGCTGACCCTGTTGCGCCAGACGCTGGGCGTGAAGGAGCAGGCGCTGGCGCGGATCACCGACGAGTGCCAGCGGCTCGAGGACCTGCTCGAGGATCGCAATCTCGCCTTCGACGGGTTGCAGCAGGCCTTCGAGCAACGCGACAGCTCGCTGCGCGAGACCCAGCGTGAGCTCGAACGCATGCGTCAGGAGATGGCCTGGCTGCAGAAACGTGCCTATGGTGCGCCATTCTCGCCGCCCCCGGCTGCGGCCTCACCGCCGTCGCCCCGTGCAGCCCCAGCCCGTGCAGCCCCAGCCCGTGCGGCGGCACCGGCGCCCGGCGCGGCGCCGCCGCGCCCACCGGTCTCGTCGCCGTCGCCGTCGTTGGCGTACGTACGGGGGCCGCGCGAGGGACGGCTGGTCATCGGTCTGGTACTGGTGGTGCTGGTGCTGATCAGCCTCGCGGTCTTCCTGCCGCAGTTGCGTGTCTGGTTCTCGGCGATGTCGCTCTCCGATGGACCGGCCGAGCTGATCTGGGCCGAGCCGCCGGAGCCGGCCACATCGTCCCCGGCAGCGCCCGCGCCGCCGCCGACCGTGACCGCGCGCCCCTTGATCCCGGCCACTGCGCCGCCGCGCGCCGAGCAGATGCCGCTGCTGCTGCGCGATCGGTTGGCCGACGGTGCCTTTGGTCCCGAGCTGGTGGAGCTGCCCGGGGGCAGCTTCCGCATGGGCTACAACTCGCTCGCCCGCACCGACCACATGCCCGCGCACCAGGTGAGGGTGGACGCCTTCCTGATCGGCGCCTACGAGGTCACCTTCGCCGACTACGATCGCTTCGCCCGCGCCAGCGGACGTCCCTTGCCGGACGATTACGGCTGGGGGCGTGGCGACCGGCCGGTGGTCGGGGTGAGCTGGGAGGATGCGAGCGCCTATGTTGCCTGGCTCTCGCGCGCGAGCGGTCATCGCTACCGGCTGCCCTCCGAGGCCGAGTGGGAGTATGCCGCCCGCGCCGGCGGGACGGGGTCCTACTGGTGGGGGTTCGGCAAGGAGCCGGGGCGTGCGGTTTGTTTCGATTGCGGCAGCGAGTGGGATCGACGCTCCAGCGCCCCGATCGGCAGCCTGCGGGCCAACCCCTTCGGTCTGTTCGATACCGCCGGTAATGTCATGGAATGGGTTGCCGACTGTTATGTCTTCGGCTATCAGGATGCACCCGTCGACGGCAGTCCCCGGGTCGACGGTGGTTGTACCGAGCGTGTCGCCCGCGGTGGCTCCTTCAGCCAGCCGTCGACGGCGATCCGCACCTATGCGCGCCAGCACTTCCCGCCGCGGACCCAGCTCAACATGCTCGGTTTCCGGGTCGCCCGTGACCCCTGAGCCCGGTCCGCGGGTGCTTGCCGTCGGCGTGGCCACGCTCGATCTGATCAACGAGGTCGCCGACTATCCGCCCGAGGATGCCGAGGTGCGCGCCCTGGCGCAGCGTCGGGCGCGTGGTGGCAATGCCACCAATACCCTGGCGGTGCTGGCCCAGCTCGGGTGGCGCTGTGCCTGGAGCGGTACCCTGGCCGACGATGCCGGGGGACGCTTCATCGCCGCCGATCTGGCGCGGCGCGGGATCGCGCTCGCCGCGGTGGAACGGGTCGCCGGGGCCGCCACCCCGACCTCCTACGTCACCCTCAGCCGTGCTTCCGGCAGTCGCACCATCGTCCATCATCGCGATCTTCCCGAGCTCGATGCCGCAGGCTTCGCCCGCGTCGGACTCGACGGGTTCGACTGGGTGCACTTCGAGGGCCGCAACCCCGCCGAGACCGCCGAGATGATGCGCCGGGTGCGGCGACTGCGTCCGCGGGCGCGGATCTCGGTCGAGCTGGAGAAAGCGCGTCCCGGGATCGAGTCGCTGGCCGCGCTGGCCGACCTGGTGCTGGTCGGGCGCGATCATGCGCGCGCCGGTGGTGGCAAGACGCCGGCGCGGGCGCTCGCGACCTTGGCACCGCTGGCGCCGCAGGCCTGCTGGGTGCTCGGCTGGGGCGAGGGCGGTGCCTGGAGCCGGGTGCCCGGCGCCGCCCCGCGTCATCATCCGGCCTGGCCGCTGGCGCGGGTGGTCGACAGCCTGGGCGCGGGCGATTGTCTCAACGCCGGGGTGATCGACGGCCTGCTGCGTGGGCTCGAGCTGGCGGAGGCGAGCGCGCGGGCGGTGCGGCTGGCCGGGTTCAAGTGCGCCCGGCCCGGTCTCGACGACCTGATCGATGCGGCGCTCGCGACCGCCGGCGTGCTCGACTGAACCCTGGGCCGGCTCAGGGGGATGGGTTGGGCCAGCGGGTCTGGATTGCCTCGATCTCGGCGAGCAGTGCGGCGTCGAGCGTGATCTCGAGGCTGCCGAGGTTGTGCTCGAGCTGCTCGAGCGTGGTGGCGCCGAGGATGGTGCTGGAGACGAAAGGACGGGTGTTGACCCAGGCCAGCGCCATCTGCGCCGGGTCGAGACCGTGGCGACGGGCGAGGGCGACGTACTCGGCGGTGGCCGCTTCGGCCTGGGGGTTGTTGTAGCGCTTGAAGCGCGAGAAGCGCGTGATTCGCGCCCCGGCCGGGCGCTGGCCGTCGAGATACTTGCCTGAGAGTACGCCGAAGGCCAGCGGCGAGTAGGCGAGCAGACCGCAGTCCTCGCGCAGTGCGACCTCCGCGAGGCCGATCTCGAAGGTGCGGTTGAGCAGGTTGTAGGGGTTCTGGATGCTCGCCACCCGGGGCAGACCGTGCTGCTCGGCCAGGGTCAGGGCGTGCATCAGCCCCCAGGGGGTCTCGTTGGAGAGGCCGACATGGCGGATCTTGCCGGCGCGCACCAGCTCGGCGAGCGCCTCCAGGCTCTCGCGCAGCGGCACGCTGTCGTCGATCTCGGCGGGGCTGTAGCCGAGCCGACCGAAGAAGTTGGTCTGACGATCCGGCCAGTGCAGCTGGTAGAGATCGATCACATCGGTTTGCAGGCGGCGCAGGCTGCCCTCGATCGCGCTGGCGATGTTGTGCCGGTCGAGCCGCCGGGTCAGATGCGGCAGCCAGTCGGCAGGACCGGCGACCTTGGTGGCGAGCACCATCTCGTCGCGACAGCCGCGCTGTCTGAGCCAGTTGCCGATATAGGTCTCGGTGCGCCCCTGGGTCTCGCCGCGGGGCGGGACCGGATAGACCTCGGCGGTATCGATGAGGTTGATCCCGGCGGCGCGGGCGCGGTCGAGCTGGGCGTGCGCCTCGGTCTCGCTGTTCTGCTCGCCGAAGGTCATGGTGCCGAGACAGAGCGCGCTGACCTCGAGGTCGGTGCGGCCGAGTCGTCTGTAGTGCATCTGGGTCTCCTGTGACCGCTGCGAAGTGGTGATCGCACCATCTTAGCAACCCCTCCAAACCGAACGGGTTAGGCCCGCTGTGCCGTGCTAGTCTTGCGAGCCTGCGCCGGCCCCTGGTGTTCCTGGGGCGGGCCCGACATCCTGATCTCGCAATCATCATACGGAGTACATGCATGCGCTGGTTCGGTACGGCCGTCGCCGGCGGTCTCGGGTTGGTGTTCGGCGGTCCGCTCGGTGCCCTGTTCGGCGCCGCGCTCGGGCGTGGCGTCGATCGTGGCTGGAGCGCCAAGGGGGGAGAGCGGCTCACCCTGGAGCAGCGTTCGCGTATCCAGCAGCGCTTCTTCGAGGCCGGGTTCCGTGTCATGGGGCATGTGGCCAAGGCCGATGGCCGGGTGAGCAAGGCCGAGATCGCCTATGCCGAATCGGTGATGACCCGGATGGGATTGGGCGCGCCTCAGCGCCAGAGCGCAATCGCGCTGTTCGGCGCCGGCAAGGCGCCGGAGTTCGCGCTGGCGCCCGAGATCGCGGCGCTGCACGAGGTCGCCGCCGGTCAGGGGCCGATGCTGCATCTGCTGCTCGAGGTGGCGCTGTCGATGGCTTATGTCGACGGTCCGCCCTCGCGCGCGCAGCGCGCCGCGCTCGAGACCATCCGGCGCGGGCTCGAGGTCTCCAACGGCGCCTATCGACGCATCGAGCTGCTGGTCTCGCTGCAGCGTCGGGTCCGCGATGCCGGTGGCGACAGCTCCGCCGGGCCTGGCGCGGCGCCGCGGCGCGAGCTGCCGCTCTCACGCGCCTATGCCGTGCTCGGCCTCCGCGCCCGGGCGAGCGACGTCGAGGTCAAGCATGCCTATCGCCGGTTGATGAGTCAGCACCACCCCGACAAGCTGGTCTCGCAGGGGGTGAGCGAGGCGCAGATCCGCGCCGCCTCGCAGAAGACCCAGGAGATCCGCCGCGCCTACGAGACCATCACCCGCGCCCGCGGGTGAGTGCCGCCGCTTGGCGCTTGCCAGCCGCCAGGAAGTTTGAACCGCAAAGGGCGCGAAGGGATTCAAGCCGCCAGCCGCCAGCCGCCAGCCGCCAGCCGGGAGGATTGAACCGCCAAGCCGCAAAGAGCGCAAAGGTGTTCAAGTTGTCAGCGACCAGCGGCCAGTGGTCGCTGGAGGCTCTACCTCTCCTTTGCGTGCTTTGCGGCTTGGCGGTTCGAATCAGCTTCCAGCGATCAGCATCCAGCCTCCAGTAGGCGAGGCTGGTGTGCATGATCGGCGATTGACGGGCAAGACGGTATCTTGGCGGTTCAATCTCCTGGTCGCTGGTCGCTGGTCGCTGGTCGCTGGTCGCTGGCCTGTCATTGCACCCGTGTGCGGGCTCTGCCTATACTCGGGCGCTCTAAGGAGATGACCAACGGCGGTACTGTAGGATGAGCGGTAGAGCGAAAGGGTACGGTTTGATCGGTGCGCTGGCGCTGCTGTGTGGAGGCCAGGCGCTCGCCGCCGGACTCGATCAGGCACTCGGTGGCATGGACTGGAACGATGACCGCCCGGCGGGCTTCGAGGTGCTGCACCAGGAGCGTTTCCAGGGCCGCGAGTTCACCCTCTGTGTCGATCCCTCCGCCGCCCCCACGGTCGGCGATGTGCGCTTCGATCAACGCATCTACCGCTTCGTCGATGGTCGTCTGGCGGCGATCTCCTTCATCAAGGAGGACGCCGGGCTCGACTGGTATCGCGCCAGTCGCGATCAGCTCGAATCGACCCTCGGTGCGCCCAGTCAGGTGCTCGACAACCCCATGCTCGAGTTCTATCAGACCTATTGGCGCGACGCCCACAGCATGGGCTCGCTCGAGTGGGAGGAGGGCGACGCCGAGTATGACGAGGCGCCGGGCGTGTCCTTCACGCTGTCGCCGCCGCTGGGGCTCTGAGGCCGCGCGACGCGCGCATCGATCCAGTCCGCGCCCTACCCGGGGCGCGACGCCGAAAAAAACGAATCCAGGGGGACCTAGCCATGACTCGAGACCTGATTGCGCCATCGATCCTCTCGGCCGACTTCGCCCGGCTCGGCGAGGAGGTCGATCAGGTGCTGGCCGCCGGCGCCGACATCGTTCACTTCGATGTCATGGACAACCATTACGTGCCCAACCTCACCATCGGCCCGCTGGTGTGCGAGGCGCTGCGCAAGCACGGGGTCGAGGCCCCGATCGACGTGCACCTGATGGTCAAGCCGGTCGATCGCATCATCCCCGACTTCGCCGCCGCCGGGGCGAGCTACATCACCTTCCATCCCGAGGCCAGCGAGCACGTCGACCGCAGCCTGCAGCTGATCCGCGACCAGGGCTGCAAGTCGGGGCTGGTGTTCAACCCAGCCACGCCGCTGAGCTATCTCGACTATGTGATGGACAAGGTCGACATGGTGTTGCTGATGTCGGTCAACCCCGGCTTCGGTGGCCAGAGCTTCATCCCCGCGACCCTCGACAAGCTGCGCGAGGCGCGCCGTCGCATCGATGCCAGCGGTCGTGACATCCGTCTCGAGATCGACGGCGGGGTCAAGGTCGACAACATCGCCGAGATCAAGGCCGCCGGCGCCGACACCTTCGTCTCCGGTTCCGGCATCTTCGGCAAGGGCCGCGTCGAGGACCCCAACCGCTACGACACCATCATCGGCCAGATGCGCGAGGCGCTGGCCGGGGCGGGGCGCTGATGACCGCCGCCGCCTCGCTCCTCCGCCCGCAGATGGTGCTCTGCGATCTCGACGGCACCCTGGTCGACAGCGTCCCCGACCTCGCCTACTGCGTCGATACCATGCTGGCGCGTCTGGGCCGTGCGCCCTGTGGCGAGGCGGCAGTGCGCAACTGGGTCGGCAACGGGCTCGAGCGGCTGGTGCGCCGCGCCCTGGTCGGCGCGCTCGATGGCGAGCCCGATGCGAGCGAGTTCGACCGCGCTTATCCGATCTTCCTCGAACTCTATGCCGAGTACACCTTCGAGCGCGCCGCGCTCTATCCCGGGGTGCGCGAGGGGCTGGATTTCCTCAAGGCGGCCGGTTATCCGCTCGGGTTGGTGACCAACAAGGCGGCGCGCTTCACCGGGCCGCTGCTGCGTCATCTCGGGCTCTACGAGGACTTTGGCATCATCATCAGCGGCGATACCCTGCCGGCGTGTAAGCCCGATCCGTTACCGCTGCAGCATGCGGCGCGTCATTTCGGCGCCGACCCCGCCGCCTCGCTGATGGTCGGCGACTCGGTGAGCGATGTGCGTGCTGCACGAGCGGCAAAATTCGGTATTATTTGCACCAGCTATGGGTACAATCACGGCCAGGACATCCGCGACAGCGGTCCCGACGCGGTCATCGACTCGCTGACCGAATTGACCGGGATACTGGCCCCGTCCCGCTGAGCGCGGGGCGACGACACGGCAAACGGACTCTGACACATCATGTGGATCGACGCGGCTCGAGTGACGGTAGGGTGGCGATGGCGACGCTAAGTCGCCTTCGTCTGACCCCTATCGTCCAAACTCAGCCGTCAGGAGATCCACATGACTCCCGAGACCTTTTGTGCCCTCGCCGAGCAGGGCTATAACCGCATTCCGCTCGTCAGCGAGGTCCTCGCCGACCTCGAGACCCCGCTGAGCGTCTATCTCAAGCTCGCCGCCGGCGCCAACTCCTATCTCTTCGAGTCCGTCCAGGGCGGCGAGAAATGGGGACGCTACTCGATCATCGGCCTGCCCTGTCGCACCCTGCTGCGGGTGCGTGGTCACGAGGTCAGCCTGGAGCGCGACGGCGCCGTGATCGAGTCGCACCAGGTCGCCGACCCGCTGGCCTGGATCGAGTCCTATCAGGCGCGTTTCGAAGCCTTCGACGTCGAGGGGCTGCCGCGTTTCACCGGCGGTCTGGTGGGCTATTTCGGTTACGACACCATCCGCTATATCGAGCCCCGGCTCGGCGACTCGCCCAATCCCGATCAGCTCGACACCCCGGACATCCTGCTGATGGTCTCCGACGAGGTGGTGGTGTTCGATAACCTCAGCGGTCGGCTCTATATCGTCCTCCACCTCGACCCCACCGCGGGCGACACCCTGGAGTCGGGGCAGGCGCGGATCAACGCGCTCACCGAGCGCATGTGTCGACCGCTGGTGCCGCACCACAGCGGCGAGCGCCGCCAGGTCGACGAGAGCGACTTCGTCTCCGGCTTCACCGAGCAGGGCTTCAAGGACGCGGTCGAGCGGACCAAGGACTATATCCTTGCCGGCGACTGCATGCAGGTGGTGCTCTCGCAGCGTCTGTCGATCCCCTTCAAGGCCCCGCCGCTCGATCTCTATCGCGCACTGCGCGGGCTCAATCCCTCGCCCTACATGTACTTCCTCGACTTCGGCGAGTTCCAGATCGTCGGCTCCTCGCCGGAGATCCTCACCCGGCTGGAGGAAGAGGAGGTGACCGTGCGCCCGATCGCCGGGACGCGCAAGCGCGGCGCCAACGAGGCCGAGGACCAGGCGCTCGAACGCGACCTGCTGAGTGACCCCAAGGAGCTGGCCGAGCACCTGATGCTGATCGACCTCGGGCGCAACGACGCCGGCCGGGTCTCGGAGATCGGCAGCGTGCGCCTCACCGACAAGATGGTGATCGAGCGCTACTCGCACGTCATGCACATCGTCTCCAACGTCACCGGGCGGTTGCGCGAGGGGATGAGCGCGATCGACGTGCTGCGCGCGACCTTCCCCGCGGGCACCGTCTCCGGCGCGCCGAAGATCCGCGCCATGGAGATCATCGACGAACTCGAACCGGTCAAGCGCGGGATCTACTCCGGCGCGGTGGGCTATCTCTCCTGGAACGGCAACATGGATACCGCCATCGCCATTCGTACCGCGGTGATTCGCGACGGGACCCTGCACATCCAGGCCGGCGCCGGCATCGTCGCCGACTCCCAGCCCGAGCTGGAGTGGCAGGAGACCATGAACAAGGGGCGCGCCATCTTCCGCGCGGTGAGTGCCGCCGAGATGGGCATCGATCGTTACGGCTGCGGGCTGAAGGGGGAATGACCATGTTGCTGATGCTCGACAACTACGACTCCTTTACCTACAACCTGGTGCAGTATTTCGGTGAACTCGGCGCCGAGGTGCGGGTGGTGCGCAACGACGAGTGCACGGTCGACGAGGTGGTGGCGATGCGCCCCGAGCGCATCGTCATCTCCCCCGGACCCTGCACCCCCAACGAGGCGGGAATCTCGATGGCGCTGATCGACGCCATGGCCGGGCGGGTGCCGATCCTCGGCGTCTGTCTCGGTCACCAGTCGATCGGTCAGGTGTTCGGCGCGCGCATCGTCCGCGCCCGCGAGGTGATGCACGGCAAGACCTCGCCGGTGTACCACCGCGCCTGCGGGGTGTTCGCCGGGCTCGCCGACCCCTTCGTGGCGACCCGCTATCACTCGCTGGTGATCGACCCCGAGAGCCTCCCCGAGTGTCTCGAGGTGACCGCCTGGACGCAGACCGAGGACGGCGCGCTCGATGCAATCATGGGGGTGCGACACCGCACCCTGCCGATCCAGGGGGTGCAGTTCCATCCGGAGTCGATCCTCAGCGATCACGGTCACGACCTGCTGCGTAACTTCATCGAGGACCGGGACTGATGGACATCAAGGACGCCATTGCACACTGTATCGAGCGACGTGACCTCGACGACGCGCAGATGCGCGCGGTGATGCACACCATCATGACCGGGGGGGCGAGCGCGGCACAGATCGCCGGCTTCCTGGTCGCGCTGCGGATGAAGGGCGAGTCGGTCACCGAGATCGCCGCCGCCGCGGCGGTGATGCGCGATCTCGCCGCCGGGGTCGAGCTCGACGGTCTCGATCATGCCGTCGACATCGTCGGCACCGGGGGCGACGCCTCGGGGACCTTCAACGTCTCCACCACCAGCATGTTCGTCGCCGCCGCCGCCGGTTGCCGGGTGGCCAAGCACGGCAACCGCTCGGTGTCGAGCAAGTCCGGCGCGGCCGACGTGCTCGAGGCTGCGGGGGTACGTCTCGACCTCAGTCCGGCGGAGGTGGCGCGCTGTGTCCACGAGGTCGGGGTGGGCTTCATGTTCGCCCCGGGGCATCACAGCGCGATGAAGCACGCGGTCGAGCCGCGTCGCGCGCTCGGGGTGCGCACCCTGTTCAACGTGCTCGGTCCGCTGACCAATCCGGCACGGGTCTCCAACCAGGTGCTCGGGGTGTTCGCCGAGCACCTGCTCGAACCCCTGGCCGAGGTGTTGCGCCGGCTCGGCAGCCGTCATGTGATGGTGGTGCACGCGCGCGACGGGCTCGACGAGATCAGCATCGGCGAGCGCACCGACATCGCCGAGCTGCGCGACGGTGAGATTCATCGCTACAGCGTGCGCCCGGAGGACTTCGGATTGACCCGCGCCGCACTCGAGCAGGTGCGGGTGTCGGGACCGGAGGAGAGTCTGCGGGTGTTGCGCGGGGTGCTCGACGGCGAGCCGGGCGCGGCGCGCGAGATGGTGCTGCTCAATGCCGGCGCGGCGATCTATGTCGCCGGGCGGGCGCCTTCGTTGGCGGCGGGGGTGGGGCGCGCCGCCGAGGTGATCGACAGCGGCGAGGCGCGTCGCCGGCTCGATCGACTGTGCGCCCTGACCGGCGGTCTCGAAGCCGCGCTGGCCACGACTTGAGGACGAAGAGATGCGAGAGACCCCGGATATCCTGAAGAAGATCGTCCACCGCAAGGCCGAGGAGGTGAGCGCGCGCGCCGCGCGTCGCCCGCTCGCCGAGTTGCGCGCCGCCGCCGCCGAGCAATCCCCGGTGCGCGGTTTCGCGCAGGCGCTGCGCGCGCGTGTCGCCGCCGGCGACCCGGCGGTGATCGCCGAGGTGAAGAAGGCCAGCCCGAGCAAGGGGGTGCTGCGCGAGCACTTCGTCCCGGACGAGATCGCCGCGCGCTACGCCGCCGCCGGCGCCGCCTGTCTCTCGGTGCTCACCGACGCCGACTTCTTCCAGGGCAGCGAGACCTATCTGCGCGAGGCGCGCGCGGCCTGCGCGCTGCCGGTGATCCGCAAGGACTTCATCATCGACCCCTATCAGGTCGTCGAGGCGCGTGCCATCGGCGCCGACGCCATCCTGTTGATCGCCGCCTGTCTCGACGACGCCCAGCTCCGCGATCTCGGCGCCCTGGCCGGCGAGCTTGGGCTCGACGTGCTCGTCGAGGTCCACGACGGCGAAGAGCTCGATCGCGCCCTGGCCTGTCCCGGTGAGCTGATCGGTATCAACAACCGCGATCTGCGCAGCTTCGAGGTCAGTCTCGAGACCACCCTGGGACTGCTCGACCGGGTACCCGAAGAGCGACTGCTGGTGACCGAGAGCGGGATCCTGGCGCGTGCCGATGTCACCCGGATGCGCGGGCACGGGGTCAATGCCTTCCTCGTCGGCGAGGCCTTCATGCGCGCCGAGGACCCCGGCGCCGCGCTGCACGCCCTGTTCTTCGCCGACTAGACCCCGGCGCCGCACCGCGCTGCCGAGAGGACGCGGCGGCGGTCGGGTCCTCGTCCCGCATCATCCCCGAGCCCGTGCGTGCACGATCGCACCGACGGCGCGCGGGGGCGAGTCCGTGAGTCGTGATCGGGGGAGATGCGCCGCGAGCGTGCCGCCGGGCGTGATGCGCCGACCGGGGGGCTGTGGCCGGCGTGGTCCGGGGTTCAGCGGGTGCCGAACACCACGATGGTCTTGCCCTTGACGCTGACCAGCCCCTGCTCCTCGAGGTTCTTGAGCACCCGGCCCGCCATCTCGCGCGAGCAGCCGACGATGCGTCCGAGCTCTTGACGGGTGACGCGGATCTGCATCCCGTCGGGGTGGGTCATGGCGTCGGGCTGCTTGCAGAGATCCAGCAGTGTTCCGGCGATGCGCCCGGTGACGTCGAGGAAGGCCAGATGGCTGACCTTGCGACTGGTCTGGCGCAGCCGGGTGGAGAGCTGGTAGCCGACGCTGTAGAGGAAGTCCTTGGCATAGACCTTGAACTCGTTCTCGAGCAGCCGGTCGAGGCGCTGATAGGTGATCTCGGCGACCTTGCACTTGGTGCGGGTGCGCACGATCACGCTGCGCGTGTTCTGCGGCACGAACAGCCCCATCTCGCCGATGAACTCGCCCTTGTTGATATAGGCGAGCATGATCGTGCGCCGCTCGTCGGCGTCATCGATCAATGCGGCAGCCGACCCCTCGATCAGATAGTAGAGGCTTTCCGCTGGCTGGCCCTGGCGGATGAAGTCCACGTTCTTGTCGTAGGTCTTGGTATGACACTGCGACAGGAAGGGCTGCAGCCAGGGCGGGTCCTTTTTCGGTGGTGTCAGAATGCTCATGCGAAGCTTGCCAGAGCGCCTTGTCGTCTCACGATTCTATGCATGCTGCTGTGCATTGTCGAACTGTGTTAGCCTTCGCCCGGTTCGAGGCCGGGGTCGGTCGGGCGTGGCCTGGCGGGTGACGGCGGAGCAGACGGGAGCAAACGGGATATGAAAGCGCGGGTGAAGTGGCTCGAGGGTGCGGCCATGGTCGGCATGGCCGGCGATGCGGGGTCCGAACATGCAGTGGTGATGGACGGACCGCCCCAGTACGGGGGGCGCAACCTCGGTCCTCGACCGATGGAGCTGCTGTTGATCGGCATGGGTGGCTGCACCCAGTTCGATGTGATGCAGATCCTGCGCAAGGCCCGCCAGCAGGTCAGCGACTGCGTGGTCGAGCTCACGGCCGAGCGTGCCGAGCGCGACCCCAAGGTCTTCACCCGGATCCATGCACACTTCATCGTCAGCGGACAGGGACTCGACCCCAAGCGGGTCGAGCGCGCGATCGCGCTCAGCGCCGAGAAGTACTGCTCGGCCTCGATCATGCTCGGCGCCACCGCCGAGATCACCCACGACTTTGAGCTGCGTGATACAGCCGTCTCCGTTGCGGATGCGCCACCACGTTAGCGCCCGCGCCTTCCGTTGTTTCCGAGGTTCCTGAGGAATGCCCAATCCGTTGAAGAAGCTGCGCCTGGAAGGGTTCAACAACCTGACCAAGTCGCTCAGTTTCAATATCTACGATGTCTGCTACGCCGACTCGGACGAGCAGCGCGAGGCCTATATCGAGTATATCGACGAGGCCTACAACGCCGAGCGCCTGACCGCGATCCTGACCGATGTCACCGAGATCATCGGCGCCAATATCCTCAACATCGCGCATCAGGACTATGAGCCCCAGGGTGCCTCGGTGACCATGCTGATCTCGGAGGAGCCGATCGCCGCCGAGGCGTTGTCGAACAACGCCACCCCGGGGCCGCTGCCCGAGGCGGTGGTGGCGCATCTCGACAAGAGCCACATCACCGTCCACACCTATCCCGAGACCAATCCCCAGACCGGGATCAGTACCTTCCGCGCCGATATCGACGTCTCGACCTGTGGTCGGATCTCGCCGCTGCGCGCGCTCAACTATCTGATCCACTCCTTCGAGTCGGATGTGGTCACCATGGACTACCGGGTGCGCGGCTTCACCCGCGACGTGCGTGGCAAGAAGCACTTCATCGACCACAACATCAGCTCGATCCAGAACTATCTCTCGAACGACACCAAGCGCAAGTTCCAGATGATGGACGTCAACGTCTATCAGGAGAACATGTTCCACACCAAGATGGTCCTCAAGCACTTCCGCGTCGACGACTATCTCTTCTGCATCAAGGCCAAGGACCTCTCCGATCGCGAGTACAAGCGCATCCACAAGCTGCTGCGCCGCGAGCTGAGCGAGATCTTCTACGGCCGCAACATCGGCCGCGAACTCGAGTTCATGGACCCGTGACGGCGGCGTAGCCGTCGGGTCTTAGCCGCCAGCGATCAGCCTCCAGCCACCAGTCGTCAGTGCGCCCGTCGTCGAGGCTGCGCGCCCACTGGAGGCCGGCGGCTGGTTGCTATTCATCCCTTGGCGTTCTTTGCGGCTTTGCGGTTCAGGTCGGGATAAGACCTGAACCACGAAGGCGCGAAGGACGCAAAGAGTGTCATGAGAGCGCGCGGTGGGCTGATCGTCCACGGTCCACCGCTCCCGCCTGCGAATGCCTTCCGACCTGAGCGATTCAACCGCCTGTTGTCAGTGCGCCCGTCGTCGAGGCTGCGCGCCCACTGGAGGCCGGCGGCTGGTTGCTATTCATCCCTTGGCGTTCTTCGCGGCTTTGCGGTTCAATCCGCTGGCCGCTGGCCGCTGGCCGCTGGCCGCTGGCGGTTCTAGACTGTCGCAATCGGCCATGCGTTGAAGAGCTAAGGGAGGCAAGGGTGCTGATCGACGAGTTGATGACGACCTCTGGGGTCAAGTTCGGGACCAGTGGCGCTCGTGGGCTGGCGACGGCGATGACCGACCGGGTCTGTTACGCCTATGCCCATGCCTTTCTCCGTTATGTTCGTGACCAGGGGGCGCTGGCCGCCGGCGCCGAGGTCGGCCTCGCCGGCGACCTGCGCCCGAGCACCGAGCGTATCCTCCGCGCCTGTGCCCGTGCCGCACGTGATCTCGGTCTGGAACCGCGCGACCACGGTCGCATTCCCACCCCGGCGCTTGCGGCCTACGGTCTTGCCCGGGGCGTGCCGACGCTGATGGTCACCGGCAGCCATATCCCGGACGACCGCAATGGCATCAAGTTCAATCTGCCCAGTGGCGAGATCCTCAAGGACGACGAGGCGGCGATCCGCGCCCTGCCGGTGATCGCGCCCGGGGAGCTGTTCACCGCCGCGGGGGCCTTTGTCGACACCGCCGCCGCGCCGCTGCCGCCGGCGAGTGACGCGGCGCGCAGCGCCTATCTGCGGCGCTATCTCGACTTCTTCCCCGAGGGCTGTCTGCGTGGGCTGCGGGTCGGGGTCTACGAGCACTCGAGCGTGGCACGCGACTGTCTCGCCGAGCTGCTCGAAGCACTTGGCGCCGAGGTGCGGCGGCTGGCGCGCGCCGATCGGTTCGTGCCGGTCGATACCGAGGCGATCCGTCCCGAGGACGTCGCGCTGGCGCGTGAGTGGTGCGCCGATGGCGCGTTCGATGCGCTGGTCTCGGCCGATGGCGACGGCGACCGCCCGCTGGTCGCCGATGCCCGGGGCGAGTGGCTGCGCGGGGATATCGCCGGCATCCTCTGCGCGCGCCAGCTCGGCGCCGCGGCGGTGGTCACCCCGGTGAGCAGCAATACCGCCGTCGAGCGTTGCGGGGGCTTCACCGAGGTGCTGCGCACCCGTATCGGGTCGCCCTATGTGATCGCCGGGATGACGACGCTGCTCGGGCGTGGTCTGGCGCCGGTGGTCGGTTATGAGGCCAATGGTGGTTTCCTGCTCGGCAGCGCCATCGAGCGCGACGGGCGGGTGCTGGCGGCGCTGCCGACACGCGACGCGGTGATCGTCGCCCTCGCGTTGCTGCAGGCGAGCGCCGCGCGCGCATTGCCGCTCGCCGCGCTCGCCGCCGAGCTGCCGCCACGCTTCACCGCGAGCGATCGGCTGCGCGAGTTCCCTTCGGCGCAGGCGCAGTCGCGTATCGCTGCGCTCGCCGCCGATCCCGCGGCGATCGGCGCCTTGTTCGGTGAGGCGCTCGGCGCCGTCGCCGAGGTCGACCAGACCGACGGGCTGCGTCTCACCTTCGCCGCCGGCGAGATCGTCCATCTGCGCCCCTCGGGCAACGCCCCGGAGCTGCGCGTCTATGCCGAGGCCGACAGCGCCGAAGGTGCGCGGGCGCGGGTCGAGGCGACCCTCGCCCTGCTCGAGCGCTGGCGCGGCTGAGCCTGGCTCAGACCAGGAACAGGGTGGCGAGCCCGAGGAAGGCGACGAAGCCGACCACGTCGGTGACGGTGGTGAGGATCACCCCGCCGGCGAGCGCCGGGTCGATGCCGAAGCGCTCCAGCGCCATCGGCAGCAGCGCCCCGGCGAGGGCGGCGGCGAGCAGGTTGATGGTGATCGCCACGCCGATCACCAGCGCGATCTGCGGATCGCCGAACCAGTAGGCGGCGACCGCCGCCACCACCACCGCCCAGACCACGCTGTTGATCGCCGCCACCGCCAGCTCCTTCCACAGCAGCCAGCGGGCGTTCTTGCTCGAGAGCTGACCGATCGCCAGGCCGCGGATCGCCAGGGTCAGGGTCTGGGTACCGGCGATACCGCCCATGCTGGCGACCACCGGCATCAGCACCGCCAGCGCCACCACCTGCTGGATGGTGTCCTCGAAGCGACCGATCACCCAGGCGGCGAGGAAGGCGGTGAGCAGGTTCACCCCGAGCCACAGCGCGCGACGTCGCGCGCTGAGCAGCACCGGGGCGAACATGTCCTCGGTCTCGGAGAGACCGGCCTGGCCGAGGAACTGGTGCTCGGCCTCCTCGCGGATGACGTCCATCACGTCGTCGACGGTGATGCGCCCGAGCAGCAGTCCCGAGTCGTCGACCACGGGTGCGGTGACTAGGTCGTGCTGCTCGAAGCGGGTGGCCACCTCGCGCGCCCCCCAGGTCGCCGGGATCGCCTGCACCGCCAGGGTCATCGCCTCGGCCACCGTCTCCTCGGGGTCGTGGGTGAGCAGATCGGTGAGATAGAGTACGCCGAGATAGTAGCCCTCGCGGTTGACCACGATGAGGTTGTCGGTGATGTCCGGCAGCCCGTCCTTGAGTCGGCGCAGATAGCGCATCACCACGTCGAGCGTGACCTCGGGGCGGACGGTCACGGTGTCGGTGTTCATCAAGCCGCCGGCGCTGTCCTCGGGGAAGGCGAGGGCGGTCTGCAGCCGTTCGCGACGCTGCTGGTCGAGCGACTTGAGGACCTCGCTGGTGATGGTCACCGGCAGGTCCTGGATGAGGTCGGCGAGGTCGTCGGTGTCGAGCCCGCCGACGGCGGCGACCAGCTCGCCGGCGTCCATCTGGCTGATCAGCTGCTCGCGCACGTCGTCGTTGAGATAGGTGAGGATCTCGCCGTCGTACTCGGCATCGACCAGACTCCACACCAGCTCGCGCTCCTTGGGCGGCTGCGACTCCAGCAGGTGGGCGATCTCGGCCGGCTGCAGTGCATTGAGCATGCGCGCGGCCTTGCGCATGGCGCCCTGCTCGAGAACCTGGTGAAGATCGGCGAAACGCTGGTCGTCAGTGGTGCTGGGTGCTGCGGCTGTCATGGCTGCCCGTGGCTGCTGTGATTGGGAGACGCTCGCCGGGCGCGGGGTGGCGGTGCATCGCGGGGGCCGGCGCTCGGTTGCGCCTATCCTAACAGAGCCGATGGGAGGGGCCTGGGGGCGGCGTCAATCGGTGTTGAGTGCCGCGAGCAGGTCCTGTGGGTCGGCCTCGTCGAGCCGGGCGAAGAGCGCCTCGGTGCGTCGCTGCAGGGTGCTGGTGTCGGCGGCGAGCACCACCTCCTTGACGTCGAGCAGGGCACCGGGCTGCATGCTGAACTCGCGCAGCCCGAGCCCCAGCAGCAGACGGGTGAAGCGCGCGTCGCCGGCCATCTCGCCGCACATCCCGACCGGGATGCCGCGGGCGCGACCGGCCTCGATGGTCATGCGGATCAGCCGCAGGATCGCCGGGTGGGTGGGGTCGTAGAGGTCGTTGACGGCGTCGTCGAGGCGATCGATGGCGAGGGTGTACTGGATGAGGTCATTGGTGCCGATCGAGAGGAAATCGCAGTGACGGGCGATGGCCCCGGCGGCGAGCGCCGCGGCCGGCACCTCGATCATCGCGCCGAGCGGTAGCGCCGGGTCGTGCGCCAGCCCCTCGCTGGCGAGTTCGCGCTTGAGCTGCTCGAGCAGTTGGCGTACCGCCATGACCTCGCGCACCCCCGAGACCATCGGCAGCATCAGCCGCACCGGACCGAGCGCCGAGGCGCGCAGGATGGCACGCAACTGTGGTCGGAACAGTGCCGGTTCCTTGAGGCAGAGACGGATCGCGCGCAGCCCCAGCGCGGGATTGCCGCTCGGCTCGATGGGCTGGGCGGCGCTGTCCTTGTCGGCACCGAGATCGAGGGTGCGGATGGTGGTGGGGATGCCGCCGAGTCCCTCGATCATCGCCGCGTAGCTGGCGAACTGCTCTTCCTCGTCGGGCAGGTCGAGGCGGTTCATGTAGAGGAACTCGGTGCGGTAGAGTCCGACGCCGGCGGCGCCGTTGGCGCGCGCCGTCTCCACGTCCTCGGGCAGCTCGAGGTTGGCCTGGAGGCCGACTGCGATGCCGTCGCGGGTGCGCGCGGCGCGTCCGATCAGTCGGCGCAGCCGGTGCTGGCGCGCCTCGGCGGCGCGGACGCGATCACGGAAGTGGGCGATGGTGAGGTCGTCGGCATCGCACAGCACGGTGCCGTTCTCGCCGTCGACCACCAGGAACTCGCGCGGCTCGATGTAGCGGGTGATGTTGCGCACCCCGATCACCGCCGGGACCCCGAGGCTGCGCGCGAGGATCGCGGTGTGCGACATCGGCCCGCCGAACTCGGTGACGAAGCCGGCGATGCCGCGGTGGTGGAGCAGGATGGTATCGGCCGGGGTGAGGTCGCGGGCGACCACCACATGGCCGTCGAGATCGTGCTCGGGCAGGCGCGGCTCCGGGGACTCGCCGGCGAGGAAGGACTGGATCTGGTGGACGACGTGCTCGACGTCGTCACGGCGGGTGCGCAGATAGGGGTCGTCCATCTCGTCGAAGATGCGCACCAGGGTGTCGCGCTGCTGCTGCAGCGCCCACTCGGCGCTGCAGCGCTCGGCGCTGACGATGCGCCGGACCTCCTCGACCAGCGCCGCGTCCTCGAGCATCAGCAGATGGGTGTCGATGAATTCGGCGATGTTCTGCGGGGTCTGGGTGGGGATCTGCGCGCGCACCGCCTCGAGCGCGCCACGTGCCGAGGCGATCGCCCGCTCCAGCCGCTCGAGTTCGGCGGGTACCTGCTCGTCGCTGATCTCGATATGGCCGATGGTGGCCAGGCTGCGACTGTCGACCAGCGCCGGCCCGAGCGCGATGGCGCGCGTCGAGTGGATGCCGATGCCCTGGTAGGCGATGGTCACTCGCCTTCCCCGAAGCGGTCGCCGATGAGTTGCTCGATCGCCGTCAGTGCAGCGGCCTCGTCCTCGCCCTCGGCGCTGACGGTGATCCAGGTGCCGCGGCTGGCGGCCAGCATCATCACCCCCATGATGCTCTTGCCGTTGACGCGCTGACCGCGGCGCTCGACCTCGATGCGGCTGGTGAAGCCGTTGGCGCACTGCACCAGCTTGGCCGCAGCGCGGGCGTGGAGGCCGAGTTTGTTGATGATCTCGAAGTCCTTGCTGGTCATGCGTCCTGCTCCTGGCAGCGAATCACACCCTCGCGCCCGCCCTCGAGCGCCTTCTCGGCGACGCTGTCGAGGTCGAGCTCGGCATAGTTGAGCGCGCGCAGCAGCATCGGCAGGTTGACCCCGGAGATCACCCGCACCTGGCGTCGCTGCTCGTGCAGCGCCAGGGCGATGTTGGCCGGGGTGGCACCGTAGAGATCGGTGAGCACCAGTACGCCGCCGCCCTGGTCGAGTCGGTCGACGCAGTCGAGCGCCTCGCGCAGCATGCACTCGCAGGGACGGTCGTTGACCAGTTCGAGCGCTTCGGTGGCTGCCGGCTCGGTGCCGAGGATGGCGCTGGCGATGCGCAGCAGGTCGCCGCCGAGTGGCTGGTGGGTGATGAGTAACAGTCCGATGCTCACGGTAACTCCCGGTGTCTGACCAGCACCTTGTGACCGGTCTGCTCGAAGTGACGGCGCAGCGCCTCGGTCATGTAGACCGAGCGATGCTGGCCGCCGGTACAGCCGATGGCGATGGTGAGATAACTGCGCCCGTCGGTCTCGAAGCGCGGGATCCAGCGGTCGAAGAAGGCGAGCATGTCGTCACGCATCTCGCCGACCTCGGTGCTGGCGTCGAGGAACTCCATCACCGGCTGATCGAGTCCGGTCAGTGGCTTGAGTTCCGGCTGCCAGTGCGGGTTGGGCAGGCAGCGCACGTCGAAGATGAAGTCGACGTCCTTGGGCACGCCGTGCTTGAAGCCGAACGACTGCAGCAGGATCGAGACCTTGGGCGAGTCGCTGCCGACGAGGTGGGCGCGGACCAGGTCGCGTAGTTCGTGCACATTGGTGTGGGTGGTGTCGATACGGATCTCGGCGCAGCGGCCGATGGCCTCGAGCAGACGGCGCTCGAGGCGGATGGCCTCGTCGAGCGAGCGGTTGCCGCGGGTGAGCGGGTGACGCCGCCGGGTCTCGCTGAAGCGGCGCTTGAGGGTGTCGGTGTCGGCGTCGAGGAACATCACCCGACAGTCGATGCCCTGGGCGCGCGCCTCCTCGATCAGCTCCGCGAGCCGACCGAGCGCGCGCGGGCTGGTGCGCGCGTCGATGCCCACCGCGGTGCTGGAGAAGCCGTCGTCGGGGGCCTTGCGCAGCCCCGCGACCAGGTCCTTGAGCAGGAACAGCGGCAGGTTGTCGATGCAGTAATAGCCAAGGTCCTCGAGCGTATGCAGGGCGACGCTCTTGCCCGAGCCGGACAGGCCACTGAGGATGACGAGTTTCATGGGCTGCGGGTTGCTCCGGGCCGGTCCCGATCGAGGTCGGGAGCGGTGCTAGGGTCTGGATCCGGGGCCGGGCGGGTCGGGGCGGTCGAGACGGATCGCCCGCGCCTGCCGGTCGATGAAGTCGACGCCGGCGTCATAGCCACGGATACGTAGGATCTGGTGGCGCACTGCCGCTTCCACCAGGATGGCCAGGTTGCGTCCCGGCGCCACCGGCATGGTGATGGTCGGGATCGCCACCCCGAGCACGTCGGTTGCCGAGAGGCTGCCGGTGAGCCGGTCGAGACCGGCGATCTGTTGCTGGTCGAGGGGTTGCAGATCGATGATCAGGTTCAGCGTCTTGCTGCGCTGGACCGCGCCCTCGCCGAACATCGCGCGGATGTTGAGGATACCCAGCCCGCGCACCTCGAGGAAGTCCCGCAGGGTCTCCGGGCAGGTGCCCTCGATGGCCTCCGGGGCGATGCGCGCGAAGCGCGGCGCGTCGTCGGCGATGAGCCGATGACCGCGGGTGATCAGGTCGAGCGCCAGCTCGCTCTTGCCCACCGCCGGATCGCCGACCAGCAATACCCCCATCCCCAGCACCTCGATGAAGACGCCGTGCAGGGTCTGGCGCTCGGCCAGGGCGTGGGTGAGAAAATAGCGCAGGTGGTTGATCAGCTCCTCGTCGCCGAGCGGCGAGCCGAGCAGCGGGGTGTCGTGCTCGGCGGCGAAGGCGAAGAAGGCGGGGTGGGGCTCGAGGCCGTCGGCGAACAGGATCGCCGCCGGCTGCTCGGCGAAGAGTTGCTCGAGGGTTTCCTCGAAGGCGGTGCGTCCCAGTGCCTGGAGATAGCGCTGCTCGGCGCGCCCGATCACCTGCAGACAGTTGGGATGGATGCAGTTGAGCGAGCCGATCAGCGACTCGCGCGAGCGTGCGCGCTCGGGCCGGCGCAGTGGGGAGCCTTGTTCGGGCTCGCCGTTGAGCCAGCGCAGCTGCAGCCGCGGGCCGGTCTGTTCGAGGAGTGACTGGAGGCTGTCGAGCATGGCCCAGGTCGGCGTGGCGTTAGCGCGCCTCGCTCGTCTCGATCAGTTGCAGGACGGTCGCCGCCGAGCCGGCCTCGCGCAGCGCGGCGCGGGTGGCCGGGTCGCTGAACATGCCGGCGAGCCGGGCGAGCAAGCGCAGATGCTCCTCGGTGGCGCTCTCCGGGACCAGCAGGGCGAAGGCGAGATCGACCGGCTCGCCGTCGATCGCGTCATAGTCGACCCCGGTGCTGGTGCTGACGAAGGCTCCGAGCACCTCGTTGATCTCCTTGATGCGGGCGTGCGGCAGCGCCACACCGTGACCGAGTCCGGTGCTGCCGAGTCGCTCGCGCTCGAGCAGACGCTCGAAGACGAGTTCGGTGTTGAGACGGGGGTGGTCGTTGGCCAGCAGCTCGGCGAGCGTCTCGAGCAGCCGCTTCTTGCTGGCGATCTCGGCACCGCAGCTGACTCGGGCCTCGCTGATCAGGTCTGGACTGAACATCGGTCAAGGCTCCTGGTGGTCGCAGGGACAGGGGCGCTGGGCGGTGACGGTGTCCGGTGTCCATACCGGCGGGTGATCGGGGCGCGTGGTCGTGGTCATGGATTCTGGGTGTCCTTCGAGTCGTCGGAGCCCGCAGGTGTCGATATCGGCTCGGATCTCAGGGTCTCAATGCAAAACACCCCGAACGGCGCGATCACGGATCCGTTCGAGGTGTCGGTGCGTCGGTCCGGCGGGTGTCGGGTGTCCCGACGCCCCGCCGACGCATGGGCCATCAGGCCGTTGCCGGGCTATTCGGTATCGGCCTCGGCGTCGGCCTCGGCTTCAGAGTCGGCCGCCTTCGGGCCGGGTGCGCTGCGATAGTCGTTCTTCTTCTCCTTGTGGCGCAGGATCTGGCGATCGAGCTTGTCGGTCAGGCCGTCGATCGCGGCATACATATCTTCATGCACGGAGTCGGCGAAGAGCTTCCCACCATTGATGTGCAGCGTCGCCTCGGCCTTCTGGTCGAGCTTCTCAACGCTGAGAATGACGTGGGCATTGGTGACGTGGTCGAAGTGACGCGCCAGGCGTGCGAATTTGCTGTCGACGTAGTCGCGCAGTGCCTCGGTGATGTCGACGTGATGACCCGTCAGATTGATTTGCATCATTGGACTCCTTACAGGGGTTCCAAACAGCCTGCTCATGCCAGGCGTTTGCGCTCGTTCGAGGCTGGAATACCCATGGCCTCGCGGTACTTGGCGACGGTTCGACGCGCGACCTGGATGCCGCGATCGGCCAGTTCGGCCGCGATCTTGCTGTCGCTCAAGGGTTTTCTGGCGGGTTCGGCGGCGATCAGCTTACGAATGAGCGCGCGGATCGCCGTTGATGAACACTCCCCACCAGAAGTGGTGCTGACGTGGGACGAGAAGAAGTACTTGAACTCCAGGGTGCCCCTCGGCGTATGCATGTATTTCTGCGTGGTGACCCGGGAGACGGTCGACTCGTGCAGCTCGAGCGCCTCGGCGACGTCGCGCAGCACCATCGGCCGCATCGCCTCCTCGCCGTGCTCGAAGAACGCCTGCTGCATCTCCACGATCTTGGCGCCCACCCGCAGCACGGTGTCGTTGCGGCTCGCCAGGCTCTTGATGAACCAGCGCGCCTCCTGCAGGTGGTTGCGCATGGTGACGCTGTCGCTGCTGGTGTCGGCGCGCCGGATCAGCCGGGCGTAGTCTGCGTTCACCCTCAGTTTAGGTGTGGATTCCGGGTTGAGTTCCACCGACCAGCGACCATTCTCTCTGCGCACGAAGATGTCGGGTACAACGTACTCCGGGGGCTCCTGCGCGATCAAGTCGCCGGGGTGCGGGTTGAGCTGGCAGATCAGCGTGAGTGCACCACGAATCTCGGGCTCGGTCTGCTTGAAGCGGCGCATCAGCGCGGCGATGTCCTTGCGCGGCAGGTGCTCGAAGCCGTCGCGACAGATCGCCAGCGCGAGGTCGCGCTGCGGGGTCTCGGCGGGGAGCTGCCGCAGCTGGATCTGCAGGCACTCGGCGAGATCGCGGGCGCCGACCCCCGGGGGATCGAACGACTGCACCCGGTGCACCATGGTGGCGATCTCCTCGAGGCTGATCTGATCGTCGCCGATGGTGCTCAGCAGCTCGTCGAGATCGGCCCGAAGATAGCCGCGCGCGTCGATGGCATCGATCACCGCCTCGGCGATCATCTCGTCGCGCTCGCTCAGCCGGATCAGGTTGAGCTGCCAGAGGAGGTGATCGTGCAGGGTCTGAGGGCGGCTCTGGTGGAGGAAGGGGTCGAAATCGGCGTTCTCGGCGCTGCCCTGGGTGCTCGGCGGTAGATAGCCGTCGTAGACATCGGCCCACTGGGTGTCGACCGGGAGCTCATCGGGGATCTCGTTGGTCTCGCCCTGGAGCTCACGCTCGGCGCTGCCCTGCTCATCGCTGGGCGGGGACTCGTGTGCGCCATTGCCGCTGTCCTCACCGTTGGCGGCGAAGCGGTCGGCCTCCTCGGCCTCCTCGAGCATCAGGTTGGAGTCCAGCGCCTCCTGGATCTCCTTCTGCAGCTCGAGCGTCGACAGCTGCAGGAGGCGAATCGCCTGCTGCAGCTGGGGCGTCATCGTCAGGTGTTGGCCGAGGCGAAGCTGGATGGTTTGCTTCATGGATCGCCGATGCGTCTTGCGTCTGTCTCTATGCCGGGTCGATGACCGTCCTATGACGATTATAGGTCGGGTGGCAACAAAGGTGCCTGAGTCACGTCAAGCGCGCCCCCTGCCGGGGCGCGATGGTCTTCATCTTACTCCCAATATGTAGCAGCGGGGCGCGGATGCTGCCGCCTACATGCTACATGGCGAAGTCGGCGCCGAGATAGACGTCGCGTACCTGCTGGTTGGCGAGTAGCTCGTCGGGGCGGCCGGCGGCGATCACCTCGCCATTACTGATGATGTAGCCGCGATCGCAGATGTCGAGCGTCTCGCGCACGTTGTGATCGGTGATCAACACGCCGATGCCGCGCTCGCGCAGGTGCGAGACGATCGCCTTGATGTCGCCCACGGCGATCGGGTCGACGCCGGCGAAGGGCTCGTCGAGCAGCATCACCTTGGGGTCGACGGCCAGCGCGCGGGCGATCTCGAGACGACGGCGCTCGCCACCGGAGAGGCTGAGTGCCAGCGACTCGCCGATATGGGCGATGCCGAGCTCCTCGAGCAGCTGCTCGCAACGCTGCTCGCGCTGCTCGCGGTCGAGGTCGCCGCGGGTCTCGAGGATCGCGAGGATGTTGTCGCGCGCGCTGAGCTTGCGAAACACCGAGGGCTCCTGCGCCAGATAGCTCAGTCCGGCGCGCGCGCGCGCATGCATTGGCATCAGGGTGACATCGTGCTCGTCGAGGGTGATGCGCCCCTGGTCGGCCGGGATCAGCCCGACGATGAGATAGAAGCAGGTGGTCTTGCCCGCGCCGTTGGGGCCGAGCAGCCCGACCACCTCGCCGGCCTCGACCTCGACGCTCACTCCCCGCAGGACCTCGCGGCTGCGATAACGTTTCTTGAGCTGTTCGGCGCGCAGTACGCTCATCCGTCGACCCCTGTCATGACTCCTCCTCGGGGGTGATGGTGATCCGCACCCGACCGCTGCCGCCGGCACGGAAGTGTTCGCGGGCACGGTCGTAGACGATGCGCTCGCTGGCGACGCGGTCCTCGCCCTGGATCAGTACCGCCTCGTCGATCAGCACCAGCTCGTCGCGGTCGGTGTCGAACTCCATGCGCCTGGCGAAGGCGCGGACCTCGCCCTGGTCGTCCTCGAGCAGTTGACGGAAGCGCGCCGGGGTGCCGATGGCGATGATCTGGCGCGGGCGGCGGTCCTCGCGGTGATAGACGGTCATGTGGTCGGCGTGCAGGCGCATGCTGCCCTGGGTGACCTCGACGTTGCCGACATAGATGCTGGTGCCCTCGGCCTCGCGTACCTCGACGTCGTCGGCCTCGATGTACATCGGTTGCTGGGGGTCGTCGTCGAGCGCGTTGGCCGGGTTCCAGCCGAACAACAGCAACAGTGCCAGCAGGCGCAGTGGAGGGCTCATGGTTGGGTCTCCTGGGTCGGGGCGAGCAGCATCCGGGTGCGACCGTGGAAGGTGGCGCGCGCCGGCTCGTCGTACCACAGCTGCATGCCGGTGGCGCTCAGCCAGTCCTCGCCGCTGGCCACCCGCACCGGCAGGTCGGTACGGGCATAGGCGCGCTGGTGCCAGACGTTGAGCTGCTCGGTCTCGATGTGCGCGGGCGGGGCCTCGGCGGTGGCGTCGCGCTCGAGATGGACGTCGCCGGTCAGCCGCACCTCCGCGCCGCCGTCGAGCACCAGCCCGTGCTCGGCGCGCGCGCGCCACGGCGGTCCGTCGGACTGGAACAGCTGCATGTGTGGGCGGTCGAGCTCGGAGAGGTCCTCGGCGACGAACTGACGCAACTCGGTCGCGCTCAGGCGTCGGCTCGGTGCGCCGCTGGTGTCGGTCTCGAGCGCGGTGAACGCGTGGACCACGTAGTCGGGGACGCGGGGGCGTACGGTGGCCGGTCCCTGCGGCTGGTCGATGCGCTGGACCTGCCACCAGCCCGCGAGCCCGCTGAAGGCGAAGAAGGCGGCGAGCAGGTAGTAGCGCAGCGGCCAGTGCGCGCGGGTGCTCATGGACGCTGTCCGGCCAGTCGCGCGAGCGTCCCCTGAGCGTCCATGATCAGTTCGCAGAACTCGCGCGCGGCGCCGCGCCCGCCGTGCGCCGTGGTGTGCCAGTGCGCCTCGGCGCGTACCATCGGGTGGGCATCGGCCACCGCCGCGGCGAGCCCGACCTGGCGCATCACCGGCAGGTCGATGACGTCGTCGCCGAGATAGGCCACGGCGGCGTCCTCGATCCCCAGTCGCTCGCGTAGCTCGAGATAGGCGGCGAGCTTGTCGCGCTGGCCCTGGTAGACGTGGTTCACCCCCAATCCCTTCATCCGCATGGTGACCACCCGCGAGCTGCGCCCGGTGATCACCGCGAGGGTCACGCCGGACTCGCGCAACATCACCATGCCGTGACCGTCGCGGGCGTTGAACGCCTTGTATTCCTGACCGTCGTCGCCGAGATAGAGGCTGCCGTCGGTGAGTACGCCGTCGACGTCGAAGATCGCCAGACGAATGGCGGCGGCGCGGTTGCGGATCTCTTGCATCTCCCTGGTGACTCCTTGATGAGGAAGAAGGGGCGGGCCCCTGTGCGGCGCATTGTCGGGTGCGCGGGCGGTTTTGACCAGCGGGGGCAGTTTCAGACCACGCCCGCGCGCAACAGGTCGTGCATGTTGAGTGCGCCGACCGGGCGGCGCTCGTCGTCGAGCGCCAGCAGCGCGTTGATCGAGCGCGCCTCCATCAGCTGCAGCGCCTCGGCGGCGAGCGCGCCGGGGGAGATGGTGACACAGTCGCGGGTCATCACCGTCTCGATCCGGGTGTGGTGGACGTCGACGCCGCGATCGAGCGCACGGCGCAGGTCGCCGTCGGTGAAGATGCCGCACAGCCGCCCACCCTCGTCGACCACCGCGCTCATCCCCAGCCCCTTGCGCGAGATCTCCTCGAGGGTGGCCAGCAGGCTCGCCTCGCGCCCGACGCGGGGGACCCGTTCGTCGCGATGCATGATGTCGTCGACGTGCAGCAGCAGGCGCCGCCCCAGGCTCCCGGCCGGGTGCGAGCGGGCGAAGTCCTCGGCGGTGAAGCCACGCGCCTCGAGTAGCGCCACGGCGAGCGCATCCCCCATTGCCAGCGCCGCGGTGGTGCTGGTGGTCGGCGCCAGGCCGAGCGGGCAGGCCTCGGCCGAGACGGTGACATCGAGATGGACGTCGGCCTCGCGCGCCAGGGTCGAGTCGCGCCGCCCGGTCATCGCGATCATCGGCACCCCGAGGCGCTTGAGCACCGGCAGGATGGTGAGCACCTCGGCGGTCTCGCCGGAATTGGAGATCGCCACCACGACGTCGAGCGGGGTGATCATCCCCAGATCGCCGTGGCTGGCCTCGCCGGGGTGGACGAAGAAGGCCGGACTGCCGGTGCTCGCCAGGGTGGCGGCGATCTTGCCGCCGATGTGCCCCGACTTGCCCATGCCGGTGACCACGATGCGTCCGGCGCAGGCGAGCATGTAGCGACAGGCGGTGACAAAAGGGGTGTCGATCCGTGCGGCGAGCGCCGTGATCGCCTGGGCCTCGGTGTCGAGAACGGCACGGGCGAGATCGATGATGCGTTGGTGCTCGCCGGCATCGAGCGGCGCCAGACGGGCGCCGAGTTGTCGTCGTTCGGTCATGGTCTCGGGGATGGAGCCGATGAGTGGTCGGTCAAACCAAGAAAAATACACCATGCCACGCGGACATGTCGCATCGGGCGAGGGGGCTGTCGCCAGCCGCCAGGATTGAACCGCCAAGCCGCAAAGAGCGCAAAGGTGTTCAGGTGGTCGGCGACCAGCGGCCCGTGGTCACGTGTCCTCAAGCGCCGGCGCCAATGGTGATGGCAGGCCGTGCTGTTGTCGAGGACGCACACCCACTGGCGACTGGAGGCTGGTCGCTGGAGGCCCTACCTCTTCTTTGCGCCCTTCGCGGCTTGGCGGTTCAATCTTCTTGGTCGCTGGCCGCCCTTTGCTTGACGCCCCGCGCCGGGGCCGCGAGAATTGCCCGCTTTGGCCGACCGATGCGTCGATAGCGACATTTCACCATGATGCCAAGCCAGGGCCCAGGCGGCGCGCCGGGCGTCCGGGTCGAGGACGCGTCTGCGGGCACCAATGGAGCCGCGCGGGCATCCGCCACCGACGATGTGCTGGTGCGGGTCCGCGACCTGACCTTCCGCCGCGGCGAGCGGGTCATCTTCGACGGGCTCGATCTCGACATCCGTCGCGGCGCCGTGACTGCGGTGATGGGACCGAGCGGGACCGGCAAGACCACGCTGCTCAAACTGATTACCGGACAACTGCGTCCTGACGCCGGTCGCGTCGAGATCGGCGGTGTGGCGGTGCACGAGCTCGACAAGAGCGCGCTCTATCGATTGCGCCGACGCATGGGCATGCTGTTCCAGAGCGGGGCGCTGCTGACCGATCTCAACGTCTTCGACAACGTCGCCTATCCGCTGCGCGAGCACACCGACCTCTCGCCTTCGCTGCTGCGCAAGCTGGTATTGCTGAAGCTCGAGGCGGTGGGGCTGCGCGGCGCGCGCGCGCTGATGCCGAGCGAGCTGTCCGGCGGCATGGCGCGTCGGGTAGCGCTGGCGCGGGCGATCGCGCTCGATCCCGAGATGATCCTCTACGATGAGCCCTTCACCGGCCAGGACCCGATCTCCATGGGCGCGCTGGTGTCGCTGATCCGCCAGCTCAACGACGCGGCGAACCTCACCAGCGTGCTGGTGTCGCACGATGTGGCCGAGACCAGCCGGATCGCCGATCATGTCTATCTGATCTCGCACGGTCGGGTGGTCGCCCAGGGCTCACCGGCCGAGATCGCCGCCGAGCGCTCGACCTGGGTGCGCCAGTTCATGGACGGTCAGGCCGACGGGCCGGTGCATTTCCACTATCCGGGGCCCTCGCTGGCCGAAGACCTGCTGAGCCGGGGAGGACGCTGAGATGTTGTTCGATCCCCTGGCGCGACTCGGTCGCGGTGGGCTCGATGCCCTGGCGCGCTTCGGACGCGCCCATCGGCTGCTGTTGGCGATGGTGCTCGGCATCGGTGAGGTGCTGCGCCGGCCGCGGCTGCTGATCGCGCAGGTCTACAACGTCGGCGTGCTCTCGATGCTGATCGTCGGCGTCTCCGGGTTGTTCGTCGGCATGGTGCTGGCGCTGCAGGGCTACTATGTGCTGGCTCGCTTCGGCGCCGCCGAGAGCCTGGGGCTGATGGTCGCCGCCTCGCTGGTGCGTGAGCTCGGCCCGGTGGTCACGGCGCTGTTGGTGGCCGGTCGCGCGGGCTCGGCGCTGACCGCCGAGATCGGCCTGATGAAGGCCACCGAGCAGCTCGCCGGGCTGGAGTTGATGGCCGTCGATCCGGTGCGCCGGATCCTGGTGCCGCGGTTGTTCGGCGGGGTGTTGGCGATGCCGCTGCTGGCGGCGGTGTTCAGTGCCGTCGGCGTGATCGGCGGCTATTTCGTCGGCATCGGGCTGCTTGGCGTCGACGCCGGCGCCTTCTGGAGCCAGATGCAGTCGGCGGTCGATTTTCGCGAGGACGTGGTCAACGGTGTCATCAAGTCGCTGGTGTTCGGCGTGGTGGTGACCTGGATCGCGCTGTTCCAGGGCTATGACTGCAGCCCGACCTCCGAGGGCGTGAGCCGCGCGACCACCCGTACCGTGGTGCATGGCGCGCTGGCCGTGCTCGGGCTCGATTTCGTGCTCACCGCGTTGATGTTCGGAGGCTGATGAGATGGCAAGACAACGCAACATCGAGATCCTGGTCGGGGCCTTCATGGTCGCCGGCTTCGTCGCCCTGTTCTTCCTCGCGATGCAGGTCAGCAACCTCAATCTCGCCGGGGGCGACGAGGGTTATCGGCTCACCGCACGCTTTGCCAACGTCGGCAGCCTCAAGGCGCGTGCGCCGGTGAGCATGGCCGGGGTTCGGGTCGGGCGCGTGGAAGCGGTGGACTTCGATCCCCGCACCTTCGAGGCGGTGGTGACGCTGCGCATCGACTCGGCGGTCGACAACCTGCCGATGGACACCTTCGCCAACGTCTTCACCTCCGGACTGCTCGGCGAGCAGTACGTCGCACTCGAGCCCGGCGGCAGCCCCGACGTGCTGCGCGACGGTGACGAGATCATGCAGACCCAGTCGGCGATGATCCTCGAGCAGATGATCGGACAATTCTTATTCAGTAAGGCAAGCGGAGACGGCTGATGTTGCGGCAACGTCATTTTCTATTGCTGGTGACCCTGGTGCTGGCGAGCCTCGGCAGTGGTCTGGCGAGCGCGGCCCAGGAGTCGGCCACCGCCCTGGTCGAGCGCACCACCATGCGCATGCTCGACACCCTCGAGCAGCGCCGCGCCGAGATCGAGCGCGATCCGAGCCTGATCTATGGTCTGCTCGAGGACCAGGTCGCGCCTCACTTCGACTTCGTGCGCATCACCCAGGGCGCGGTCGGTCGCTATTGGCGCGAGGCCAGTCAGGCGCAGCGCCAGCGTCTGGTCGACAGCTTCAAGCAGGTGCTGATCCGCACCTATGCGCGCTCGCTGCTGAGCTATTCGGGCGAGGAGATCCGCTATCTGCCGGTGCGCCCGAGTTCGCGCCCGAACATGGTGACCGTCGCCACCGAGGTTCAGCAGTCGGGCGGTTCGCCGATCCCGGTCGACTACCGCATGTACGACGGTGGTTCCGGCTGGAAGGTCTATGACGTGGTGATCAGCAATGCCAGCCTGGTCGGCAACTATCGCAGCGACTTCGCCACCGAGATCCAGCGCTCCGGGATCGACGGTCTGATCGCCCGGCTCGAGGACATGAACCTCAAGGGGCGCGAATGAGCGCCACCCGCCTGAGCGAGACCGCGCCGGGTCGCTGGCGTCTCGACGGCGTACTCGATCTCGCCACGGTCACCCGGCTGGCGGTCGAGGGCGAGGCGTTGCTGCGCGCGCCCACGACCGTCGAGATCGACCTGGCCGGCGTCAGCGCCGCCAACAGCGCCGGTCTGGCGCTGCTGCTCGAATGGCTCGACCTCGCCCGGGCGCGCGGCGTCGCGCTGAGCTATGCCAATCTTCCCGATTCGCTGCGGCGGATCGCGGCCTTTTCGAACATCCTGGAGTTGTTGCCGGTATCGACCACCCCGGCGGCGGCGCGATCGAGCTGACAGGGAGCCTGTGGTGGATGCTGGAGTGATGCTCGAGCCTGGGCCGGCGGCGGCGTGTCCGTCGCAATCGAAACAGAGCGAGGGAGCGGGCGCGAGCGCCTTCGTCCCTCAGGGGTTCGCCGAGACCATGGACAAGCTGCTGATTAACGGTGGGACCAGGCTCGATGGCGTGGTCGAGGCCTCGGGGGCGAAGAACGCGGCGCTGCCGATCCTCGCCGCCACCCTGCTGGCCGACGCGCCGGTGACCCTGACCAATATCCCGCGCCTGCGCGATATCGCCACCACCCTGGAGCTGCTGGGGCGGATGGGTGCGGCGCTGCGCCGCGAGGGTGATCGGGTCGAGGTCGAGCCGCGCACGCTGCACGACTTCGCCGCGCCCTACGAGCTGGTCAAGACCATGCGCGCCTCGATCCTGGTGCTCGGGCCGCTGCTCGCGCGCTATGGTCGTGCCGATGTCTCCCTGCCCGGGGGCTGCGCCATCGGCGCCCGCCCGGTCAACCTGCACATCGAGGGGCTGCGCGCGATGGGCGCCGAGATCACCGTCGAGGGCGGCTATATTCGCGCCCGCGCGCGCCGTCTGCGCGGGGCGCGGCTGGTGATGGAGATGGTCTCGGTCACCGGCACCGAGAACCTGATGATGGCCGCCGTCCTGGCCGAGGGCGAGACGGTGATCGAGAACGCCGCGCGCGAGCCCGAGGTGGCCGACCTCGGCGCCTTCCTCAATACCCTGGGGGCGCGCGTCGAGGGCGCCGGTAGCGATCGCATCCGCATCCAGGGCGTCGAGCGGCTCGGCGGCGGCAGCCATCGGGTGATGCCCGATCGCATCGAGACCGGCACCTTCCTGGTCGCCGCCGCCATGACCGGCGGGCGGGTGCGGGTCGAGCGGACCTGTCCCGAGGCGCTCGACGCGGTGGTACAGAAGCTGCGCGAGGCCGGCGCCGAGGTCGCGACCGGCGAGGATTGGATCGCCCTCGACATGCACGGTCGGCGCCCGCGCGCGGTCGACATCCACACCGCGCCGCACCCCGGTTTCCCGACCGACATGCAGGCCCAGTTCTGCGCCCTCAACAGCATCGCCGAGGGCGTCGGCACGGTCACCGAGACCATCTTCGAGAACCGCTTCATGCACGTCCCCGAGCTCGAGCGGATGGGCGCCGAGATCCGGATCGAGGGCAATACCGCCATCTGTCGCGGGGTCGGACGACTGACCGCCGCGCCGGTGATGGCCACCGACCTGCGCGCCTCGGCCGGTCTGGTGCTGGCCGGTCTGGTGGCCGAGGGCGAGACCCTGGTCGATCGCCTCTACCACCTCGATCGCGGGTATGACAACATCGAAGCAAAGCTGCACGCCCTGGGCGCCGATCTGCGGCGGACCTCGGGCGCGGACTAGGATCGCGACACCATGACAGCGAACACCCCCCTGACCATCGCCCTGTCCAAGGGCCGTATCTTCGAGCAGACCCTGCCGCTGCTGGCCCATGCCGGGATCCATCCGCTGGATGATCCGGAGCGCAGCCGCAAGCTGATCCTCGAGACCACGGACGCGCGGGTGAAGTTCGTCATCATCCGCGCCAGTGACGTCCCCACCTATGTCCAGTACGGCGCCGCCGATCTCGGCGTCGCCGGCAAGGACGTGCTGCTCGAGCACGGCGGCGAGGGGCTCTACGAGCCACTCGACCTGCGCATCGCCCGCTGCCGGCTGATGGTCGCCGGGCTGCCCGACAGCACGCCGCCGACCAACCGGCGCATGCGCATTGCCACCAAGTATGTGCGTAGCGCCGAGCGCTATTACGCCGCCAAGGGCGAGCAGGTCGATATCATCAAGCTTTACGGTTCGATGGAGCTGGCCCCGCTGGTCGGCTTGGCCGATCGTATCGTCGACCTCGTCGAGAGCGGCAACACGCTCAAGGCCAATGGCCTGGTGCCGCTCGAGCACATCAGCGACATCAGCTCGCGGCTGGTGGTCAACAAGGCCGCCTGGAAGATGAAGCATGCCGCGGTCAATGGGCTGCTCGAGAGCCTGCGCGAGGCGCTGGCAAGCAACCAGAATTGAATGCTATGGGGTCCGTGGCGACGGACCGGGAGTGACATCCGTGACCGAGATCCAACGTCTTGACACCACCGACGCCGACTACCAGGAGCGGCTCGACGGCCTTCTGGCCTGGGAGTCGGTCTCCGACGATCGCGTCCAGCAGACGGTCGCCGAGATCATCCGCGAGGTGCGCGCGCGCGGCGACGCGGCGCTGATCGACTACACCGCCCGCTTCGATCGCTGGTCGCCGGCCAGTGCCGCCGACCTGGAGATCCCGCGCGCGCGTCTGGCCACCGCCTGGGAGCGCATCCCCGCGGCGCAGCGCGAGGCGCTGGAGCAGGCCGCCGCGCGCATCCGTGCCTATGCCGAGCACCAGTGCGTCGAGTCCTGGAGCTTCGAGGAGGCCGACGGCACCCTGCTCGGTCAGCAGGTCACGCCGCTCGATCGCGCCGGGCTCTACGTCCCCGGCGGCAAGGCGGCCTATCCCTCCTCGGTGCTGATGAACGCCATCCCGGCCAAGGTCGCCGGGGTCGCCGAGCTGATCATGGTGGTGCCGACCCCGGATGGCGAACTCAACGAGCTGGTGCTCGCCGCCGCGCACGTCGCCGGGGTCGATCGCGCCTTCGCCATCGGTGGCGCCCAGGCGGTGGCCGCGCTCGCCTACGGTACCGACTCGGTGCCGCCGGTCGACAAGGTCGTCGGTCCCGGCAACATCTATGTCGCCACCGCCAAGCGCGCGGTGTTCGGTCAGGTCGGCATCGACATGGTCGCCGGACCCTCCGAGATCCTGGTGGTGTGCGACGGCCAGACCGATCCCGACTGGATCGCCATGGACCTCTTCTCCCAGGCCGAGCACGATCAGGACGCGCAGTCGATCCTGGTGAGCTGGGACCACGACTTCCTCGACCGGGTGGCGGCGAGCATCGATCGTCTGCTGCCGACCATGGAGCGCGCCGAGATCATCGCCACCGCGCTGCGCGCCCGTGGCGCGCTGATCGCCGCGCGCGACCTCGACGACGCCATCGCGGTGGCCAACCAGATCGCCCCCGAGCACCTCGAGCTGTCGCTGGCCGATCCGCAGGCGGTGGTCGGGCGCATCCGTCACGCCGGCGCCATCTTCATGGGTCGCTATACCGCCGAGGCCCTGGGTGACTACTGCGCCGGCCCCAACCACGTGCTGCCGACCTCGCGCACCGCGCGCTTCTCTTCGCCGCTGGGGGTCTACGACTTCCAGAAGCGCTCGAGCCTGATCATGGCCTCGGCGGCCGGTGCCGCCACGCTCTCGCGCACCGCCTCGGTGTTGGCGCGGGGCGAGGGTCTGACCGCGCACGCGCGCTCGGCCGAGTATCGCGGCGAGGACGCCGCCGAATAGCCTCTGGTGGCGTGACATGACCACGGTGATCGATGCGTTGGTCCGCCCCGAGATCCAGGCCATACCGGCCTACCGGGTCGCGGCGGCGGACGGGATGATCAAGCTCGACGCGATGGAAAACCCCTACGGCTGGCCCGATGAGTTGAAGGCGGAATGGCTCGAGACCCTGCGCGGGCTCGATCTCAACCGCTACCCCGACCCCAATGGCGAGGCGCTGCACACGGCGCTGCGCGAGACCATGGGGATCGGCCCCGAGTTCGAGCTGTTGCTCGGCAACGGCTCGGACGAGCTCATCCAGATGCTGGCGATGACCGTCGGCGGCCCCGGACGGCGGCTGCTGTCGCTCGATCCGGGGTTCGTGATGTATCGCCAGATCGCCCAGTGCGCGGGCATGGAGTACGTCGGCGTGTCGCTGCGCGCCGACTTCGCCATCGACCTGCCGGCGGTGCTCGCAGCGATCGAGCGCGAGCGTCCGGCGCTGATCTTCCTCGCCTATCCCAACAACCCCACCGGCAACCGCTTCGACTCCGAGGACATGGTACGCATCATCGAGGCCGCCCCCGGCCTGGTGGTGGTCGACGAGGCCTATGCGCCCTTCACCGACACCAGCTTCCTCGGTCTGCTCGGCGACTGGCCCAACCTGCTGGTGATGCGCACCGTCTCGAAGATGGGGCTGGCGGGGCTGCGTCTGGGCTATCTGGTGGGGCCGCGTGACTGGCTGGCGCAGATCGACAAGACCCGGCTGCCCTACAACATCAACGTCCTCACCCAGGTCTCGGCGGTGTTCGCGCTGCGTCACAAGGCGCTGTTCGACGCCCAGACCTGGGCGATCCGTGAGGAGCGCGCGCGGCTGTTCGCGGCGCTCGCCGCGCTCGACGGTCTGCACCCCTATCCGAGCGAGGCCAACTTCATCCTCGTGCGTACCCCCAGGGGGCGCGCCGGTGGTCTGTTCTCGGCGCTGTGCGAGCGCGGCGTGCTGGTGAAGAACCTCGACGGCAGCGACCCGGCCCTCGCCGATTGTCTGCGCATCACCGTCGGCACCCCGGAGGAGAACGCGGTGCTCGTCGATGCGCTGCGGGTGGCCTTGTGCGCGAGCGGCTGATCGACGATTTCGGCGCCGCCGATGGCCGCTCGTGCCTCGGCACCCGCTGGCGGCTGGTCGCCGATCAGGTGATGGGCGGGCGCTCGCAGGGCGCGCACTGGTACGGCGAGGAGGACGGTCGGCGGGTGCTGTGCATGCGCGGCGCGGTGAGCCTGGCCGAGGGTGGCGGATTCCTCCAGCTGTTGCTGCCGCTCGCCGAGTCGGGGACCTTCGATGCCGGTGACTTCACCGGGCTGTGGCTGCGGGTGCGCGGCAACGGCGAGGATTACAACCTCCATCTCAAGAGCGACGCGCTGCACCACCCCTGGCAGTCCTATCGCGCGGGATTCACCGCGACCCCGGCGTGGCGCACCTGCCATCTGCCCTTCGCCGCGTTCAGGCCGCACCGTGTCGATCGCCCGCTCGACCCGCGTCGGCTGACCCGGCTGGGTGTGGTCGCCATCGGTCGCGCCTTCGAGGCTGAACTCTGTCTCGACGCCATCGGGCTCTATCGCGACTGATCCTGTCGTGATCGGTGGCTATCTGCTGCTCTTCGTCTCGGCCTTTCTCGCCGCGACCTTGCTGCCGGCCTCCTCCGAGGTCGCCCTCTACGCGCTGTTACAGGCCGGGGCCACGCCTTGGCTGCTGCTCCTCGTCGCCACCCTCGGCAACACCCTGGGGTCGTTGCTCAACTGGTGGCTGGGGCAGGCGCTGTTGCGCTTCCAGGATCGGCGCTGGTTCCACTTCACCCCGGCGCAGATCGCCGCCGCGCAGACACGCTTCGCCCGCTACGGGGTGTGGACCCTGTTGTTCGCCTGGGCGCCGCTGATCGGTGACGCCCTGACCCTGGTCGCCGGGGTGATGCGGGTACCGCTGCGGCTGTTCCTGCCGCTGGTCGCACTCGGCAAGGGTGCGCGCTATGCGCTGATCCTGTGGCTGGCGAGCTGAGCGCTGCCGCTACCACAGCCGCAACAGGAAATAGAGCGTCATGCTCAGGGTGACGGTGAGCAGCACCCGATGGGTGCGCCAGGCGAGCAGCGCGGCCAGGGTGGCGGCGGCGAGCTCGGGGAGGGCGAGGGCGAACCGGCCGGGCTCGCCATGGATGAACACCACCGGGCCCCAGATCGCGGTGAGCACCGCCGGGCCGGCATAGCGCAGCATGCCGCGCAGATGGCGGTTGAGCCGCAGCGGCAGCGCCGGTTCGAGGAACAGATAGCGGCTGGCGAAGATCACCAGGGTGAGGGCGAGCAGATCGAACAGGCTCATGGCGCCACCTGCTCGGTGACATAGCCCGCGCCCATCCCCGCCAGCGCGGCGAGCACCAGTCCGCCGGGGATCCCCAGATGGGCGGCGAGCACCGCCACCACCAGTGCGCTCAGCGCCGCGACCCACAGCGGCCGGTCGACCAGGTTGGGGACGACGATGGCGATGAAGGTCGCCGCCACCGCGAACTCCAGCCCCAGCCCCTCGATCCCGGGCAGGGTCTCGCCCATCACCACCCCGACCAGGGTCGCCAGATTCCACACCAGATAGAAGACCAGTCCGGCGCCGAGCATGTACCAGCGGTCGAAGGCGGGGGCGTCGTGACGGGTGCAGACGGCAAACAGCTCGTCGGTGAGGAGAAAGCCCAGCGGCAGTCGCCAGCGCAGCGGCAGCGTGCCGACCCGGTCGCGCAGGCTGAGGCCGTAGAGCAGGTGACGGGCGGTGATGAAGGCGGTGGCCAGCAACATGGCGGCGAGCGAGGCGCCGTCCTGGGCCATGCCGATCACCACCAGCTGGACCGCGCCGGCGAACAGGATCAGCGACAGTGCCTGACCCTCGAGCGGCGAGAGCCCGCTGCCGACGGCATAGGAGCCGGCGAGCAGTCCCCAGGGGACGACCGCCAGACAGAGTGGTGCGATCGCCACCGCGCCGCGCGCGAGACGTCTGCCGGGGTGAGGGAGCGGTGCTGCGTTCATGCGGTTTCTAGTGCTGTTGTGGAGCGTTCGAGCCTAGCGCTCGCGGGGGCGCGGCGTCTTGTACGTTCTTGCGCGGTACTGGGCGAGATATTGCCCCGGGGTGATGCCGCGGGCGCGCTTGAAGTGACGGTGCAGATGGCTCTGGTCGTGGAAGCCGGCGGCGCAGGCCGCCGCGCCGATCGTCGCGCCTTGGCGCAGCAACGCGGCGGCCCGTCTGAGCCGGGCCTGGACCTGATAGGCGTGCGGAGGCAGGCCGTAGCGACGATGGAAGGCGCGCACCAGATGTGCCGGGCTGCAGCCGGCGAGTCGCGCCAGCGCGGCGAGCGGGATCTCCTCCTCGGGGGCCTGTTCGAGCCGGTCGCGGACCAGCGCGAGACGGGGGTTGGCGCCCGGCTCGCCGGGTGCGGCGTGCATCCCGGCGTGATCGCGCATCAGTCGTGCGAGGGTGTCGTGGAGCGCGGTGTCGCGCGCGAGCCGGCTCGCGGGTCGATCGAGCAGGGTGAAGAGTGTGCGCAGACGGTGCGCCAGGGCCGGGTCGTGCACCACCGGCGAGCGGAACCAGGGGGCGCGACGACCGGGCTGGCCGAGTACGCGCCAGACCTGCTCGAACTGCTCGGGGGTGGGGTAGAGCGCGCGATAGGCCCAGCCGCCGCTGCTCGCGGCCTGTCCGGTGTGGATGGTGTCGGCGTTGACGAGGATGAGGCTGTCGGTCGGGGCGAGATGGTTGGCGCCGGCGTTGAAGAAGCCCTGGGTGCCGCGCTCGATCAGCGCGATGCTGTAGCCGGCATGGGCATGGCGCGAGAAACGCTGGTGGACATAGCGCGCGCTCAGCCACTCGAGACCGCCGAGGACGTCGCTGACGTGGAAGCGCACGCGTTCGTCGTGGTCTTGCAGGGACATGGGTTGCTGGTGGCGGAGCACTGCTCGTCGGGTTGCTCGGAGGGCGCGCGCGGATCCTGGCCGGTCGGTGGGGAGACGCACGGTGGGCGGCGTGTGTCGCAGTGTAGCAGCGCCAGTCGATGTCTGCGGTAGTGGGGGTCGAGTTCGCTCCAGGCGATACGGCCGTTGCGCCCGCTGGCCTTGACCCAGTCGAGGGCGTCGTCGGCGCGCTTGACGATCTCCTGAGGGGCGCGCGGTGGTGCGAACTGGGTCTGCGCCTGACACTCGCCGACACACGGTGTCACCGATGCTGTCGATGACCCTGAGCCGGGGGGCGCCATCGAGCCCGATCGGGTCGCGGTGCAGGCGTTCGCGCAGTCGCGCCAGCCGCGCGCGGGCCTGCTCGGGCGAGATGCGGTGGAGGATCTGCGCGAACTCCTCGCCGCCGATCCGCGCCAGCACATCGCAGTCGCGGCTCGCGGCGCGGCGGATCCCGGCGAGCTGCGCGAGCATCCGGTCGTGGCCGCCGACGGGACGCAGGACGTCCGTCGGCGGCCGGATTGCCCGGCAGGGCGCCGACCTGAGCGCGTGGGACGCGGGCGAGGTCGCGATCGATGGTGCGGCGGCCATCGTGGTGGATGAGGCCGGGGCCCTCGCTGGCGGTGTCGCTCATCCTTGGAAGGGCGCTCAGCGACGGCCCTGGCCGATGCGCGGTGGTGTCACCCGGGGCGGCGCGGCGGTGGCGCAGCCGCCACCCTTGCCCTTGCCCGAGCAGCCGCCGCAGCGACCGCGGTTGGCCCACAGGGTGCGGTAGAGATAGTAGAGCGCGGCGCCGAGCGCGATCAGCGGGATGAGGATGTCGGCCCAGCCGAGCGCATTGCCGGCGGCGACCACCGTCGCGGCGCTGCTGTCGGTTGCGGTCTCTTGCATGCGGTGCTCCGTGGTCTGCGAATGGGGGCGGCCGGGGCGCTGCCCCGGCCCCCGGTCAGCCGTGTTCGGGTGCGGTGGTCAGGGCGACGGGGCGTCTCCGGCCCGGCCCGGTGAACAACCCGAGCAGCAACAGCAGCGCGAGCGCGCCGAAGTAGGTCCAGCTCATCATCTCGATCCCCGAGGAGCCGGTGGCGACGCCGATGCTGTAGACCGCGCTGGCCACACCGAGCCCGAGCAGGGTGGGGAAGACGATCGAGAACAGCATCCACTTGTAGGAGCCGGTCTGGACCTTGACCATCACCGTGGTGGCGAGACAGGGCGGGTAGAGCGCGAAGAACAGGATCACCGCCACCGCGGTGAGTGCGGTGGCGCCGCCGGCGCGGGTCTCCTCGCCCATGCGTTGCTCGAGCGTGGCGTTCTGGTCCTCGTCCTGCTGGAACAGCACCCCGAGGGTGGCGACGCTGCTCTCGCGCGCGGCGAAGGAGGAGAGCAGGGCGACGTTGATCTTCCAGTCGAAGCCGGCGAACCGGGTCACCGGCTCCATGCCGCGCCCGATGATGCCGAGGATCGAGCTGGTGATGCGCTCCTCGCGCATCTCGCGGCGCAGCGACTTGCGCGCCGAGCTGAGCTTGCGCAACTCGCGACTGGCCTGACGGGCGTCACGATCGCCCTTGGGCGGTGCGACCAGCGGGAAGTAGTCGGGGTTGCGGCGCTCGAAGCGTGCCTTGACCGCGCGTGAGCCCTCGGCCCCGGAGGCGTTGAGCTTGGCGCGCTTGTAGTCGTTGTAATAGTTGAGCAGCGGGGTGATGTGCTCGGCGGTGGCGACCCAGTCATAGGCGTTGCCCGCCATCGCCTGCTCGAAGCTGCTCACCGCCGCGCGACCGCGCTCCTCGAAGTCGGCCATGCGGGCGTCGGAGAGTCCGGGCAGGTGCAGCAGGGTGAAGACCACCACCGCCACCGCGATGACGATGGTGCCGACCTTCTTGATGTAGAGCCAGGTGCGATCGATGGCGCGCCGCAGCACGCCGCCGAGGGTCGGCAGGTGATAGGCCGGCAGCTCCATGACGAAGGGCGAGGTCTCCTCGCCGCGCAGCACGGTGCGGGTGAGCAGCTTGGCCACCAGCAGCGCGAAGATGATGGTCATGGTCGAGATGTAGAACATCATCAGCGCCTTGTGCTCGACGAAGAAGATCCCGAGCAGCAGGGTGTAGAGCGGCACCTTGGCCAGACAGTTCATGAAGGGCACGGTGAGGATGGTGGCCATCCGTGCGCGATTGTCGGGGATGCCCTTGGTGGCCATCACCCCGGGCACCGCACAGCCGCCGGCGAACACCCCGGCGAGGATGAAGGGCAGGGTACTCTGGCCGTGCAGCCCGAAGCGGTGCAGCACCTTGTCGAGGATGAAGGCGATGCGCGCCATGTAGCCCGAGTCCTCGAGCACCGCGATCAGCGCGAAGAGGATGAGGAAGATCGGCACATAGTTGAGCAGGGTGTTGGCCGAGTCGACCAGCCACAGCCCGAGCGCGCGGGTGTAGGGATCGACCAGGAAGCCGGCATCGGGCAGCACCCCGGCGACCAGCTCGCGCATCCCGGCGAGCAGCGGCCAGGTGTAGTTGGTCAGCTCGTAGCCCCAGACGATCGCCACCTGATAGATCAGGAACACGGTGAGCACCAGGAAGGCCGGCGCGGCGAGACGGTTGAGCACCACGCGGTCGATGCGCTCGGTGAGGGTGGTGCGCGGACGGTCCTCGCGCCGTTCGACCACGCCCGTGAGCAGTTGTCCGACGGTCTGGTCGCGACAGGCCGCGAGGTGGTCGGCGACGTCGAGTCGCGCCTGGGTCTCGAAGTCGCCGCGCCGGCGCGCCGCCTCCTGGAGCAGGGCCTCGGCCTGTGGTGCGGGCAGGCGCTCGCGCAGCTGCCGCTGCGCCTGGGCGTCGTCCTCGAGCAGCTTGAGCGCGAGCCAGCGCGCGGGCACGGCGGCCAGCTCCGGGGTGGTGGTCGCGTGCTCGACGAGTGCGCCGATCGCCGGCTCCAGCTCGCCGTAGTCGACCGCGGCGGCGGTCTTGCGGTGATCGCACGCGCGCGCGCGAATCGCCGCGCGCAGCGCCTCGCGTCCCTCGGAGCGGCGCCCGACGGTGGGGATCACCGGGACGTCGAGTCGTGCGGCGAGGCGCTGCGGGTCGATCTCCAGCCCGCGCCCGGCGGCGACGTCCATCATGTTCAGCGCCAGCACCAGCGGCAGCTCCATCTCCTGGAGCTGCAGGGTGAGGTGCAGCGAACGGCGCAGGTTGGAGCCGTCGACCACGTTGACGACGACGTCCGGGCGCTCCTGGATGAGGAAGTCGCGCGCCACCCGCTCCTCCAGTGAGAAGGAGGTCAGGCTGTAGGTGCCGGGCAGGTCGACGATGCGTACCCGGCCCTCGGTGTCGCCGTACTGGCCGTACTTCTTGTCGACCGTCACCCCGGGGTAGTTGGCGACGTGCTGGCGCGCCCCGGTGAGGGCGTTGAACAGGGTCGACTTGCCGGCGTTCTGCTGGCCGGCGAGGGCGACCAGCAGGTCTCTGCGCTCAGTCATCGTCGCCGACCTCGATGGTGGCTGCCTCCTGACGGCGCAGGGTGACGTTGGTCGCCTCCAGCTTCAGTTCGATGGGGTCGTTCAGTGGCGCGCTGCGCACCAGCACCACCTCGACGTTCGGCATCAGTCCCAGGTCCATGAGGCGCTGGCGTACGGCGCCGCGCGCATGGTGACGACGGATGCGCGCGCGGTGACCGGGGCGCATGTCGTTGAGGGTGCGGTGGGGGTGGTTCGGTCGGTTCGGCATGGCGGGGCCTTGAGCAGTACGAGCGGGCTGAGGGCGGAATTCTAGACTTATTGATGCTTTGGCGCAAATGATAAAGATTAGCGTTTGCGTGATTATGCCCTCTTGGGGTAAGGTCTCTCGCGCCCCGAAATCGACCGGGATGCCGATCCCGGCGACGACGAAAATCGCAATCTGGAGAGTTCGATGCGCAAGATCCTGCCGCCACTGACGCTGCTCGCAGCCACCCTGGCCGCCACCCCGGCCCTGGCCCACACGCCGCTGTGCTCCTGCTACGACAACGGTGACGGCACCGTCTTCTGCGAGGGCGGCTTCTCCGACGGCTCCTCGGCCTCCGGCGTGGCGATCCGCGTGCTCGACGCCAGCGGCAGCGCCGTCATCGAGGGCGCGATGACCGAGGACAGCGAGTTCGAGTTCGACAAGCCCGATGGCGAGTACAAGGTGGTGTTCGACGCCGGTCCCGGTCACGAGATCGAGATCGACGGCGAGGACATCGTCGAGTAAGGGCCAGCCGCGCTGGCCGCAATACCCCGCTTTCTGACACCGGAACCCTAGCCACGATGATGAAGACCCCTCTCGCACTCCTCGCCTCGGCCGCCGCGCTCGGTCTCGGCACCGGCGCCGCCCAGGCGCACTTCCAGCTGCTCTACACCCCCGAGACCATGCTCGAGTCGCCGGCCGAGGTCGATCTCAAGCTGGTGTTCGGGCACCCGATGGAGAACGGCCACGCCATGGACATGGGCGAGCCGCTCGATTTCTTCGTCCAGTTCAAGGACCAGCGCATCGACCTCAAGGACGCGCTGCAGCCGATCACCTGGCAGGGCGCCCACAACCAGGCCAAGGCCTATCAGGCGACCTACAAGGTCCGGCGCAACGGTGACTATGTGTTCGCGCTGGTACCCGCGCCCTATTACGAGGGTAGCGAGGACATCTATATCCAGCAGATCACCAAGTCCTATCTGAACAAGGGCGCGATGCCCACCAACTGGAGCGAGCCGCTCGGCCTGCCCACCGAGATCGTGCCGCTGAACAAGCCCTATCAGGTGTTTGCCGGCGGCACCTTCACCGGTCAGCTGCTCGCCGAGGGCCAGCCGGTGGCCGGCGCCGAGTGCGAGATCGAGTACATCAACACCGAGATCGACATGACCGCCAACGCCTTCGGCGAGGACACCCTGGGCACGGTGCCGGCGACCGCGATCGTCGCCATCACCGATAGCGACGGGCGCTTCACCTTCGGCATCCCGACGCCCGGGGTGTGGGGCTTCGCCTGTCTCGGCAGTGGCCCGGAGAAGGCGCACGAGGGCAAGGAGCTGTCGCAGGATGCGGTGATCTGGGTCGAGGCGCGTCCCCTGGAGGTCGGTGCGCCGGTCGTCGAGGCGGGGGTGAGCGAGCAGGCCGAGGCGGGTGACGCCGAGACCTTCGATCGCGAACTGAGCCTCGAGCAGCGGCGTGATGTGCAGGCCGCGCTGCGCGGGCTCGGGGTCTACGGCGGTGGTGTCGACGGTCGCTTCGGGCCGCAGACGCGCGAGGCGCTGAAGGTCTTCCAGCGGGTGCGCGAGCTGCCCGTCAATGGTCTGGTCGATGCCGAGGTGCTCGATGTGCTGAGCCGACTCGGCGCCAACTGAGTCGTTTCGCCGGACGCGCGGGAGCGGGTTCGGCGGGCATCTCCATCGCCCCGGTTCGGCCTCGTGCCGGGCCGGGGCGATGTCTTTTCGGGATCCGTGCCCTGACGACCGTCCGTGCGGCATGTCCGGTGACGGGGCGGGGGGAGAGACGGGGGCGGTGCGGGGTGTTGCGGACGTGCGGCGATGGCGGGGCCGATGGCGCGACGGTGACGCCGCGCGCCTGGCGTGTTCGGGGCGAGCTGCGGTCGTTCAGCCCTTCATCGAGGAGAAGAACTCGTCGTTGGTCTTGGTCGCCTTGAGTTTGTCGAAGAGGAACTCCATGGCCGCCAGTTCGTCCATCGGGTGCAGGATCTTGCGCAGGATCCACATCTTCTGCAGTTCCGCCGGGCCCATCAGCAACTCCTCGCGGCGGGTGCCGGAGCGGTTGATGTTGATCGCCGGGAAGATGCGACGCTCGGCGATACGGCGATCCATGTGGATCTCCATGTTGCCGGTGCCCTTGAACTCCTCGTAGATCACGTCGTCCATGCGCGAGCCGGTGTCGACCAGCGCGGTGGCGATGATGGTGAGGCTGCCGCCTTCCTCGACGTTGCGCGCGGCGCCGAAGAAGCGCTTGGGACGCTGCAGCGCGTTGGCGTCGACGCCGCCGGTGAGCACCTTGCCCGAGGAGGGCACCACGGTGTTGTAGGCGCGCGCCAGGCGGGTGATGGAGTCGAGCAGGATGACCACGTCCTTCTTGTGCTCGACCAGACGCTTGGCCTTCTCGATCACCATCTCGGCGACCTGGACGTGACGCGTGGCCGGCTCGTCGAAGGTCGAGGAGATGACCTCGCCGCGCACCGAGCGGGCCATCTCGGTGACCTCTTCCGGACGCTCGTCGATGAGCAGCACGATCAGGTAGCAGTCGGGGTGGTTGTGACCGATCGACTGGGCGATGTTCTGCAGCATCATGGTCTTACCGGCCTTGGGCGGCGAGACGATGAGGCCGCGCTGACCCTTGCCGATGGGGGCGACCAGGTCGATGGTGCGGGCGGTGATGTCCTCGGTGCTGCCGTTGCCGACCTCGAGGGTGAGCCGCTCCTGGGCGAACAGCGGGGTGAAGTTCTCGAACAGGATCTTCGACTTGGCGTTCTCGGGGCGATCGAAGTTGATGTCCGAGACCTTGAGCAGGGCGAAGTAGCGCTCGCCGTCCTTGGGCGGACGGATCTTGCCCGAGATGGTGTCGCCGGTGCGCAGCGCGAAGCGCCGGATCTGGCTGGGCGAGACGTAGATGTCGTCGGGGCCGGCGAGATAGGAGGCGTCGGCCGAGCGCAGGAACCCGAATCCGTCCTGCAGGATCTCGAGCACGCCGTCGCCGTAGATGTCCTCGCCACGCTTGGCCTGTGCCTTGAGGATGGCGAAGATCAGGTCCTGCTTGCGAGAGCGTCCGACACCCTCGATGTCCATCGATTGGGCAAGGGCAACCAGCTCGGGTACAGGCGTCTTCTTGAGTTCGGTTAGATTCATCACGGTTATCGTTAAAGACAGAGGTCGTGGCTGGTGGGCAGCGCCCCGCGAGAAGGATCGGTGTCGCGAGAGGATGCGGCTGCAGGACAGCAGCCCACCGGAGAGGGGGCGTCCGGGCGGACGCCCCGTGGAAATTAGAAAGTCGATCGCCTCAAACGCGCGGGTGCCTCGCCGCGCGCTGGTTGGTTGCCGGGTGTCAGAGGTTGCTGTCGATGAAAGCGGTCAGCTGCGACTTGGAGACGGCGCCCACCTTGGTCGCCTCGACCTCGCCATCCTTGAACAGCATCAGCGTGGGGATGCCGCGGATGCCGTAACGGGGAGGGGTGTTGGGGTTGTCGTCGATGTTGAGCTTGGCGACCTTGAGGTCCTTGCCGTACTCGCTTGCGATCTCATCGAGGACCGGGGCAATCATCTTGCACGGACCGCACCAGTCGGCCCAGTAGTCTACGAGCACCGGCTTGGAGGATTTCAGCACCTCTTCCTCGAAGGTGTCATCGGTCACGTGGACGATGCTGTCGCTCACTGGAGTCGTCTCCCGTTGAATTCGTGTGGTGAAGGGCGTGAGAACTCGCCGTTGAGGCGTCGCGCGGGTCGGCTGTGGAGCGGGCGGGCGAATTGGCGTTGATATGGGCCCTTGGGTAAGATGCTATTTGATCCAAAGCGAAGAGAATTTGCAAGCCTTGCCCGTCCGCGAGGTCTGTAGCTCAGGGATACCCGAAACGTCATGACAGACACACACCTCTCCCAGACGCGCCTCGACTCGCTGGCGCTTGATCCGCGGATCCTCGCGGGTCTCGCCGAGACCGGTTTCACCCACTGTACACCGATCCAGGCCGAGACCCTGCCGATCGCCCTGGAGGGGCATGACATCGCCGGTCAGGCACAGACCGGCACCGGCAAGACCGCAGCCTTCCTGCTCGCGACCATGCAGCGGCTGCTCGGCCACCCCGCCGAGCCGCGCGATGCCGCCGACACCATCTGTCGACCGCGGGCGCTGATCCTCGCCCCGACCCGCGAGCTGGCGGTGCAGATCCACAAGGACGCGCTCGCCCTCGGCGCCCACACCGGGTTGCGTCTGGGGCTGGCCTATGGCGGCACCGGCTATCAGAAACAGCGCGATGAGCTGGCCGCAGGTGTCGACATCCTCATCGGCACCCCGGGACGGCTGATCGACTACTTCAAGCAGCGGGTGTTCGACCTGCGCGGCATCGAAGTGGTGGTGCTCGACGAGGCCGATCGCATGTTCGACCTCGGTTTCATCAAGGACATCCGCTTCCTGCTGCGGCGGATGCCGCCGCCCGAGTCGCGTCAGGGGCTGCTGTTCTCGGCCACGCTCTCCTACCGGGTCACCGAGCTCGCCTATGAGCACATGAACCAGCCGCGCCTGATCAAGATCGAGACCGAGCAGGTCACCGCCGATCGGGTGCGCCAGTGCTGCTACATGACCGCCAACGAGGAGAAGATCCCGCTGCTGGTCGGGTTGGCGCGCGGCTGGCTCGAGGGCGATGCGCGGATCATGGTCTTCGTCAACACCAAGCGCGAGGCCGATCGCGTCTGGGGTTATCTGCAGGGCAACGGCATCAACACCGCCGTGCTCTCCGGCGACGTGCCGCAGAAACAGCGGTTGCGCCTGCTGCGCGAGTTCACCGAGGGTTCGCTGCCGGTGCTGGTCGGTACCGACGTGGCCGCGCGCGGGCTGCACATCCCCGACGTCACCCACGTGGTCAACTTCGACCTGCCCGAGGACCCGGAGGACTATGTCCATCGCGTCGGGCGCACCGCGCGCGCCGGCGCCGCGGGCGATGCCGTGGGCTTCGTCTGCGAGACCTATGCCTTCTGTCTGCCCGACATCGAGGCCTATATCGACGCCAAGATCACCGTCGAGCCGGTCGATCCGGGCCTGCTCGCCGAGGTCGATCCCGGCAGCCGCTTGCGTCCCGAGCGCGCGCGTCGCGATGGGCATCGTTCCGGCGAGCGTGGTGAGCGCGGCCATGGCGAACGCGATGGGCGCAGACGCAGCGCGCGACCGAGATCGGCCGAGCCGGTCGCGGAGAGCGAAGGCTCGACCCGTGACGCCTCGACCGAGTCGTCCGCGCAGCCGCCGCGCCCGCGTCGACGGCGTTCGACCAAGGTCTCGGACGCCCCGGCCTCCTGTGCCCTCACCGATCCCGCCACCGATCCCGCCCCCCAGCCCCCCACCGAGACCGATGCCAGCCAGGCCGAGGCCCCGCGCAAGAGGCGTCGGCGGCGTCGGCGCAAGCCCTCAACCAGTCAGGAAACAGGCGTTCAGTCGCCCAAGCCCGAGGAGATCGAGCCGGTCGACTGAGCCGCGTCCAGTCCGGGGATCAGCTGTCCGAAGTCGGTGATGGTGGCGAAGCCCTCGACGCGGCGCGGCGCGGCGCGTGAATCGGGCGCGCCGACGGCGAGCAGCCAGCCGAAGCCGTAGTCGTGGGCCGCGCGCAGCACCTGCGGGTTGTCGTCGACGAACAGGGTGCGCGTCGGGTCGAAGGGCTCGATGGTCTGCACCCGCGACCAGAATCCCGGTGTCTCCTTGACCGCGCCGAGGTCATGGGCGCAGATGATGTGCTCGAAATGACCGGCGAGACGGGTGCGTTCGAGCTTGAGCGCGAGCGCGCGCTGGTGGGCGTTGGTCACCAGCACCCGGCGTCTGCCGCGCGCGCCGAGCAGCTCGAGGAACTCGACCACCCGCGGGTGGACCGCGATCAGGTGCTCGACCTCGCGCTTGAGCAGGGCGACGTCGAAGCCGAGCTCGCGGCTCCAGTGATCGAGACAGTACCAATCGATGGTGCCGGCGAGATCGTGATAGCGGGCGTGCAGCTCGGCCCTGGCCGTCGCCACCGGGATGCCGCGCGCCTCGGCGTAGCGCCGGGGCATGTGTTCGAGCCAGAAGTGGTTGTCGAAGTGCAGGTCCAACAGGGTGCCGTCCATGTCGAGGAAGACGGTGTCGATCCGCGTCCAGTCGATGTCGATGGGCTCTGGGGTCATGTGCTGCGCCGGAGGTTGGTTGCGAGTGGGTGACCGCTGCCTTGGGTCGGGGCCGGTGGGGCAGAGGATGCCCGATGCCCGGGCGCGACGCCAACCCGCCGCGCCCCGGCGGCCTTCGGTTATGGTGGTTTCGAGCCGCGTGCCCGGTGTCGGGCCGCCGCGGCGCTCTCATCCCTGCAAGGAGTCCCTGATGCGGTCCAAACCCAAGATCCTCGACCGTCGCGTGGTCGCCGAGAGTCGACTGTTCCGGGTCGAGCAGATCGATCTGGAGTTCGCCAACGGCGCGCGGCGTACCTATGAGCGGGTGCCCGGCAGCGGCAACGACTCGGTGATGATCGTGCCGATGCTCGATGCCGAGACGGTGTTGCTGATCCGCGAGTACGGCGCCGGCAGCGAACGTTACGAACTCGGTCTGCCCAAGGGGGTGGTGGAGCCCGACGAGCATCCACTCGCTGCCGCCAACCGTGAACTCCAGGAAGAAGTCGGGCATGGGGCGCGGACGCTGCGCATCATCGATCGGGTCTCGCTGGTGCCCGGCTATATCGCCCATCGCAGCCTGATCGTGCTTGCCCAGGACCTCTATCCGAGTCGCCTGCCGGGCGACGAGCCCGAGGAGATCGAGGTGGTCCCCTGGCGCCTCGACGCGCTCGATGCGCTGCTCGCGCGCGAGGACTTTGACGAGGCCCGTGCCATCGCCGCGCTCTTTCTCGCGCAGCGCGCGCTCGCCGCCGGGGGCTGAGCGGCGCGCCGTCACCGCTGGGGTCGATATCGGGAGGGATCCGCATGACCATCATTCGAGTATGGCTGGCCGCTGCTCTGCTGGGGGTGACGATCGCCGCGGTGGCAGAGGAGGGCGGTGGGGCCTTCGACGATCGCCCGCGCGCGACCCTGCTCGAACACCCCGATTGGTTCACCGAGACCCTGTTCGATCTTCCCGATGATCTGGCCAGGGCGGTGGCGGCGGGCAAGCGCGGGCTGATGGTCTATGTCGGCCAGCGCCGCTGCGCCTATTGTCATCTGCTGATGGACGAGGTGTTCGGCCAGGCCGACATCCGCGACTACACCCGGCGTCATTTCGACGTCGTCGCACTCGATGCCTGGGGCGTGGCCGAGGTCACCGCCATCGACGGCGCGGTGCTCAGCGAGCGGGCGCTGGCGCTGCGCGAGCAGGCCGACTTCACCCCGACGATCCTGTTCTATGACGCCGCGGGACGACTGGCGCTGCGGCTGCGCGGTTACTACCCGCCCTATCAGTTTCGCGCCGCGCTCGAATACGTCGCCGACGCCCACTATCGAGACGAGTCCTTCCGCGACTATCTCGCCCGTGGCGACAATCGTCTGGTGTTCGAGCTCGACGCGCTCAACGAGGCCGATTTCTTCCAGCCGCCGCCGCACAACCTCGATCGTCGCTTCCCTGCCGAACGGCCCCTGGCGGTCTTCTTCGAGCGCGGCGAGTGTCATGCCTGCGACGTGCTCCACGGCCAGGTGTTGCGCGGGACCGGGCTGGATGCGTCTTTCACCCGGATCGACGCGGTACAGCTCGACATGGATGCCCCCACCCCGGTGATCACCCCGGACGGTCGGCGTGTCCGTGCGCGTGACTGGGCCGCCGAGCTGGGCCTGTTCTATGCGCCGTCCGTGCTGTTCTTCGACGAGCGTGGTCGTGAGCTGCTGCGGGTCGACTCGGTGGCGAGCTTCTATCGGCTCGGGCGGGTGCTCGAATACATCGACAGCCGCGCCTATCGCGACCTTCCCTATGGTCGCTGGCGGGCGCGCGTGGAGACGCCCGGAGAGTGAAATCGACCGTTTCGTGTACAGTGCTAGTGTTGGGAAAATCAGGGAGTCCGGCGCTACGTCATTGAAATAGCGCGATCCCGGCATGGTTATTATCTGTTATTTTTCCGCGTCGCTGTTTTTGACGGTCTGACGATCGCGCACGATCGTCATGCCCCGTAAGAGGAAGAATAATGCAAAGCGTCTATATCGCCGGCGCCGGACGCGGTAGCGGCAAGTCCGTGGTCGTGCTCGGCTTCATGGAGATGCTCTCGTCGGTCAAGCAGAAGGTCGGGTTCTTCCGGCCGTTCGCCCCCCGGGGCGCGACCGAGGACAACCTGACCGCGCTGATCCGTAGCCGTTACGATCTGCCGTTCCCGCCCGAGATGCTTTACGGCTGTACGGTCGAGACCGCCCGTCAGCTGATCGGCAGTGGCCGCTACGACGAGCTGCTGAAGCTGATCCTCAACAAGTTCAAGATGCTCGAGGAGCGCTGCGACCTGGTGGTCTGCGCCGGGACCGACTACAACGGTCTGATCCCCTCGCTCGAGCTCAGCTTCAACGCCGACCTGGCGAGTCACTTCGGCTGCGGTCTGGTGGCGGTGGTCAAGGGCTTCGGCCGCACCCCGCAGGAGGCGCAGGATGCGTTGCACATCGCTCACGAACTGATGCGCGAGCGTGGCGGCGACTTCCTGGTGAGCATCGTCAACGGCGTCGAGCCCGAGTGCGTGGAGACGGTCAAGGACCGTGCCCGCGACCTGCTCACCGACAAGGAGAACGTTTGCGTCATCCCCGAGGATGCCGAGCTCGGCATGCCGACGGTGGGCGAGGTCTGTCAGGCGCTCGGCGCCGAGCGTCTCTACGGCGACGATGACGCGATGAACCAGGTGGTGTCGAGCTACAAGATCGCCGCCATGGCGGTGCCCGACTTCCTCGGCTATGTCGAGGACGGCAGCCTGATCATCACCCCGGGTGATCGCGCCGACATCATCCTCGCCAGTCTCGCCGCCGACGCCTCGGCCGCCTTCCCGCGGGTGGCCGGGCTGCTGCTCACCGGCGGCATCGAACCCTCGGACAAGGTGCGTCAGCTCATCGAGGGGCTGCGTCGCACCAAGGTCGCCATCCTCCAGGTGCCGACCGACACCTTCACCACGGCGATGAACCTGCACGGTATCGAGTCGACCATCCTCCCCGGCGATGCGCGCAAGATCGCCGCCGCGCTGGGGCTGTTCGAGGCGCACGTCGACGTCGACGACCTGCGCACCCGGCTCACCGGGCGGCGTTCCGAGCGGGTCACCCCGCTGATGTTCGAGTACGAGCTGATCCAGCGCGCCAAGGCGCGGCGCCAGCGCATCGTGCTGCCCGAGGGCAACGACGAGCGGGTGCTGCGCGCCGCCGAGATCCTGATGCTGCGCCAGGTCGCCGACCTCACCCTGCTCGGCAACCCCGACGAGATCCATCGCACCATCGGCGAGCTCGGACTCAAGCTCGAGGGGATCCGCATCCTCGACCCGGCCACGGCGCCGGAGCGCGAGCGCTATGCCAAGGCCTACTACGAGCTGCGCCGGCACAAGGGCATCTCCGAGCAGATGGCGCTCGACGTGCTCGAGGACGTCAGCTACTTCGGTACCATGATGGTGCACGTGGGCGACGCCGACGGCATGGTCTCGGGCGCGGTGCACACCACCCAGCACACCATCCGCCCGGCCTTCGAGACGGTCAAGACCAAGCCCGGCGTCGAGCTGGTCTCGAGCGTGTTCTTCATGTGCCTGCCCGACCGGGTGCTGGTCTACGGCGACTGTGCGGTCAACCCCAACCCGACCGCCGAGCAGCTCGCCGAGATCGCCGTGACCTCGGCCGAGACCGCCGCGGCCTTCGGCCTCGAGCCGCGCGTGGCGATGCTCTCCTATTCGAGCGGCAGCTCGGGCAAGGGCGAGGACGTCGAGCGGGTGCGCGAGGCCGCGCGGCTCGCCCGCGAGCGTCGTCCGGATCTCAAGATCGAGGGTCCGATCCAGTACGACGCCGCCGTCGACGTCAACGTGGCGCGCTCGAAGATGCCCGACAGCGAGGTCGCCGGACATGCCACCGTGCTGGTGTTCCCCGACCTCAACACCGGCAACAATACCTACAAGGCGGTGCAGCGCAGCGCCGGGGCGGTGGCCATCGGGCCGGTGCTCCAGGGGCTCAACAAGCCGGTCAACGACCTCAGCCGCGGCTGTACCGTGACCGACATCATCAACACCGTCGCCATCACCGCCATCCAGGCGCAGACCGAACAGGAGATCCAGGCATGAAGGTGCTGGTCCTCAACTCGGGGAGTTCCTCGATCAAATATCAGCTCTTCCGCAGCGAAGACTGGACCGCCATCGCCTCGGGCATGGTCGCGCGTATCGGCGAGACCGAGGGCGAGATGCGTCTCGAATGGCTCGACGCCGATGGGGTGATGCAGCGCGATCAGAACGATCTCGCCGTGCCCTCGCACCAGGAAGGCATCGACTTCATCGTCGAGACGCTGCAGTCGCACGGCGTGCTCGGCGACGTCTCCGAACTCAGCGCCATCGGCCATCGGGTGGTCCACGGCGGGCCGCACTTCAAGCACCCGGTGATCGTCGACGCCGATGTCCTCGCCGAGCTCCACGAGGTGATCCCGCTCGCGCCGCTGCACAACCCCGGTCATCTGGCCGGGATCGAGGTCGCGCGCAAGCACTTCCCGAGCGTCCCTTCGGTGGTGGTGTTCGACACCGCATTCCACCAGACCATGCCGCCGACGGCCTATCGCTACGCGATCCCGGAGTATCTCTACACCGAGCACCGCATCCGTCGCTACGGCTTCCACGGCACCTCGCACCACTATGTCGCCAAGCGCGCCGCCGAGCTGCTCGGCAAGCCGCTCGAGCAGTGCAACCTGATCACCATGCATCTCGGTAACGGCGCCAGCGCCAGCGCCATCCGCAACGGCCGCTGTGTCGACACCTCGATGGGGCTGACCCCGCTCGAGGGGCTGGTGATGGGCACGCGCTGCGGTGACATGGATCCGGCGGTGCCGATCTATCTGAGCAAGCACCTCGGGCTCAACGCCGAGGCGATCGACCACATGCTCAATCGTCAGAGCGGGCTGCTCGGCATCTGCGGCGTCAACGACATGCGCGAGGTGGTGCGCCTGGCCGAGCGCGGCAACGAGCGTGCCGAGCTGGCGCTGGGGATGATGACCCATCGGTTGAAGAAGTACATCGGCGCCTATTACGCCGAGCTCGGCGCGGTCGACGCCATCGTCTTCACCGGCGGGATCGGCGAGAACTCCGCCGAGGTCCGAGCCGGCGCCTGCGCCGGTCTCGAGGCGCTGGGCATCGAGCTCGACGCCACGGCCAACGCCGGTCGCGCCGATGAGGCCGGACTGCGTATCAGCACCGCCGAGAGCCGGGTGCAGCTGTGGGTGATCCCCACCAACGAGGAGCTGGAGATCGCCCAGCAGACCCTGGCCACGGTGGAGCGCAAGCGGCGCTGAACCTCGACGGGATCGTCAGCCGCCAGCGCTTGGCCGGTGGCGGCTGGCGCTGTCCTCTCGATCAGGCGTACAAGACATGAACGGCGCGCCGGGCGAGGCCCGCGCGCCGTTCATGTTTTACGCAGGTCACGGGCTGCCGGTTGGGGAGTGAGCGGACGCGCGCTGTCATGCTGCTGATCCGTCGGATGTGCGGCCTGTCGGTTAAATGCGAGATAATCGGTCATTCAACCGTGGTCCGCTTGGGGTTTCCCGTCGGCCACGCACGAGAACAACGACCGAACGAGCCACCCCAAGGAGGTGACGATGTCCGATACCAGCTCCACGTTCTGGAGACCGGTTGCGCTGTTCCTGCTGGTCGCCCTGATCGGCGTCTATCTGCTCTACGAGTGGTATGACGACCGGCTCTATGAACAGCTCGACAGCCAGGAGAGCGCGCTCGCCCAGGCCGAGCGCAATGCCCGCCAGCTCGATGCCCGGCTCGCCGATGCCGAGTCGCGCCGTGAGCTGCTGGCCGCCGAGCTCGATCGGCTGGGCGCCGAGCACGCGGAGCAGCTGAGTGAGCTCGAGCAGCGACTCGCCGCGCTGCTCGGCGAGAAGCAGGGCCTGGAGGAGCGCTACCAGACGTTGCTCGAGCGCCATCAGGCGATGGAGGTCGATCTCGACTCCGAGCGTGCCCAGGCGAGCGGTGCCTATGCCGAGCTCGAGGCGCGCTATCAGCAGGCCGAGGAGACCATCGCCGCGCTGCGTGACGATCTCTCCCGGGTCCATGAGACGATCGCCGCCACCGCGGCCGAGCATCGTGCCCACATCGAGACCCTGGAGCGTCATCTCAACGAGCGCATCCATCTCTCCACCACCACCCCGATGGATGCCGAGCTGCTGCGTCTGGCGCAGAACCTCGGGGTCGTGCCCTCGGAGGCCGATCGTCAGGCCATCGCCGAGCTCAAGACCAAGCTCGAACTGCTGCAGGAGGACTATGCCGCCGCCCGCGCCAAGTACGAGGTCGACTGCGCCCATCTGCGCCAGGCGCTGGAGCAGGCCGAGGCCAAGGCCGAGGCGCGCGGCGCCGAGCTCGAGCAGCTCAAGATCGCCTACGACGAGGCGCTGGCGGCGCTCGAGACACGTCCCGCCGAGGCCGGCGAGGCCGTGGCCGAGCTCGCCGAACTGAACCGGACCCTGGTCGCGCGCGAGGCGCGGATCAGCGAGTTGGAAGCGCGGCTGGTGGCGGTCGGTCAGCAGCGGGTCGAGGCCGAGGCCGCGCTCGCCGAGCGTCCGAGCGCAGCGCAGCTTGCCGAGCTCGAACGCGCGCTCGGCGAGGCGCGGGCCCGCATCGAGGGACTGGAGACCGAGGCGGCGGCCGCCGCCGAGGGGGCCGATGCCAGTGCCGCGCTGCGCGAGCAGCTGGCCGCGCGCGAGGCGCGGATCGCCGAGCTGGGGGCCGCGCTCGCCGAGCTGGAGGCCGGGCATCAGGCGCTGAGTGCCGAACTCGATGCCCGTCCCACCGCGGCGCGGGTGAGCGAGCTCGAGCAGGCCCTCGCCGCGGCGCAGGCGCGGATCGCCGAGCTGGAGGACGAGCTGGCGGCCTTCGCCGCCGGTGCCGATGCCGATGCCGGTCTGCGCGAGCGGCTGGCGGCGCGCGAGGCGCGGATCTCCGAGCTGGAGTCGCAGCTCGCCGCGCAGCAGGCACGGCTGGCCGAGGCCGATGCCGCGCTCGCCGAGCAGGCCGACGACGCCGAGGTTGAGGGGCGGGTCGAGGCGCTGAGCGCGGCGCTCGCCGCCGAGCGCGCCGAGACCGCTCGGGTGCGCGCGCTCTACCAACGCCTGGCCGAGCTGGGGGCGAGCTACACCGAGCAGGGGATGCGGCTGCGGCTGGCCAACGACACCCTGCGCTTCCCCTCGGGGGCGGCGACCCTGCCCGCCGGCGAGCTGCCGGTGCTCGATGGTATCGTCGCGCTGCTCGCCGACAATCCGGGGCTGACCCTGCGGATCGTCGGTCATACCGACAGCGCCGGCAGCGATGCGATCAACCTGGAACTCTCGCGCCAGCGCGCCGAGGCGGTGCGCCAGGGACTGATCGAGCGTGGGCTGGAGGCCGCGCGGGTCGAGGCCGAGGGTATCGGCGAGGCCGAGCCGATCGCCAGCAACGCCACCGCGAGCGGTCGCGCCAGCAACCGCCGGGTCGAGATCTATGTGATCGAGTGACCCGCAGGCGACGTCCGTTGCGACGTCGCCGGGCACGCGCCCGGTCGTTCCGGGCGCCTGTCCTCCCGCCTCAGTCGGTGAGTTCCTCGCCGACCGCCAGCCGGGCATCGAGCCAGGCGTGCACGTCCTCGACGCCCTGTCGTTCGAGCGAGGAGAAGCGCTGTACCGTGATCAGGTCGCCGGCCTCGCGCAGCTCCCTGGCCACCGCCAGTTCGGCGGCGCGTGCCGCGCCCTTGCGGTACTTGTCGGCCTTGGTCAGCAGCAGCAACAGCGGCAGCTCCGCTTCCTGCCCCCAGGCGATCATCTGCCGGTCGAAGGCCGAGAGCGGATGACGGATGTCCATCACCACCACCAGCCCGGCGAGCGCGCGTCGCTCGATCAGGTAGGTGGCCAGATGTTGCTGCCACTGGCGCTTGATCGACTCGGCGACCTTGGCGTAGCCGTAGCCCGGCAGGTCGACCAGACGGCGCTGCTCGTCGAGCTCGAAGAACACCAGGTGCTGGGTACGGCCCGGGGTCTTGCTGGTGCGCGCCAGCGCCTTCTGGTGACAGAGGGTGTTGATGGCACTCGATTTGCCGGCGTTGGAGCGACCGGCGAAGGCGACCTCGCGACCGCTGTCGGTCGGGGCCTGATCGATCCTCGGGACCGAGGTGAGAAAGTGGGCGCGTTGATAGAAGGGATTCATGGAGTGTGCGTGCTGGATTGGTCGCTGTGTGGGCGAGGGGAATGGCGTCTGGCGCCGGGATGGGTAGGGATGCCTGAGTGGCGGGGCGGCGTCAAGCCTCGACGGGGCGCTGCCAGTGTCCGGAGCGGCCGCCGTGCTTCTCGATCAGGCGCACCTGCTCGATGATCATGCCGCGATCGCTCGCCTTGCACATGTCATAGATGGTGAGCAGCGCGACCTGGACGGCGCACAGCGCCTCCATCTCGACGCCGGTGGGACCGGTGGTCTCGACCCGGGCGCTGCACTCGATGGTGCTGGTCTCGGCGTCGGGGGTGAAGGCGATCTCCACCCGCGAGAGCGCGAGCGGATGACAGAGCGGGATCAGATCGGCGGTGCGCTTGGCGCCCATGATGGCGGCGATGCGCGCCACGCCGAGCACGTCGCCCTTGCCGGCGCCGCCCTGACGGATGCGCTCGAGGGTTGCGGGGTGCATGCGAATGCGGCCCGCGGCGAGTGCGCCGCGCCGGGTCGAGGGCTTGTCGCCGACATCGACCATGCGCGCCGCGCCCTGGTCGTCGAAATGGGTGAGATCGTCCATCGGCGGGGCTCCGTCGGTCGGGGCGCCGCCCGCCCAGGGGCGGGCGGGACGCGGATCAGAAGGCCGGCTTCTCCGGGGCCTCGTCGAACATGCGCACGCTCTCCATGATCTCCTGGCGCGCCTCCTCGCGGCCGAACCAGCCGTCGACACGGACCCATTTGCCTTCGTCGAGATCCTTGTAGTGCTCGAAGAAGTGGGCGATCTGGTCGAGCAGGTGCTCGGGCATGTCGCGGAAGTTGGTGATGTGACGATAGCCCTTGTAGAGCTTGTCGATCGGCAGCGCCAACACCTTGGCGTCGTCGCCCGACTCGTCGGTCATCTTCAGCACGCCGATCGGGCGGCACTTGATCACCGAGCCGCACAGCAGCGGATAGGGCGTGGCCACCAGCACGTCGACCGGGTCGCCGTCGGCCGACAGGGTGTGGGGGACATAGCCGTAGTTGCAGGGATAGTACATCGCCGTCGACATGAAGCGGTCGACGAACATCGCGCCGGTGTCCTTGTCCATCTCGTACTTCACCGGCTCGGAGCGGGCCGGGATCTCGATGATGACGTTGATTTCGTTGGGGACGTTGTCGCCCCTGGAGACTTTCTTCAGATCCATGTAAGTACTCTGATGGTTGCGAGGGGTGGTTGTCGCGGCGCGCACGCAGGCCCGGGGGGCGGTCGATCCCCCGACGCACACGCGCGACGGAAAGCGACGGATTGTAGACGATCCCCGTGACGGAATCCCAATCGCGGGCGGTTTCGGTGGGTTTCAGCGGTCAGCCATCAGCGTCCAGCCACCAGCTGCGGGGCATCCGCCATCATCGCCCGGCTGGCGGCTGGCGGCTGGCGGCTGGCGGCTGGCGGCTGGCCGTCTAGACCTCGAACAGTCCGAGTCTGCGCTCGACGGCGCGGTTCTGGAGGGTGACGTATTTGGGCAGGCCGCGCTCGAAGGGCGGGTAGTCCTCGCCCTGGATCAGCGGGATCAGGTAGTCCTTGCAGGCCTGGGTGATGCCGTAGCCGTCGGCGGAGATGAATTCCTTGGGCATGAACTTCTCGACGTTGGCGACCTCGGCGAGCGGGGCCTCGCCGACCTCCCAGGCGTAGGGATCGTTGCTCAGACGGCGCACCGTCGGCATCACCGCGTTGTGCCCGGCGAGGGCGAACTCGACCCCGGCGCGGCCCATGGCGTAGGCCTGCTCGACGTCGGTCTTGGAGGCGAGATGACGTGCGGCGCGCTGCAGATAGTCGGCCACCGCCCAGTGGAACTTGTAGCCGAAGGCCTCCTTGACCATGTTCGCCACCACCGGCGCGGCGCCGCCGAGCTGGGCGTGGCCGAAGGCGTCGCGGGTACCCTGCTCGGCGAGGAAGCGGCCATCGGGGTGATGCGCGCCCTCGGAGACCACCACGGTGCAGAAACCGTGACGCTCGACCTTCTCCTGCACCGCGGCGAGGAAACGGGTCTGGTCGAACTCGACCTCGGGGAAGAGCACCAGCACCGGGATGCCGTGGTCCTCGGCGAGCGCCCCGGCGGCGGCGATCCAGCCGGCGTGACGGCCCATCACCTCGAGCACGAAGACCTTGGTCGAGGTCTTGGCCATCGAGCGCACGTCGAACGAGGCCTCGAGGGTGGAGGTGGCGATGTACTTGGCCACCGAGCCGAAGCCGGGGCAGTTGTCGGTGATCGGCAGGTCGTTGTCGACGGTCTTGGGGATGTGGATCGCCTGCACCGGGTAGCCGAGGCTGGCCGAGAGCTGGGAGACCTTGTAGCAGGTGTCGGCCGAGTCGCCGCCGCCGTTGTAGAAGAAGTAGCCGATGTCGTGGGCGCGGAAGACCTCGATCAGGCGCTCGTACTCGCGGCGGTTGGCCTCCAGGCTCTTGAGCTTGTAGCGACAGGAGCCGAAGGCGCCGGACGGGGTGTAGCGCAGCGCGGCGATCGCCTCGTCGGACTCGGCCGAGGTGTCGATCAGGTCCTCGGTGAGCGCGCCGATGATGCCGTTGCGCCCGGCATAGACCTTGCCGATCCGGTCGGGATGCTGGCGCGCGGTCTCGAGCACGCCGCAGGCCGAGGCGTTGATGACGGCGGTGACGCCGCCGGATTGGGCGTAGAAGGCGTTCTTCGCGGACATGTCGGTGGTCCCCCTTGGATGCTTTTCCGATTCGGGTGTGGCGTGGCCGGGCTCAGGGGCGCGCCAGTGGCGGCAGGTCGTCGCCGAGGCCCAGGGCACGCGCGATGAAGGCGCGCTTGAGCGCGGGCAGGCGATCGGTGGCGCTGAGCCCCAGACCGCGCAGTCGCGCCAGTAACGGGTTGGTGTTGCCGAACAGCCGCTTGAAGCCGTCCATGGCGGCGAGCATCGCCAGGTTGTCGCCGCGGCGCGCGCGCTCGTAGTGACGCAGCGTCCAGCAGCCGTTGATCGCGCGTCCGCGGGCGCGTGCCAGGTCGAGCGCGGCGGCCAGTTCGGCGGCGTCGAGGAAGCCGAGGTTGACCCCCTGACCGGCGAGCGGATGGATGGCGTGGGCGGCATCGCCGATCAGCGCAAGCCCCGGTTGTACGTAGCGCTTGGCGTGTTGCAGGCGCAGCGGGAAGGCGGCGCGCTCGCCCTCGAGCACCAGCCTGCCGAGCCGCCCCTCGCTGGCCTCGGTGAGCGCCTCGGAGAAGGCGGCCGGGGCGAGCCCGAGCAGCGTCTCGGCGCGTTGCTCGGTGGCCGACCAGACCAGCGAGCAGGCGCCGTCGCGCAGCGGCAGCAGGGCCAGCGGCCCGCTTGGCAGGAAACGCTGCCAGGCCGTCTCCTGGTGACCGTGCTCGGGACGCACGGTGGCGACGATGGCGCGCTGGTCGTAGTCCCAGCCATAGGTCTCGATCCCGGCGAGGGCGCGGACCTGGGAGTCGCGCCCGTCGGAGCCGACCAGCAGTCGACCCTGCAGCCGCCGGCCGTCATCGAGGCCGAGTCGGGTGAGGTCGGCGTCGTGGGTGAACTCGGTGATCCGCGCCGGGGTGATCAGCTCGACCTCGGTGTGTGCCGACAGATGCTCCCAGAGCGCGCGCTGGATGACCCGGTTCTCGACGATATGGCCGAGATCGGGCTCGCCGAGCGCGCGGCTGTCGAAGTGCACGCCGCCGCCCTTGCCGCTCCACACCCGCATCTCGCGATAGGGGCTGGCGCCGAGCGCGAGGATGCGCTCCCACACCCCGAGCCGTTGCAGGATGCGTTGGCTGGCACGGCTGAGCGCGCAGACGCGAAGATCGCGCGTGCCCTCCGCCCAGTCGAGCATCGGGGCGCGCGGCTCGATCACCGCGATGCGCAGTCCCTTGTCGGCACAGGCGGCGGCGCAGAGCGCGCCGACCATGCCACCGCCGACGATCAGCAGGTCGTGGGTCGCGTCCGGATCAGACATGGCTCGTCCTCAGGGGTAGACCACAGGCAAGGCGGGGCTGGGTTCCTTCCAGCCCCATGAAGCGTCGCGCGACCCGCTGGCGGGCGCCGGGGAGCAGGTCGATGCCGAGCATCGCCGCGGCGCGCAACCCGAGCACCGGGCGCAACGGGTTGACGAAGACCCGCGCCAGCAGGTCGGTGACCAGCCCGGTGACGAGCTGGTCGCCGCCGCGCCAGCGACGATAGGCGGCGAGGGTCTCGGGTCCGCCGGGATCGGCGCGCCCGGCCGGCTCGGCGAGCACCTCGGCGAGCGCGGCGACGTCACGCAGCCCGAGGTTGAAGCCCTGACCGGCGACCGGGTGGAGGGTGTGGGCGGCGTTGCCGATCAGCACCACGCGCTGCTGTACCGGCTCGCGGGTGAGCGCGAGTCGCAGCGGATAGGCCTGGCGCGCCGAGGGGCGTTCGAGCCGGCCGAGCCGGTGGCCGAAGCGCGCCTGCAGCAGCGCGATGAAGTCGGCGTCGGAGAGCGCGAGCAGCTCGGCGGTCTCGTCCTCGCGGCAGGTCCAGACCACCGAGTAGCGCCCCTCGGTCATCGGCAGCAGCGCCAGCGGACCGCTCTCGGTGAAACGCTCGTAGGCGGTGCCGGGGCTGGCGTGATCGGCGGTGACCGTGGTGATGATGGCGTCCTGGCCGTAGGCGTGGCCCCGGGTGCCGAGCCCGAGCCGGGCGCGGATGGCCGAGTCGCCGCCGTCGGCGGCCACCAGCAGCCGGGTGCCGAGCTGGAGGTCGCGTCCCTGACAGTGCAGGTCGAGCGTGACCCGGTCGCCCTCGAGTCGATGGTTGCAGAGCCGCGCCGGACACAGGGTGGTGAGGGTGTCGAGGGTGGCGAGCCGGGTGCGGATGGCATGCCCCATGACCCGCGCCGGGGCCACCTGGCCGAGCGCCTCGACGCCGAGCTCGGCATGATCGAGGCGGGTGAAGCCGCAGTGTCCGCGATCGGAGACGTGGACCCTGCGGATGGGTTCGGCCTCGGCGGCGATGCGCGGCCACAGCCCGATGCCCTGGAGGATGCGCTGGCTACCGAGCGAGAGGGCGATCACCCGCTCGTCATAGCTCGGCTGGCGCATGGTTTCGGGGGCGACGGCCTCGACCAGCGCGATCCTGAGTCCGGTCGGGGCGAGGGCGCAGGCCAGGGCGCCCCCGACCAGCCCGCCGCCGACGATCACCACATCGTACTCGTGCATAGCTCTCTCGCGGGTCTGTCTACATCTGTTGAGGGTGTCCGGGCGTTCTCAGCTCGCCATCAACGCCTCGATCTCCTCGGGGTCCTTGGGCGCGCCCTCGGTGAGGACCTCGTGGCCGTCGGCGGTGATCAGCACATCGTCCTCGATGCGGATGCCGATGCCGCGATAGGCGATCGGGACTTGGGCATCATCGGGCATGTAGAGCCCGGGTTCGACGGTGATCACCATGCCCGGTTCGAGCGCCCGCCAGGCGCCGTCCTGATCGCGATAGCGGCCGACGTCGTGCACGTCCATGCCCAGCCAGTGGCCGGTGCGGTGCATGTAATAGGGGCGATAGGCGCCCTCCTGCAACAGCGTCTCGGGGTCGCCCTCGAGGATGCCGAGACGGACCAGCCCGCGGGTGAGCACGCCGAGTGCGGCCTGGTGCGGGGCATCGACGCTGGCGCCGGGGCGGGCGACGGCGATCGCCGCGCGCTGGGCCTCGAGCACCAGGTCGTAGAGTTCGCGCTGCGGGGTGCTGAAGCGGCCGTTGACCGGGAAGGTGCGGGTGATGTCGGCGGCATAGCCCTCGAACTCGCCGCCGGCGTCGATCAGCACCAGTTCGCCGTCGCGCAGCAGGGCGTCGTTCTCGGTGTAGTGAAGGATGCAGGCATTGGCGCCACCGGCGACGATCGGCGGGTAGGCCTGGAGGCGCGCGCCGGCATCGGCGCAGCGATACTGGAATTCGGCCTCGAGCGAGAGTTCGGGCAGGCCCGGTCGGCAACGACGCATCAGCGCACGATGGGCCGCGGCCGAGATCTCGGCCGCGCGGCGCATCAGCGCGATCTCGGCGGGATCCTTGCGCAACCGCAGCTCGTGCAGGGCGACACCGATCCGGGTCAGGGTCTCGGGCACCGGAGCACTGTCGCGGGTGGCGGCGCGGGCGCGCCCGAGCCAGTCCTGGATGCGCGCCTCGAAGGCCGCGTCGGCGCCGATCGGGCAATGCAGCCGGGTACGTCCGGCGAGCAGCTCGGGCATCCGCTGATCGAGCTCCGCGAGGGTATGGGCCTGGTCGACCCCGTGGTCGGTCACCGCGCCCTCGGCGCCGATGCGTCGACCGTCCCACTGCTCGCGCTCGGGGTCGCGCTCGCGGCAGAACAGCACGAATTCGCCCTCGGCGCGCCCGGGGACGATCACCGCGATCGCATCGGGTTCGGGAAAGCCGGTGAGATAGCGGAAGTCGCTGTCCTGGCGGAAGGGGTGATTGACCCCGGCGTTGCGCTCGGTCTCGCGCGCGGCGGGGACGATGGCGATCGCCTCCGGGCCGATGCGCTCGGCCAGCGCGGCGCGTCGGCGTTGATACTCGCTGGCGCTCATGCCGTGCCCTGTCCCTGGTCGCTGTCCTGGCGTGCCGGGGCCTCGTCATGGATCAGCAGTGCGGCGGCGCGGGTGAACTCGATGATCTCGGTCAGCGCGGCCTCGTTCTCCTCGTTGTCGTCGAGGTCGTTGAGGTCCATGCGGGTGATGTCGGCGAAGTCGCGCAGGATCTCGCGCCCCTGCTCGGAGAGTCCCTGCTCGGAGATGCCGAGCATGCCGAAGGCGTAGAGGAAGCCGCGTACCCAGTCGTAGAGCGCGGTGGCGCGCTGGGCGAGCGGTGCGCCCTCGTCGGGCAGCAGCGGGCTGAAGCCGTAGTCCTCGTCGGCGAGTGCGGCGCGGGTCGCGCGCGCGAGTTCGCCGAGTGCGGCGCGGGTCTCCTCGCGTGCGGCCTCGGCCTCCTCGCTGTCGACGGGGGCGGTCTCAGCCTCGGGCGGGGCCGCCTCGGACTGCTCGGCGTCGGCCTGGGGCGAGCTGGCGGGCAGCAGCTGGTCGAGCCAGCGTTGCTCGGGGTCGGTGATACCGGCGCAGATCAAGCCGCACAGCATGCCGTGCGCCTCGCTCGCGGTCGGGGTGAGTGGGCTCGCCTCAAGGAGTTGGTCGAGCCGGGTGTCGTCGATGTCCGTGGCAACCTCCGTGGCGCATGGGGCGCGCTCGTCGCGGTGAATCGACAATCGATCATAGCATGGGTTCCAGCCGCCAGCCGCCAGCCGCCAGCCGCCAGCCGCCAGCCGCCAGCCATCAGCCATCAGCCATCAGCCATCAGCCATCAGCCATCAGTCGCCAGTCGCCGGTCGCCGGTCGCCGGTCGCTGGGAGGATTGAACCGCAAAGCCGCGAAGGGGCAGAGCGACCAGCCTGCGGCTGTCAGCCGCCAGTGGGTGCGCGCGCGCGCCGACGGGTGCCCTGGTTGCCGGGAGGAGCGATCAGCTGTCTGAGCTTCCAGCTGTCAGCCTCCAGTGCGGGGAGCGGGCTTGTCTTATGGCGTTGCAGTTGACTGCAAACCGACGCTGGCAGCTGAAGGCTGGTTGCTGGTCGCCTTCTTCGTGTGCACCATCCCGCTGGTTGCTGGTTGCTGGTTGCTGGTTGCTGGTTGCTGGTTGCTGGTTGCTGGCCGCTGCGCCCTTGAGGTTAAGGCAATCTCCCGGTGGCCGGCGCCCGATTGACCCTCTTCCGAGCCCCTTCTATAGTGCGCTGAACTGCAATGGAGTCACGCACCTTGGCCGATTTCGATCTAGACCAACTGGAACGGCAGGTCGCTGCGTTGATCCGGCTCAATCAGCGGCTGCGCGAGGAGAACGCCTCGCTGCGCGTGCGTCAGGAGACGCTGGTGGCCGAGCGCGGCGAGTTGATCGAGAAGACCGAACAGGCGCGTAGCCGGGTCGAGGCGATGCTCTCGCGGCTGCGTGCGATGGAGGAGAGCTTGTGAGCGATGAACCGCTGCAGGTCAGCATCCGTATCCTCGACAAGGACTACCGGGTCGCCTGCGAGCCGCACGAGGAAGAGGGCCTGCGCGATTCGGCGCGGCTGCTCGATGGCCGGATGCGCGAGATCCGCCAGACCGGGCGGGTGATCGGTACCGACCGCATCGCGGTGATCGCGGCGCTCAACATCGCCCATGAGCTGATCCAGCTCCAGCGCGCCGGCGGGGTGCCCCGCGACGATGTGTTGGTGGAGCGTCTGGGGCATCTTCAGGGGCAGCTCGCCGAGGCGCTCGCGCACGCCGTACCCCCCCTGGACGCATCGCCCGAAAAGGGTTAGCCTGTCACTGCGACACCCCCTGTAGTGTTCGACAGCGGTCTGGGTATTTTCTTGAGCCTAATCTCGACCCTGGGAGCATGACCGCAAGGCTGTTGTGCATGTCCGCCCCGAGCGGAAAGCCTGATGCCATTGCTGACTGTTCCCACTTGAACCCTCTGGTTCAAGAACGAAGGCCTGCGACGGCACCCGTGGGGGGTGTCCTTTACCCCATCCCTTGATGTCCGATCCCTCTCTCCCATCATTGCGCCGTACCCTGCGCCAGCGTCGTCGCGCGCTCGGGGCGAGGACCCAGCGTCTGCATGCCCGCGCGCTCGCGCGACGGCTGGGGCGCGAACTCGCGCTGTTGCGCGCCCGCCGCATCGCGCTCTACTGGCCGAGCGACGGTGAGCCCGATCTGCGTGCGCTGATCGAGACCCTGCGCGGACGCGGGCATGACTTCTATCTGCCGGTGCTGCGTCGCCCGGCGCCGGCCCGTGGCTCGACGCTGTGGTTCGTGCGCCACCAGCCGGGACGGCGGATGTGTCCCAATCGCTACCGCATTCCCGAACCCTGTGCGCGCGGTCGTGCGATCCGCCCGGTGAGGCAGCTCGATCTGGTGCTGGTGCCGCTGGTGGGGTTCGATGCCGATTGTCATCGCATCGGCATGGGCGGCGGTTTCTACGACCGCGCCCTGGCGCACCTGCGCCGTCATCGTCGCTGGCGCCGGCCACGGCTGTTCGGCATCGCCCACGAGTGTCAGCGTCTCGAGCGTATCGCGCCACGCCCCTGGGACGTGGCGCTCGATGCGGTCTTCACCGAGCGTCGGCGTTATCGGCGTCCGCCGTGCTGAGCGGCCCGGCGCCGGCGAACAGTCGGTAGGCGAGGTTGTCGGTCTCCTCCCAATAGCTGTAACCGAGCGCGTCGAGCGATGCGCGGAAGTTGGCGCGTTCGCCCGCCGGCACCTGGGCGCCGAGCAGCACCCGGCCATAGGCCGCGCCGTGGTTGCGGTAGTGGAACAGGCTGATGTTCCAGCGCTTGCCGATGGCGGTGAGGAAGTTGAGCAGGGCGCCGGGGCGCTCGGGGAACTCGAAGCGCACCAGCACCTCGTCGGCGATCCCCGGCGCGTGTCCGCCGACCATGAAGCGGATGTGCAGCTTGGCCGTCTCGTTGTCGCTCATGTCGACGACCTCGAGGCCCTTGGCGGCGAGCTTGGCGGTCAGCTCCTCGCGCTCGGACTGGCCCCGACTCAGCTCGACCCCGACGAAGACCTGGGCCTGACGGGCATCGGCATAGCGATAGTTGAACTCGGTGATCTGGCGCCTGCCGAGCAGCTTGCAGAAGGCGAGGAAGCTGCCCGGCCGCTCGGGGATGGCGACGGCGAGCAGGGCCTCGCGACGCTCGCCGAGTTCGGCACGCTCGGCGACATGGCGTAGCCGATCGAAGTTGACGTTGGCGCCGCTCTCGATGGCCACCAGCTGCTGGTCGCGGATGTCGTGGGTGGCGACATAGCGCTTCATCCCCGCCACCGCGAGCGCCCCGGCCGGCTCGGCGATGCCGCGGGTGTCGTCGAAGATGTCCTTGACCGCGGCGCAGAGTTCGTCGGTGCTCACCAGCACCACCTCGTCGACGTATTCGCGGGCGATGCGGAAGGTCTCCTCGCCGATGCGCCTGACCGCGACCCCGTCGGCGAACAGCCCGACCCGTTCGAGCTCGACCGGGGCGCCGGCGGCGAGTGCCTGGTACAGGGTCGGCGCCTCCTCGGGCTCGACGCCGATGATCCGCACCTGAGGATAGAGCCACTTCACATAGGCGGCGATCCCGGCGATCAGCCCACCGCCGCCGACCGGGACGAAGATGGCGTCGGGTGGGGTCGGGTGCTGGCGCAGGATCTCCATGCCGATGGTGCCCTGGCCGGCGATCACCTCGGGGTCGTCGAAGGGATGGATGAAGGTCAGCCCCTGCGCCTCGACCAGCGCCATGGCATGGGCATAGGCCTCGTCATAGGAGTCGCCGTGGAGCACCGCCTTGGCGCCGAGGCGGCGCACCGCGCCGACCTTGATCGCCGGGGTGGTGCGCGGCATCACGATGGTGGCGGTGATCCCCAGGCGTTTGGCGCCGAGGGCGACGCCCTGGGCGTGGTTGCCGGCGCTGGCGGCGATCACCCCGCGCGCACGCGCCTCGGCGTCGAGTCCGACGAGCTTGTTGTAGGCCCCGCGCAGCTTGAACGAGAACACCGGCTGCAGGTCCTCGCGCTTGAGATAGACGGCGTTGTCGAGTCGGGCGGAGAGCAGCGGTGCCTTGGTCAGCGGGGTTTCGCAGGCGACGTCGTAGACGCGGGCGCGGAGGATGCGCTCGATGTAGTGTGTGGGCATGGAGGACTCCGGGGATAGCGTTGCCGCTCCATGTTAGCGCAGCGACGCCCCGGCGCGGTTGCTATGATGGCCGCCCGCGGCCGTGCCGGCCGTGTCATCACGCCGAGTCCCTCGGCGTGTTCGTCAGCCAGAGAGTCCCATGCGGAGGAGTGAGATGGACCAGGACGCGATGAAGCGCCAGGCGGCCGAGGCCGCGTTGGCCTATGTCGAGGGCGGTGTGATCGGGGTGGGGACGGGCTCGACCGTCAACCATTTCATCGATGCGCTGGCCGGCATCAAGGGGCAGATCGAGGGGGCGGTGTCGAGCTCCGAGGCCTCGACCGAGCGGCTGAAGGCGCACGGTATCCCGGTGTTCGACCTCAATGCCACCGGGGAGCTGACGCTCTATGTCGATGGCGCCGACGAGTCGAACGCGCGCCTGCAGCTGATCAAGGGTGGCGGTGGCGCGCTGACGCGCGAGAAGATCGTCGCCGCGGCGAGCAAGCGCTTCGTCTGCATCGCCGACGAGAGCAAGCTGGTCGATGTGCTGGGCGCCTTCCCGCTGCCGGTGGAGGTGATCCCGATGGCGCGCAGCCATGTCGCGCGTGCGCTGGTCGAGCTGGGCGGGACGCCGGTGTGGCGTGATGGCTTCGTCACCGACAACGGCAACCTGATCCTCGACGTCCATCATCTCGAGATCCAGGATCCGGTGGCGCTGGAGCAACAGATCAATGCCATCGCCGGGGTGGTGACGGTGGGGATCTTCGCCCAGCGTCCGGCCGATGTGCTGATCCTCGGCTCTGCCGAGGGTGCACGGACGTTGACCGTGGCGGGTTGATCCTCGGTCGGTCGCACGCCTGGAGCGGACGCCGGTCGTCTTTTTTCCGGGCAAAGAAAAACGGGGCCGCTGGCCCCGTTTTTCGTTCCACGGTTCTAGAGCGCGAGGCTTAGAAGCTGTGGATCATGCCGACCGAGAAGCCGTCCCAGTCCTCGACGTCGAGATCGCTGTCGACCTGGGTGTACAGCACGTACGCCTTGGTGCGCTTGCTGAAGTTGTGGTCGAAGGCGATGGCCCAGGCGTCGGCGTCGATGTCGTCGACGTTGTTCACGCCGAGGTCATAGGAGTTGGCGCCGTACATGGCCTTGACCTGGTTGTTGCCGAAGGCATAACCGGCCTGGATCTGCCACAGGTCAGCCGACGGATCGCCGAAGTCCTGGTTCTCGTAGACGGCGGTCAGGGTGAAGCCGTTCCAGTCGAGGAGACCGAGGCCGGCACGCCACTTGGTGTAGTCGTCCTCGACGTAGCCCGGGTTGGCGACGACGCGGCCGTTGGGCAGGACGATGTTCTTGCCGGTCAGGCTGTCAGCGGAGTCCATGAACAGCTCGTTGCCGATCGACTCGTAGGAGAGAGCGGCGTAGAACGGGCCGTTGGAGTAGATACCGGCCAGCGAGTAACCCTCGGCGAGGCTGTCGGCGTTGACGTTCTCACCGAAGCCCAGGGTCGAGCCGCCACCAGCGTGGGTCGCGGCGGCCAGCTGGAAGCCGCTGAAGCTCGGGCTGATGTAGGCGATGGCGTTGTCGAAACGGTTATCGTCGAAGCCGATGGTACCGTTGTAGTCAGCCATGGTGTCGCTGAACAGGTCGAGCTTGCCGGTGGAGATCTTCATCGGGCTGTCGTGACGACCGACGAGGAAGGTACCCCAGTTGCCGGCGAGACCGACGAAGCTGTTACGCATGGTGATGGTGTCGTTGGCGCCGGAAGCGGCGTTGCCGTAGCCTTCCTCGGTCATGCGCACGCCGAACTCGACCTGGTAGATGGCCTTCAGACCGTTACCCAGATCCTCCGAGCCCTTCACGCCGATGCGGTTGGCGCGGCCAGCACCAGGCAGATCGCCGCCGCCGTTCAGGCCCCAGCCCTTGAAGCCGACGCTCTCGCCGGTGACGGGATCGATGGCGGTTGCCTCGACGTCTGCATAGTCAATCGACATGTGCAGCTTGCCGTAGAGGACAGCCTCAGCCATCGCAGCGGCCGGAGCGGCCATGGCGGTGGCGACCGCCAGGGTGATGAGTTTCTTGTTCATGATGTTCTCCGCTGTTGTGAATTTGTCAGACAGACTGCAGAAACCGAGCGCAATCATGCTTTGCGAAGTGAACTATAGAGGAGGGCATGGTGTTTTGCAACAGATTGGACGGGAAAAAGACACACCCATTAAAAAGTGTCTCTTTTTTGCATCGCTAGCGCTTGGTCGGACGGCTGAGTGCATCCCCCAAAAGTTTATCGGATGATTGCACGGCCCTGCTGTCGATGCGGTTTTTACGAATGCATCGAGCGGGGCGTTTCGAGCCGGTCGCGTATCGGCTGTAATTCGAGCACCCTGGGAGCGATCGGGCATCGCTTGTTGTGAAAAGGGTACATCTGTGTCAAGACCCGATATCGGGACAAGGATGAGGCGGGGAGGGGGATAAAGAAAAAGGCCCGAACCCTGAGGGCTCGGACCTTTTCCTGGAGTATGGCTGGGGGACTAGGATTCGAACCTAGGTTGACGGAGTCAGAGTCCGTAGTCCTGCCGCTAGACGATCCCCCAATATCGCTTGCCGCGATATGTCGGAGAATTATAGCGACTCCGACATACCGTGACAACCCCGAAGTTTTAACGCTTCGAGAACTGCGGACGCTTGCGCGCCTTGTGCAGACCGACCTTCTTGCGCTCGACCTCACGGGCATCGCGGGTCAGGAAGCCAGCGCGACGCATCGGAGAACGCAGGGTCTCGTCGTACTCGGTCAGTGCGCGGGCGATGCCGAGGCGGATGGCGCCGGCCTGCCCAGTGTTGCCGCCACCCTTGACGGTGACGTTGACATCGATCTTGTCGGCCAGCTCGGCGGTCTCGAGCGGCTGACGGACCACCATACGGGCAGTCTCGCGACCGAAGAACTGGTCGATCGGACGACCGTTGATCGTGATGTTGCCAGCGCCTGCCGTCAAGAAAACTCGTGCGGCGGACGTCTTGCGGCGACCAATAGCGTGTTGCGTCTCCGACATGCGTCTGATTCCTAAACGTTGAGCTCGAGGGGCTGAGGCTGCTGCGCCTGGTGTTCGTGATTCGGACCGGCGTAGACACGCAGCTTGCGGAACATGGCGCGTCCCAGCGGACCGCGCGGCAGCATCCCCTTGACTGCGAGCTGGATGGCACGCTCAGGGGCGGTCTCGAGCAGCTTTTCGAGGCTGGTCGACTTCAGGTTACCGACATACCCCGTGTGACGGTAGTACATCTTGTCCTGCATCTTGTTGCCGGTCACGCGAATCTTGTCCGCGTTGACGACCACCAGATAATCACCGGTATCGACGTGCGGGGTGTATTGCGGTTTGTGCTTGCCGCGAAGGCGCAACGCCAGTTCGCTGGCGAGCCGGCCGAGTGTCTTGCCTTCGGCGTCGATCAGGTACCAGGCGCGGCGAACCTCTGCGGGTTTGGCGCTAACAGTCGTTGTCATGTCCTTCGCTCCGGGAAGTCCACGCGCAACAGAACGGCGCGCGGTCCGTGAATTCGTTATCTGCGTCGAGAAAGACCGGGGATGGTACGCGATCGGTTTCGCGAGCGCAACCCCCCGTTGTATCATCGGGTGCGATCTGTGCTGCGGGTCCGTTCAGCCGGGCAACTTCAAGCGGTCAACGTGCTTGCCGGCGAGCAGATGAGACTGGAGGATCTCCTCGATATCCTCCTGATCCACGAAAGTGTACCAGACTCCCTCTGGATAGACCACGATCACCGGACCCAGCTCGCAACGCCCCAGGCAGCCGGCGGTGCTGATCTGCACCCCGCCCGGTCCGGTCAGCCCCAGTGCCTTGGCGCGCTGCTTGAGATGGTTGCGCATCTCCAGGGCGCCACACTGATCGCAGCTCTGGCGTCCGTCGCTGCGGGCGTTGGTGCAGAAGAAGACATGATGGCGATAGTAGGTCATCGTCGCTGTCAGAAGGTCCTGATCCAATGCTTGGCCCGGTTGCCCAGGGTAGCACGGAGCGAAGGCTCCCGACCGTTCGCGCCCGGACCGCCCCAGCCCGCTCAGAGTTCGAATGCCTTGAATACCGCCCTCAGCCAGACTTCTTCTTCCGACCCGGCGGCCCTGGAGTTGCTCCGGCTCGCCGATCAATGCGTCAAGTGCGGGCTCTGTCTGCCGCACTGCCCGACCTATGCCCAGACCCGTGACGAGGGCGACTCGCCGCGCGGGCGCATCGCCCTGATCCAGGGTTGGGCGAGCGGCCAGCTGGTGTGGGACACGGCGCTGGCCGCCCATCTCGACGGTTGTCTGGGATGTCGCGCCTGCGAGCGCGCCTGTCCCTCGCTGGTCGCCTACGGTCGGCTGATCGATGGCGCCCGCGCGCGCCATCAGGCGCAGCGCCCGCGCTGGCGGCGCTGGTGGTCGCGCCGGCGCCTGGAGACGGTCTCGGATGCCGTGCAGGTGCGTCGGCTCGTCGGACTGCTCGCGCGGCTGCGCGGGGCCGGGGCGCTGGCCTGGCTGGGTCGGCTCGCCCCGTCGCGACTGGCCGTCTATCTGCGCCTCGCTCGGGTGATCGGGACGCCGTCGCCGGCCTCTGCCGTGCCATCGGTCACGATGGCCGGTGACGCGGTCGAGCTGTTTGTCGGCTGTACCCAGGAGGGGTTGCAGGGCGGTGCGGTGATGGCTGCGCGGGCGCTGCTCGCCCGGCTCGGGGTACAGACCCGGATCGCCGACGAATCGCTGTGCTGCGGGGCGCTGCTGCGTCACGCCGGTCACCCCGATGCCGCCGACCGACGCCGCGAGCGGGTCGCCGAGGTGCACGCCGGGCGCACCCTGGTCGGCTTCTCCAGCGCCTGTGTCGGCGAGCTGCGCGAGCACCCGGGGCTCGCCGGGACCACCGAGCTGTGCGCCTATCTCGATGGCCTGGCCTGGCCCGAGGCGCTGCGTCTGCGCCCGACGTCGCTGCGGGTGCTGGTCCACGAGCCCTGCACCCATCGCACCCTGCTCGGCGGCAACGCCGCGGTGCACCGGTTGCTCGGGCGCATCCCCGGGGTGGTGCTGATCGGGCTCGGTGAACAGGCGAGCTGTTGCGGCGCCGCCGGCACCTACATGCTCGAACGCCCGGGGATGGCGCAGGCGCTGTTCGCCGATCAGCTCGCGGCGATCCGCGCCGCCGCCCCCGAGCTGATCGTCACCACCAACCTCGGCTGTGCCCTGCAGCTCGCCGCCTCGCTGCGCGAGGCGGGGCTGGAGATCGCCGTCGAGCATCCGGTCGAGCTGCTCGCGCGCCAGCTCGAGCCCCTGCCGGACACATGAAATCCGCCGTACACGACCCGATATCGCCCCATCACCGATGGCGTGGACGCCGTCGCGCGCGCCGCGCCCTGTCAACACGGACCCAGGAGACCATGAGCACTCGTCACTACACCCCGCTCGATGCCTTGCTGATCCAGGGCGATCGCGCCCTGCGCACCCTGTTCGGTCGGCCACCGCAGACCGAGCGCCCCAACCCCGCGGCCGGTCTCGGCGAGGGCGATCTCGGCAGCGATCAGCGCCGCCATGTCGCCCGGTTGATGCGCATCAACCATACCGGCGAGGTCTGCGCCCAGGCCCTCTACCAGGGCCAGGCGCTCACCGCGCGGTTGCCCGAGACCCGCCACCGGCTGGAGCGTTCGGCGCAGGAGGAGAACGACCACCTCGCCTGGTGCGAGACTCGGCTGCGCGAACTCGACGACCGCAAGAGCCTGCTCAATCCGCTGTGGTATGCCGGCGCCTTCGGGCTCGGCGCGGCCGCCGGGATCGTCGGCGACAAGTGGAGTCTCGGCTTCGTGGTCGAGACCGAGCGTCAGGTCGAACGCCATCTCGACGATCATCTCGAACAGATCCCGCTACAGGACGAGAAGAGTCGCGCCATCCTCGAGCAGATGCGCGCCGACGAGATCCATCACGCCCAGGTCGCGCGCGCCGCCGGCGGCGCCGAGCTGCCCGCCCCGGTGCGGCGGATGATGCGTTGGGGCTCGCGGCTGATGACCCGCAGCGTCTACTGGGTCTGATCCGGGCGCTGAGCGCCCCGTTGCGCTGATCGTCTCGGCTGCCGCCGCGCGCCGGATGCGCGCGGCGCCGGGCCGTCGGAGAGCGCCAGCACCAGCCCCAGCATCACCAGCACGGTCACCAGGCTGGTGCCGCCCTGGCTGATCAGCGGCAGGGTGATGCCGGTCAGCGGGATGAGCTTGGTCACGCCGCCGAGATTGAGCAGGGTCTGGCAGGCCAGGGCGCTGACCAGCCCGAGTCCGAGTAGACGACCGAAGCGGTCGCGGGTGCGTTCGGCGACGAGCAACCCGCGCCACAGCAGGATCAGCACGAAGACCACCAGCAGCACGCAGCCGACGAAGCCGAACTCCTCGCCGATCACCGCATAGATGAAGTCCGACTGGGCGATCGGGGTGTACTCCGGATTGCCCGCGCCCAGCCCCTCGCCCCACAGCCCGCCCGAATACATCCCCGAGAGCCCCTGGAGGATCTGCCAGCTCGCCCCGGTGGGATCGGCGAAGGGATCGAGCCAGGCGGCCAGTCGGCGCTGACCGTGGGCGAACAGCCCCAGCGCCGCCGCGCCGAGCGCGCCCCCGAGCCCCAGCCCCCACCACAGATAGCCGCGTCGCCCGCTGCCGGCGACCAGCACCACCAGCTGCACCGTCGCCAGCACCGCGAGCATGCCGAGATCGCGCTGCCACAGCAGCAGCGCCGCGAGCGCCGCCCAGAACCCCACCAACGGCCAGAGCGCGCGCAGCGGCGGCCAGATCGACCCGGGTCCGCGCCACTCGCCGAGCGCCTTGGCATGCCGGTCGACGAACCAGGCCATGAACACCACCGCGGTGATCTTCAGGAGTTCCGTCGGCGTCACCAGCCCGACACCGTAGACCGCGCCGCGAAAGCGCTGCCCGAGCGCCAGCACCACGACGACCAGCGCCAGCGACAGCGCCGCCCACAGCCAGCCGGCGGTGGCGAGCCGGACATGGCGCCCGCGCATCGCCAGGGCGCAGGTGACGAGCATCGCCGTCACGCCGAGCGGCAGGGCGTAGAGCCCGGGGTCGGTCGGATCGCCCGGATCGAAGGCGCCCATGCGATAGCGCACCAGCAGCCCGAAGCCGGCGAGCAGGGCGATACAGGCGGTGAGCAGCTGATCGCCGCGACAGCGCAGCGCCACCAGACCGAGATGGATCACCACCACGCAGCCGAGCAGCAGCGCCGGGGCGACCAGCACCTCGGCGCCGAGCCGTGCGCCGGCGGCCTGTGCGCTGCCGATCGCCATGGCGAAACCGAGCCCGACGCACAGCAGCCCCCAGGCGAGCAGTTCGCGCTCCGGGGCCCGCAGCGCCCAGGCCGCGCGCAGATCGGGTGGCGGCGCGCTCATCGCAGCAACCCCCGGCGGGCGGCCTGCTCGATGAGCGCGCGGGCGATCGGCGCGGCGGCCACCGCGCCATAGCCGCCGCGCTCGACCAGCACGGCGACGGCCAGGGTCGGGCGCTCGGCCGGTGCGAGACCGAGAAACCAGCTGTGCGCCCGGCCCTGGGCGTGCTGCGCGGTGCCGGTCTTGCCGGCGATGCGCAGCGCCGGGTCGTCGATCGCGCGCGCCGTACCCTCGGTGACCACCGCGCGCAGCAGCGGTAGCAGCGCCGCGCTGGTCGTCGGCGAGAAGAACTGGCCGAGCGCCTCGGGCGGCTGGTCGCGCAGCAGCCGGGGGCGCATCGCCACCCCCTGGTTGCCCACCGCCGCGCCGATCAGCGCGAGCTGCGCCGGGCTCATCAGCAGCGCGCCCTGGCCGAGCGACATTTGCGCCAGCCCGTAGCGGTCATCGGGGTCGAGTCGGGGCAGTCGCAGGGTCTGCATGGTGTAGCGTCCGTGGGCGCTGTGGTGGAGCACGATCGGTCGGTTGGCATGGAGCCGGTCGGCAAGGGCGTAGAAGGCGGCGTGACCATAGCCGACGCCGAGCTTGGCGAAGAACACGTTGGAGGAGCGCGCCAGCGCCGTGCCGAGCCCGATCGCGCCGTGACCGCGCCACTGCGTGCCGTGCTCGCGCGCCTCGTAGTACTCGTGGTCGCGGATGCGGGGATAGCGCGCCGAGGTGGTGAAGCCCTCGGCCGGACAGTCGATGGTGGTGTTGAAGCCGTGCTCGAGCGCGAGCGCGGCCATCACCACCTTGAAGGTCGAGCCCGGTGGATAGAGCCCCTGGGTGGCGCGGTTGAGCAGGGGCGCGGCGGCGTCCTCGGCGCCGCCGAGGGTGGCGGCGATGCGCTCGGGGTCGAACCCCGGGGTGCTCGCCAGCACCTGCAGCGCGCCGTCCTGCGGGCGCAGCATCACCACCGCGCCGCGGCGCGCGCCGAGCAGGGCGACGGCGTGGCGTTGCAGCTCGGCATCGAGGGTGAGCCAGAGATCGTGGCCGCGCGGGTGCTCGTCCTGGGTCAGCACCTGACGCCCGACCCGGCCCCAGTCGGCGAGCCGCAACGGGGTGCCGCCGTCGAGATGGACGCTGGCCACCGCCTCCAGCCCGGTGGCGCCGAAGCGCGGGTGACGGTAGCCGACGACATGGCCGAACACCGGTCCGTCGCGGTAGTGACGCCGGACCTGGCCGGCCTGCTCCTCGCTGTAGACCAGCACCTCGCCGTTGCGATCGAGGATACGTCCGCGGCGCAGCCGGTGCGCCGGGTTGAAGTCGCGGCGGTCGTAGAGCTGCATGAAGGCCATGAACTGCGGGCGCAGCATCCCGGTGAGCTGCCAGCTCGCCTGGTGCAGCAGCACCACCGCGAAGAGCAGGATCAGCACCAGCAGTGCGCGCCGCTCGCCGCCCTTGCCGCGCGCCAGCTGGCGCATCGGCAACTGCGGGTGGAGGTCGCGGATGCGTTGGAGCAGATAGGCGAGGGCGAGCAGCAACCCGGCATGCAGCGCGACCCGCACCACCGGCCAGCGCGTCGGGTCGGTCAGCGACTCCAGTGCCATCGGCTCAGGGTGCCTGGGCGGGGAAGGGGGTGAAGCCCGAGCCCGGCGTGTCGGGGAGGGTGATGACGCCCTCGCGCGGAGAGGGCGCGACCCCGAGGTCCTCGGCGAGCCAGGCGGCGGTGTCGAGCCCGTGGGTCTGCGTCGGCGCCAGCGCGGCGGCGAGCTGGGCGTCGACCCACAGCCCGGCGGCGCTCTCGACCACGCTGGTGAGCACCACCTCGAGCCCGGCGGCGCGGGCCCGATCGGCGAGCGCCCGGGTGGCGCGCGGGCCGCCGAGGACGGCGGGCTTGAGCACCACTCGGCGCACCCCGAGCCGCTCCGGGGCGAGCCCGGCGAGCGGCCCGGCGAGCGATTCGTCGAGTGCCAGGGCGAAGGGCGCGCGCGCCTGCAGTGCGGCGAGGGTCGCGGTGTCGGGCTCGCGCAGCGGTTCTTCGAGCGACTCGACCGGCAGCGCGCGACAGGTCTCGATCATGGTCGCGGCGGTGGCCGCGTCCCAGGCGCCGTTGGCGTCGAGCCGCAGCCGTGTCTCTGGCGGCAGGTGGCGGGCGAGCACGCGGAGTCGCGCGCGCTCGGTACGCGGTTCCGCGACCCCGAGCTTGAGCTTGAACACCCGCGCGCCGCGCGCCGCGGCCGCGCTGAGTGCGCTGGCCGGATCGTCGCCGAGTGCGCCGAGCACGGCGTTGACCGCGACCCGTGTCGGGGCCTCGGGGGCGAGCAGGGCGCGCAGCGTCAGCCCGCGCCGCCGTGCGATCAGATCGAGCAGGGCGCTCTCGATCCCGTGTCGCGCCGCCGGGGCGGCGAGGGTCAGGGCCTCGAGTCGGTCGAGCAGCGCCTCGGCGCCGAGTGCGCCGGCCGCCCCGAGCACCCGCGCGAGCGCGGTCTCGGCGACGTCCGGTGACTCGGTCCCGGCCGCCGGCAGCGGCGCGCAGTCGCCCCAGCCGCTGACGCCGCCGGCGCTGGCCCTGACCAGCCAGCCGCGGCGTTGGGCGAAGCCGCCGCGGGCGCTGCTCCAGTCGCGCGCCAGCGCCAGGGCGTAGGGGGTGATGCGCAGCGCGACGCTCATCGCCCTAGAGCGCCAGCGCCACCACCAGCAGCAGGGTCAGCGCGCTCTGGTAGAGCGCGGTGCGCGCCAGCTGCTGGTTGAGCGCACGCCCCTCGGCACCGCGCAGCAGGTTTGCCGCCAGCGCCAGCGCCAGCGGCAGCGCGGCGAGCAGCGGCCAGGGGTTGGCCGGTATCCCGGCGAGCAGCAGGATGGGCACCGGCAGCACCAGCAGCAGGGTGTAGAGCAGCCGCGCCCGGGGCCGACCGAGATAGTGACAGAGGGTGCGCCGCCCGGCGCGCCGATCGCTGTCGAGGTCGCGATAGTTGTTGATCACCAGCACCGCCGCCGCCGGCAGCCCCAGCGCCAGCCCCACCAGCAGCGGCGTCCAGCCGAAGCTCAGGGTCTGCAGGTAGTAGGTGCCGCCGACCGCCGCGAGGCCGAAGAACAGCAGCACGTAGAGTTCGCCGAAGGGGCCGTAGGCGATCGGTCGCGGGCCGCTGGTATAGGCGTAGCCGGCGACCAGCGAGGCCAGGCCGATCACCAGGATCGGCCAGCCGCCGCGCCACAGCAGGGCGATGCCGAGGACGAATGCAAGGGCGAAGGCCAGGTGCGCGGCCAGGCGCACCTGACGCGCGCTGAACCAGCCCTCGGCGCTGGCGCGCGCCGGTCCGAGTCGGTCGGGACCGTCGGTGCCGCGTTCGAAGTCGACGGCATCGTTGTGCAGGTTGGTGCCGATCTGGATGGCCATCGCCGCGAGCAGGGTACAGAGCGCGGTGAACGGCGCGAGCCGCCCGGTCTGTGCCACCGCCAGGGCGATGCCCGCGATCACCGGCGCCAAGGCCATCGGTAGGGTCTTGGGCCGGGCCGCGAGGATCCAGCGCACCAGGGTCGAGTGCGTGGCGCTCACGTCAGGGGCGCCAGGGGAAGCGGCTGAAGTCGGGGTCGCGCTTGTCGAGGAAGGCGTTGCGGCCCTCCTGCCCCTCCTCGGTGGTGTAGAAGAGTGCGGTGGCGTTGCCCGCCAGCTCCTGGATACCGGCCATGCCGTCGGTGTCGGCGTTGAACGAGGCCTTGAGGATGCGCAGCGCGGTGGGCGAGAGCTGGAGCATGCGTCGGCACCACTCGACGGTGGTGCGTTCGAGCTCGGCGAGCGGCACCACGGTGTTGACCAGTCCCATGTCGAGCGCCTCGGCGGCGTCGTACTGACGACACAGGAACCAGATCTCCTTGGCCTTCTTCAGCCCCACGGTGCGCGCCATGATGCCGGCGCCGAAGCCGCCGTCGAAGCTGCCCACACGTGGTCCGGTCTGGCCGAAACGGGCGTTGTCGGCGGCGATGCTGAGATCGCAGATCAGGTGCAGCACGTGACCGCCGCCGATCGCGTAGCCGGCGACCATGGCCACCACCGGCTTGGGCAGGGTGCGGATCTGGCGCTGCAGCTCGAGTACGTTGAGGTGCTCGACCCCGGCCTCGTCGCGATAGCCCTCGTGGCCACGGATGCGCTGATCGCCGCCGGAGCAGAAGGCAAGATCGCCGGCGCCGGTGAGCACGATCACCCCGACCTTGGGGTCGAGATGGGCGCGGCGGAAGGCGTCGATCAGCTCGCGCACCGTCTGCGGACGGAAGGCGTTGCGCACCTCGGGGCGGTTGATGGTGATGCGCGCGATACGCTCGGCCTGATGGTAGAGGATGTCCTGGTACTCGGGCGCGCCGGCCGGGGTCTCCCAGGCGATCGGACGGCTCGGGTCGGCCGCGCTCGGGGCGGGCAGTTGGACGGACTGGTTGGGGTTGTCTGGCTCCACCTGTGTAGGACCTCTGATGTGACTGTACAGGGTGTCGGGACGGCCTCCTGGTCGTCGCGACACCGCGAAACGGGGCCGGTGGCGCCGGCCCAGGGCCGGGCCTCCCGCCCGTGCCGACGGACGCCCGTGGGCGTCACTCGAACAAGCGGGTGTCCTCGTGCAACCGGCTCCAGAAGGTCTGGTGCACGGCGCGGCTGCGCTCGGCGTCGATCCGCACCTCGATGATCCCGGCGGCGTCCTCGCGGGCGAGGCTGGCGGCGAACTCGGCCGCGCCGGTGACGGCGTGATGGGCGAGCCCGTGGGCGCGCGCCACGGCGCCGATGTCGAGCGGTGGCGGGGTGCGCCAGAGCCGCTCGAAGCCCTCGACGCCCTGCTGCGGGAGATAGTCGAAGATGCGACCGCCACCATTATTGAGCACCACGCAGGGGCGGTCGAGTCGCTGCAGCAGTTGCAGTCCGGAGAGGTCGTGGAGCAGCGACAGGTCGCCGAGCAGGCCGTGACAGGGCACCCCGGCGGCGTTGAGTCCGGCGAGCGTCGAGGCCTGGCCGTCGATGCCGCTGGCGCCGCGGTTGCAGAACAGGCGCAGCGGGGTGGCGCGCGCCCCGGCCCAGGTGTCGAGCTGGCGGATCGGCATCGAGTTGGCGCTGAACAGCCCGGCGCCGGGGTCGATGTGCGCGAGCAGGGTGGCGAGCAGCTGTGGTTCGCACCAGGGCGACTCGGCCAGATGCTCGGCGGCGATCGCCTCGACCCGACGCTCGGCCTGTTGCCAGTGCGCCAGCCAGTCGCGTGGGGCGGGATCGAGCCGCTCGGCGAGCCAGTCGCAGCAGGCCGCCGGGTCGGCGTCGAGCAGCAGGGCGACGTCGTGGTTGGGGTCGCTCCAGCGCGCCGCCGGGTCGATGCGCAGGGTGGGGACGTCGGCGAGCCAGCCGAGCAGGGTCTTGGAGACCGGCGCGCGACCGAGTGCGATCACCCAGTCCGGGCGCAGCTGCGCGCGCGCCCCGGGGTTGCGCAGGAAGCCGTCGTAGCGGGCGATGCGCGCGGGGCTGCCGGGTCCGAAGCGCAGCCCCGAGAGCGGGTCGCAGAGCACCGGGACGCCGAGGTGCTCGGCGAGTTGCCAGAGTCGCGGCGCGAGCCCCGGCCGGGCGGCGTCGGGGCCGCAGCAGATCAGCCCGCGTCCGCGCAGCAGCGCGCGCGCCTGCTCGGCGCGGTGCGGGTCGGGGGCGCCGCCGTGCCAGGCCGTCGGTGGCGGCGGCGGCGCTGGTCTGTGTTGCGCGGCCGGTGGCGCCAGCGTCTCCTCGGGCACCAATGGCTCGCGCAGCGGCAGGTTGATGTGTACCGGACCGGGGTGCGGGCCGCGCGCGACGGCGGCGGCGCGTGCGCCGAGCGCGCGCATCATCTTCAGCGCCGCCGGGTCGTCGGTGGCCGGGCCGGGGTCGTGGCGCTCGCGCGCGAAGGGCACGAACAGCTCCCCCTGCTCGATGGTCTGGTTGGCCCCCCAGCCGCGCAGCTCGGGCGGACGGTCGGCCGAGATCAGCACCAGCGGTCGGCCGGACTGGGCGGCCTCGATCACCGCCGGCAGCCAGTGCGCCGGTGCGCTCCCCGAGGTGGCGAGCAGCGCCACCGGACGGTTCGCCGCAGTGGCCAGGCCGAGGGCGTAGAAAGCGGCGCTGCGCTCGTCGAGGATCGGCTCGATGGCGAGTTCGGCACGGCGCTGCGCGGCGAGGATCACCGGGGTCGAGCGCGAGCCCGGCGACAGCACCAGGGTGGCGACGCCGCCGGCGATCAGCCCGTCGAGCAGTGCCGCGCACCAGTTCAGGTTGCGCGTTCCCTGATCGGTCATCACGGACACCTCAGGCGAACTGCAGCGCGGTGGACATGGCCGCGAGCTTGTGGTCGATCTCCTCCCACTCGCTGACCGGGTCGGAACCGGGGACGATGCCGGCCCCGGCATAGAGCTCGGCGGTGTCACCGGCGACGCGGGCACAGCGCAGCAGCACCCACAGCTCGCCGCTGAGATCGGGCTCGACGATGCCGGCCGCGCCGGTGTACCAATCGCGCTCGAAGGGTTCGTTGCGCCGCAGCCAGTCGTGGGCGTCGCGCCGCGGCTGGCCGTTGGTCGCCGGGGTGGGATGGAGCAGTTCGGCGAGGCTGAAGACATCGCCCTCGGCATCGATCTCGCCGCGCACCAGGCTCCACAGGTGCTGAGCGTTGTTGAGCTGCATCACCTGCGGACCATCGATCGGCTCGATCCGCTCGCAGCAGCGCTCGAGCGCGGCGCGCACCGCCTCGACCACCACCTGGTGCTCGTGCAGGTTCTTGGCGCAGCCGAGCAGCTCGACGGTGAGTGCCGCGTCGCGCGCGGCGTCGGCGGCGCGGCAGGCGGTGCCGGCGATGGCGTCGGCCTCGACCCGGCGACCGCGCAGGGTGAACAGCCGCTCGGGGGTGGCGGCGACGAAACAGCTCTCGCGGTGACGGACGTTGATCACCTGACAGGAGGGGAAGAGATAGGCCAGGGCGTCGTTGAGCCGGTCGAGGTCGAAGCGGCGGTGCCCTTGCAGCCGCTGGCGCCGGCACAGCACCAGTTTCTCCAGCGGGCCGTCACGCTCGATGGCGTCGAGCGCGGCGAGCACCAGGTCGCGCCAGGGCTCGAGCGCCGGCTCGCTGGGACCGCGTTCGAGCGTGGCCGGGGTCTGCGGGGTGCGTGCCGGTTGCGCGAGCAGCGGGACCAGTCGCTCCAGCCAGTCATCCCAGCGCGCCAGCAGGGCCTCGGGCTCGACCGGCAGGCGGGCGGTGAGGATCAGCGCCGATTGCTCGTTGGTGGTGTTGAGTGCGACCTCGGGGATCCAGTAGACGGCGTTGGGCAGGTCGGAGGCGCCGGGCGTGGTGGTCGGCTCGGGGGTGGCGGCGAAGCCGAGCATGGCGAAGCCGCCGAGTCCGGTCTCGTCGGGGTCGAGCTGGTGCCAGTCGGGGGCGGTGGCGCGCGCCCGTTGGCGCAGTTGCTGCAACCGCTGCTCGCCCTCGGCCCGCCACTCGGCGGCGATGCCGTAGCCGGCGCGCAGCTCGCCGCGATGGTTGTGGGCGAACTGGAAGCGCGGGCCGGAGAGCTCGGGAGCGGCATGGAGCGGCTGGGGCAGCTCGAGGGCGAGCGAGACGAGTCCGTGCGCACGGGTGAATGCAGGAGTGGCGATCGCCTCGCGAACGCGAGCCTTGAGCTGCTCGAGGCGTTGGAGCGGTGCAAGCATGGGATAGATCGATGGACCGGGATTGAGTGCACGGCGCGCGCGGGCGCGCCGGCGTTGGTGTCAGGGCGGTGTCGGGGCCGTCAGCCGGCGGACCGCTCGGACCAGAAGCGGTCGATGGCCGCGGTGGTCTCGGCGGGCCGGTCCCACTGCGGCATGCCACGGGTCGGCGCGATGCGCTCGGCGCGCCAATTGTCATGACGGCAGAGGAAGTCGGGCAACTCGTGGAAGTCGATATTGGGGTCGCGATCGTAGAGCACCAGCACCGGCTGGGTGAGCGGGTCATAGAGACGCTCGCCGGCCTCGGGGGTGAACAGCTGCCCGGAGAGGAAGTAGAGCGGCGCGTACTTGGCCCCCGGCTGGTGGGAGGTGGCGTAGGCGTAGTCGACCATCTCGGGCGGGGTCGGACCGGCGAAGGCCTGACGATAGAAGTACTTGATGCTCGGGCGCGAGGTCAGCAGCCGGAACAGGCCGTCGTTGAGTCCGGGGATGCTGAGCGCGCGATGGACACGCTCGGCGGCGACCCCGGTGGGCATGGCGCGGGCGTTGAAGCCGGTGGGCGAGAGCAGTACCAACGAGCCGATGCGCTGCGGGCGCAGCGCGGTGGCGCGGGCGGCGAACTCGCAGCCGAGCGAGAAGGCGACCAGGTCGATCTCACCCTCGTCCTCGACCACCCGGTCGAGGAAGTCGACCAGGGCGTTGGCGTAGAGTTCGGGCGAGTAGCGGCGGTTGCCGCGATCGGAGCGACCGAAGCCGGGCAGGTCGAGGGCATAGACCCGGCGCTCGCCGCGATAGCGCTCGAACAGCGGCTTCATCTCGAAGGCGCTGGGCGCGGCGTTGACGCTGTGCACCAGCACCAGCGGGCGCGTCCCGCTGGGGCCGTCGACATAGTAGTGGATGCGGCCACCGTGCTCGGTGACGAGGTCGTGTGCGGGCGCCTCGAGCGCCGGTGCCAGCTCGACACCGCCGCCTGTGCTGTGTTGCTCGGGACGGGCGATGGAGGAGTCGATACCTGAGTCCATGTGATTGTCACCTCTTGTCTTGAGTGGACGCGAGTGCGTCGGCGCCGGGCGTCTCGCGCTCGGCGCGGCGGCAGATCTCGCGGGTCAGCCGTTTGAATACCAGACGGTGGATGGGTTCCAGCGCGTACCAGTAGAGCAACCCCCAGACCCCGGCCGGATGCCAGTAGCCGCTGGTGGTGAGCCGGGCGCGACCGGGGCCGCGCGGCTCGATCTCGAACTCCATCATACCCGCCCCGGGGGCGCGCATGCCGAACCCGAGGGTCAGGCGTCGCTCCGGTTCGAGTCCGATCACCGTCCAGTGGTCGATGCGATCGCCGGCGCGCAGCTGCTGCGGATGACGCCGGCCGCGGCTGCGCCCGGGGCCGCCGATGGCCCAATCGAACCACTCGCGGAGCGACCACAGGGCATTGCAGCAGTAGTAGCGGTTGTCGCCGCCGATGGCCGCGAGCAGCCGCCACAGCGCGGCGGGGTCGGCGCTGGTCTCCGCGCTCACCCGCAGCCGCTTGGCGTAATAGGCGTAGTCCGGGCGCTGCTGGCGCGCGCCCAGCGCGCCCTCGGTCCAGCGGCTGATCACGGCGGTGCGGCGTTCGGCGTCGAGCGCGGCGGCGACCGCCTCGCGGAAATCGAGCAGCCGTTGCGGCAACAGGCGGCGCAGCTCGGCGTCGTCGGCGTGGAAGTCGTGGCGCAGCCCGCCGATGAGGGCGCGGGCGATGTCGGTCGGCACCGCGGTGACCAGCCGCAGCCAATAGGCCGAGAGCCCCGGGGTGAGGACCGGGACCGGCAGGATCCAGGGGGGACGACGCCCGGCGGTCTCGGCCAGGATGCGCATCATCTCGGCATAGGTCAGCTGTTGTGGGCCCGCGGCATCGAAGCTGCGACCCGCGCTGGCGTCGACCCAGGGGATGCGCGCGAGATAGTACAGCAGGTTATCGAGCGCGATCGGTGGCGACAGGGACTGCACCCAGCGCGGGGTGATCATCACCGGCAGATGATAAACCAAATCGCGCATCACCTCGAACGCCGCCGAGCCCGGCCCGACGATGATCCCGGCGCGCAGCTCGGTGACCGGGACCGGGCCCTCGCGCAGCACCTCGCCGGTGCGCCGGCGCGAGACGATGTGCTCGCTGGTGGCCGTCGCCGGCGCCAGCCCGCCGAGATAGACGATGCGCCCGACCCCTGCGGCGGCCGCGGCGGCGGCGAAGTTGCGCGCCGCCTCCAGGTCGAGCCGGGCGAAGCCGCGCCCGGCGGCCATCGAGTGCACCAGATAGTAGGCGACCTCGATCCCCGCGAGCGCGGCGGGCAGGGTGGCGGGGTCGAGGGCGTCGGCCGCGACCAGCTCGACGCCCTCCCAGCCGCGCGCCGCGAGCACCGCCGGGTTGCGCGCGCTGGCGCGTACCCGGTGGCCGCGTGCGCGCAGCAGTGGCACCAGGTGGCCGCCGATATAGCCGCTGGCGCCGAAGACCAGACAGTGCGTGCTGCGTTCGGTATCGGGGCTGGGGTGGGGCTGGTCGTTCATCGTCGGGGCTCCGCTCGGCGATCCTGGGGGCGACATTGCCGTCATCTTCTAGCGCACTTGCGGGTCGCAGTGGTGCGCTGCAATGGCGCGGCCTGTCGTCGCCTCGAGGCGGCGGTCGTCGACAGGGCGTGAGCGGGGTTTGCGTCCCCGATGCCTTTGTGGTTCAACTGACCGCATCGAGCCCATCCCGAGGACGCCGCTTGCGCACGTTCGCCCGTACTCCATTGTTGCTCCTGTGGTGCTGTCTGGCGGCGTTGTTGAGCGCGGGCTGTGCCGGGACCGGCGCGGTTCGTGACACGGCCGCCGGCGATGACGCCGTGGTGCGACTCTATCCGGGGACGGGCGCACGGGCGGGCGATCTGGTGGTGCTCGGGCACGGTTTCCTGCGCGAGCAGTCGACCCTGGCCGGACTGGCGCGGACCCTGGCTGCGGCCGGGGTCGATTGCGCGACCCTCGACTTCACCGCGCAACGCCCCTGGGACGGCGCCCATCTGCGCAACGGTCTGGCGATGATCGGCGTCGCCGATCGGCTCGGTGCGCGTCGGGTGGTCTATGTCGGCTTCTCGGCCGGTGGGCTGGCGGCGTTGGTGGCCGCGCGCAATGATCCGCGTGCCCGTGGTGTGGTCACCCTGGATCTGGTCGACGCCGCCGGGCTCGGGCGCGTCACGGCCGCGGCGCTGCGCGTGCCGCTGGTCGGGCTGGAGGGCGAGCCGGGGCGCTGCAATGCACACAATGGGGCAGGGCTGGTCCATGCCCAGGCCCCTCGGGGGCGGCTCGAACGCATCGCCGGCGCTGGTCACTGCGACTTCGAGTCGCCGACCGACCTGCTGTGCGAGATGCTTTGCGGCGAGGCCGATCCGGCCCTCGGCGCGTTGGTACGCGCGCGTGCCAGCGCCGCGGTGCTGGCGTTGCTGGAGCCTGTGGATTCCACCTCGGCGGAGTGACCCGATGCTTTCCCGACTCGCACACTGGATCGAACGACACCCGTCGCTGCATCGTCTGGCGCTGCGGGTGTGGCGGTTGTTCCCGGCGCGCCTGGCCGGATTCCTCAAGGGGGTGTTCGCGCGCCGCTGGGTGGTGGGCGCGGTGGCGGTGATGATCGACGAGACGGTGACGCCGCCCGAGGTGCTGCTGGTCGAACACAGCTATCGGCGCCGCGGCGCCTGGGGGCTGCCGGGCGGTTCGGTGGAGTCGATCCCGGGCAGCCCCACCGCGCCGGGTGGGCCGGCCTCGCCGGACGACGTGCTCGAGGCGACCCTGGCGCGCGAGGTCGAGGAGGAGCTGGGTCTCGCCATCGAGGGGATCGAACTGCTGCGCGTCGATGCCGTGCCTTTCATCCCCGAGGAGCCCGGTCCCTACCGCCTCGACTTCTATTTTCGCTGCCGTCCGGTGGCGGGTTTCGCGACGCTGCGCGAGGCCGCCGCGGCGCCGCGCTCGCCCGAGATCACCGCGGTGCGGATGGTGGCGCTGCCGGCGCTCGCCGACTACGACCTGTTCTCGCCCGACGCCCGCTTCCTCCGCGAGGATCTGCCGCGGCTCTGTCCGGGGCTGGCTGATTGACGCTCAGGCGGCCTCGTCGAGCGGTTGCTCGACGGTCTTGGCCATGCGCTTGGCGAAGTAGTAGATGCGCTTGAGCTTCTCGATGATGTCGACCTCGATGGTGTAGGCGGGGATGCGCTTGGGTTCCTGCGCGACCAGGCGCTGTGCCTGGTGCACCGCCGCCGAGTCGGCGATGCGCGAGATCTCCTGCTTCATGGTGGTGACGCTGCGCGCGGCCAGCTCGTTGTTCTGCGCCACCGCCTGGATCGCCGCGGTCACCGCGCGGGTGACGCTGTGGTGGAAGCCGTTGAGGACCTGACGGGTCGGCGTGCTGATCGAGACCCCGGCGTCGATGCGCTGGTGGCCGAGCATCACCAGGTTGGTCTCGACCACGTCGCCGATGTTCTCGAGGTCGTTGACCGCCTCCATCAGTCCCATCAAGTCGCCGGTCTGACGCTCGGTGAGACTCAGTCGACTGATCTTGCCGAGATAGGTGAGGATCTGCGCGTGCAGGGTGTCGACGTCGTTGTCCATCAGCTCGACCTCGCGCAGCATCTGTTTGTCGCCGCTGAGGATTGCCGGCATGCTGCGATCGAGCATGCGCTGGACGTACTCGCCCATGTGCAGGATCTCCAGCCGTACCCGGTCGAGCGCGAGCGACGGGGTGGTGAGCAGCTCGTCGTCGAGATACTTGGCGCGCACCGCCACCGCCGCCTCGCCGAGCGGGCGCTCCGGTACCAGCCATTCCACCAGACGTGCGAACTGACCGGCGAAGCCGATGAAGATCAGGGTGTTGGCGATGTTGAACAGCGTGTGGGCGTTGGCCAGCTGGCGGGGCACCTCGGCGGCGAGACGCTCGGCGCCGGCGAGCTCGGGGTGACGCGGCGAGATCTCCTGCACCAGGAGCGACAGCTCGCCGATGAAACCGACCCAGAGCACCACCCCGGCGACATTGAAGATGACGTGCACCAGCGCCGCGCGCAGCGCCTCGCGTGACTTGCCGATCGCGGCCAGCAGCGCGGTGACACAGGTGCCGATGTTGGCGCCGAAGGCCAGGGCGATGCCGGTCGGCAGGGTGATGAAGCCCTGGCTGGCCATGACGATGGCGATGCCGGTGGTCGCCGCCGAGGACTGGATCAAGCCGGTGAAGACCGCCGCCACCAGGATGCCGAGCAGCGGGTTCTCCAGCCGGGTCATGAAATCGAGGAAGGGCTGATAGCTGCGCAGCGGCGCCATCGCCTCGCTCATCACCCCCATGCCGAAGAACACCATCCCCAGCCCCATCAGCATCCCGCCGTAGTGACGCGCGCGCTCGCCCTTGGCGAAGAACTGCAGGGTGAAGCCGACGCCGATCATCAACAGCGCCGCCTCGGTGACCTGGAAGGCGATCAGCTGGGCGGTGACGGTCGAACCGATGTTGGCGCCCATGATCACCCCGACCGACTGCGACAGGGTCATCAGCCCGGCGCTGATGAAGCCGACCACCAGCACCGTGGTCACCGAGGAGGAGTTGATCACCGCGGTGACGAAGGCGCCGGTGAGCGCGCCCATGAAGCGGTTGACGGTGAGCTTGGCGAGGATGTCCTTCATGCGCTCGCCGGCGACCGCCTTGAGCGCGTTGGCCATCTGCTCCATGCCGAAGAGGAACAGCGCCAGACCGCCGAACAGTCCCATGCCCATGGTGGTCCAGTCGATCGTCTCGGCGGCCTCGTCGGCCAGGGCGAGGGTGGGCAGGGCGAACGCGCCCAGGGCGCAGATCAGCAGTGGCCACAGACGCTGGGCGGGATGGTGGTGTGGGGGCGGCGGAGGGGTCGGCTTCATGGAGTACGGTTGCGGGGAGATTTGACGATGGTCACCGGGATCGTCGCGCGGTGGACCACGCGTTCGGCCACCGAGCCGATCAGCAGGTGTCTGAGTCCGGTCAGCCCCTTGCTGCCCATCACGATCTGCTGCGCCGTTCGGCGCTCGGCGATCTCGAGGATACGGGTGCTCGGCAGGCCCTTGACCAGCAGGGTCTCGGCGCCCTGCAGTGGCCCGAGGTCGGGGTGGCGCGCGCTCACCGCGGCGACGAACTCATCGAACATCTCGGCGGCGCCGTCCTCGATGCGGTGGAGCTGCTTCTTCTTCAGTGCGCGACCGTAGTAGCCGGGCATGCTGAAGGGATCGTGGACGACGTGAAGGATCAGCAGTGGTCGCTCGCGACAGGTGGCCAGCTCGGCTGCGAACGTCAGCGCGGCCTCCGAGTGCGGCGAGAAGTCCACCGGTACCAGGATCGGGCTGGGGGCGGTCGGCTTGGTCATCGATGCTCCTGGTCGCCTGCGGGTTGTCCATGCCGGTCATGGGGTCAGGGTCGGGGCGGACACCGGCGAACACCAGGCCGCGCGGCCTGGCGGTCCCCGCATTATGACACCTGTCTGACGGAATCGTGACGACGCCGGGTCGATCTCAGGCGTTGGCGGAGAAGTGGTTGTAGGCGGCCAGCAGCGGCTCGCTCGGGTAGCGCAGCGGCAGCAGGTGCTTGCGCCCGCGGGTGATCACCCCGATCCAGTCGGGGTGGGCGCCGTAGAGCACGTGGTGATTGGCGATGCCGCCGGCGTCGATCCAGCAGGTCTCGTCGCGCGACAGCGGGGTATGGCCGACGATGCAGGGGGTCTGCTCGCGCACCCCGAGACAGCGGCGCAGCCGTGCCAGATCGCTCGCGCCATAGCCCTTGGGCGAGTTGTTGCGGCGCAGCCGCACATGGGTGAGCTGATGGGCGAGGCGCGGATGGCGGTCGATCTCGACCAGCATCTGCCAGGTGCAATAGCCGGTCGGCGGGCCGGCGTGACAGGCGATATAGCTGGGGGCCACGGCGACATAGGGCAGCAGGTCGTAGAAACGCTGCATGGCGTCGCGATAGGCCTGGCCCCGAGTGGTGATCAGGTGCTGCTCCCAGACCAGCCCCTGGGGGATGCCGGCCTTGCTGATCTCGTCGGAGAAGCTGTCGTGGTTGCCGCGCAGATAGAACACCCGGTCGGGAAAGCGCACCTTGAGGCGGAAGATCAGCTCCATCATCAGCACCGAGTCCTCCATCTCCGCCTCGCGCCCGGGGGCGTCGGGTTGGACCGCATCGCCGAGCAGGATCAGCACCGCGCTGCCCTCGGCGAGCGCATCGAGGAAACCGCCCTGGGTGAGCACCACCAGCAGGTTGTCGATGCGGGCGTGGAGATCGCCGACGAAGATCGGGCGCGCGCGCTCGGGCAGCGCCAGCAGCCCGCCGGGCCGATCGTCCGCGGTGCGTATCCGGTAGGGCTCGGTGGCGAGCAGGGCGTTGACCTGCTCGAGCAGCGTCAGCGCTTCGGCGCCGGTCAGCGGTTCCAGCGGGCCGCGCAACAGGCCGTGCAGCTGGCCGAGCTGGCGGCGGCGCCAGCGGGCCATGCGCTCGCGCGCGCTGCGCGCGGTGAGCGGGGCGATACAGGCCGGGGCGCGGGTCGACTTGCGCTTGAGCGCCAGCCCCTTGGGCGAGAGCTTGAGCCGCAGGTGACGCTCCTCGACCAGCTTGGGGTAGCGCAGCAGACGACGCTGCAGTTGATCGCGTCGCCCGAGGGTGAGCGCCTCGCCGTGATAGAGACGGAGGAACCCGCTGATGTCGCTGAAGTACTCCTCGGGGTCGAGCAGCAGATAGTCGCCGCTGGGTTGGAGCTGGGCGTTGGCGTCGAAACACAGTTCCGGGTAGAGGTGCAGGCGGTAGCCGGGTTCGCTGCCGAGCTGGATCTGCAGCGGCAGGGTCGGTGCGGGGATGCGCACCTTCTCGGTACCGAGCCGCAGCGAGCCGCTGAGATCGACGTCCTCGCAACCCTCCAGCTCCTGGACCAGGCCGTGGAACTGCTGGAGGAAGGTCTTACGGGCGTTGCGTTTTGTCGCCATGGCACTGAGCCTCGGGGGTGATCGCGATCCGCTCCGGGATCGCCAGGGCGCGGGTACGGACATGCACGATCATGCCGGCGCGATGCAGGATCATCGCCAGTTGCGCACAGGTCTCGACCTGGGCGTGGATCTGCTCGGGCTCGATGTGTCGGTCGATCGGGTGGGTGCCGCGACGTGCGCGCGCGAGCCGGTCGGCGACGATGGTCTCGGCGTCGGGGAGCAGGAACTCGAAGGCGAAGCGGCGGCGCCAGTCGATGCCGAGCAGCGAGCGTCGCGGCGGCGGGATGCGCAGCCGTGTCGGATCGAGGCGCAGTCGCGCCCAGCCCTCGAGCCAGGCGGCATCGAACAGCGCGAGCGCCTCGCTCTGATCGACGAAGGGCAGCCCGAGATGGATCTCGCGCGGGCGCAGGGCGAGCACCCGGTCGCGCCACCAGCCCTTGTGCGAGAGATCGACATAGCCCTCGCCGGGCCAGCCGCCGAGGCGCTCGACCAGGGTGGTCTTGCCCGAACCCGGCGGGCCGGTCACCAGCAGCTGGCCGAAGCGGACCTCGGGCGAGAGCGGCACGCCACGGATGTACACCGGCGACTCGACCGGGCGCAGTGGCAGCACCAGACGGCCGGTCGTGTCGCTCATCGCGCCCGCCCCCGGGCCCGGCCTCTAGCCGAAGATGCCTGCCAGCACATAGAAGAAGATCGCGGCGAGGATGGCGCCGGCGGGCAGGGTGATGATCCAGGAGAGCACGATGTTGCCGATCACCCGCAGGTCGAGTGCGGCGATCCCGCGCGACAGGCCCACGCCCATCACCGCGCCGACGGCGATGTGGGTGGTCGAGACCGGCAGGCCGGTCTTGGAGGCGAGCACCACCACGCTGGCCGCGGCCAGGGTGGCGCTGAAGCCGCGTGTCGGGGTGAGCTCGGTGATCTTGGTCCCGATGGTCTGCATCACCCGATAGCCCATGGTCGCCAGGCCGACGACGATGCCGACGCCGCCGAGGGCGAGGATCCACAGCGGCAGCGGGGCCTTGGCCATCACCTCGCCGCCACTGTTGATGATCGCCACGATCGCCGCCAGCGGGCCGATGCCGTTGGCGACATCGTTGGAACCGTGGGCGAAGGCCATGGCACAGGCGGTGAACAGCATCATCGGGGTGAACACCCGCTCGACGCTGGCGAAGTGGAAGCTGCGATCGGCGTTGGGGTCGACCTCGACGCGGTCGATGAGCAGCTTGCCGACGGCGGCGGTGGCCAGCCCGATCAGGGTGGCGGTGAGCAGTGTGGCCGGCAGCGAGAGATGGAAATCGAGGTGCTTGAGTCCCTTGAACAGGGTCACCAGACTGACGATCCAGCCGACCAGGAAGACATAGACCGGTCCCCAGCGCTTGGCCTGACGGAAGGGGTCCTCGGTGTTGAGGATCAGGGTGCGGATGCTCAGCATCAGCAACAGCGCCACGGCGCCGCCGAGCACCGGCGAGATCACCCAGCTGGCGACGATCTGGCCGATCTTGTCCCAGTGCACCGCATGGATGCCGATGCCGGCGACGGCGAAGCCGACGATGGCGCCGACGATCGAGTGGGTGGTCGAGACCGGCCAGCCACGGGTCGAGGCGATCATCAGCCAGATCGCGGCGGCGAGCAGTGCCGCGAGCATGCCGAAGACCAGCAGCTCCGGCTGGTTGGCCACCGCGCCGGCGTCGATGATGCCGCTGCGGATGGTCGAGGTGACGTTACCGCCGGCGATGAAGGCGCCGGCGAACTCGAAGATGGCGGCGATCACGATCGCCTGCTTGACGGTGATGGCCCCGGAGCCGACCGATGTCCCCATGGCATTGGCGACGTCGTTGGCGCCGATGCCCCAGGTCATGTAGAGACCGAATACGATGGCCAGGATCAGGAAGACCGATCCCCACTCACTGATGATTTCCACGCTTCCTCCAAAACGATGCCGGATGTGGCGGCGGGTCGATGCGCGTCAACGCGCGATAAGCAGTAGCAGGCGTTCGCCGACCTTCTCGGCGTGGTCGGCGAGGTCGCCGATGCGCTCGATCAGGCGATACCAGAACACCACCGAGACCGGGTCGAGCCGGTCCTCGTGGGCGAACAGGGTGCGGTTGAGCGACGCGACCAGGGCGTCGGTCTCGCTCTCGATGTTGCAGAGGGTCTCGACCATCTCCTCGACCCGCGCCGCCTCGCGGCCACGAAAGCCGGTCTCGAGCAGCTCGTCGAGCTCGTCGACCACCCGGGTGGCCTGGATGCAGGCGTCGATACAGCGGCGTACCAGCGTCATCAGCTCCGGCTGCATCACCCCGGGCAGGGGCATCTCGCGCTGCACCAGCACCCCGGCGATCTCCTGGGCGGTGTCGGCGATCGCATCCTGGGTCTCGAGGACCGCCAGCAGGTCGCGACGATCGACCGGCATGAACAGGCTGCGCGGCAGGCGCAGGCGGATCCGGTTCTTGGCCTGGTCGGCGGCGTGCTCCTGGTCGACGATCGCCTGCTGGGCGCGCTCGAGGCGCTCGCGGTCACCCTCGAACAGGGCGGTGAACAGCTCCGGGAGCAGGGCGACGCAAGCATCGACCAGATGCATGTGCTCCTGCATCGGTTTGAACGGCGAGCGACCGAACAGATCGGCGATCGGGTTGCTGGGTTTCATGGTTTCATCCTCCTCGGCGGATGCGACGGGAGCGACCGGTATGGGCTGGGATTGATCATGGGTCGGGTGGTGCTGAATCGATCGACGCTATCCTGCCGATGAACGGCGATCGCGCCGGACGGCGACTGGACGTCGCGACCAGGACGCGTCGAGCATTGGATGACATTCAGGTTGCGGCCGGCGACATAGTGGCAAAAAACGGCAATCGGGTCGCCATCTTTTTGGTACAAGGTCGCGCATGATAGCGGGCCGCGTGGACATGGTCCGCGTTCTCCAGGTCACACGGTAGATGATGGAGGCGGTGCATTGAACCAGATTGCGGGCCGGTTGCGTATCGGCGAGAAGCTCGTCCTCGGCTTCGGGGCGGTGGCCCTGATCTTCCTCGCGGTGATCTGGCACGATCAGCGCGACCTGCGCGCGGTGCTCGAGCAACACCGCGACCTGCACGCGCTCGCTGCGGCGCGCCAGGAGGCGGCCTTCGCCATCGAGCGTCACCTGATCGCGCTGCGCGACGCCGAGGCGCGGTTCCTCGCCGCGCGCGAGCCGGCACAGGCCGAACGGGTGCGGCGCGAGGGCGCGGCGCTGCTCGACTGGGGCGCGCGGCTGGCGGCGACCGACGCCGCGGCCGGGGCCGCCGCCGCGCGGATCCGCGCGGCGCTCTCCGACTATCTGGCGCGTTTCGGCGAGATCGAGGCGGGCTGGCGCCGGCGCGGACTCGATCACGACAGCGGTCTCCAGGGTGACTTCCGCGCCAGCGCCCACGCGCTGGAGGCGCGTCTGGCGCAATGGGCCCCGGCGCTCGAGCGTGAGCTGCTGCAGCTGCGTCGACGCGAGAAGGACTATCTGCTGCGCGGCGAGGCGGGTTATGCGGTGATGGTCGAGCGCATCGCCGAGACGCTCGCACAGGGTCTCGCCGCCGCTGACCTGGAGCGCGGGGCGCGTAGCAGCCTCGAGCAACTGCTCGGCGACTATCTGCGCGATTTCCGCGCGCTGCTCGAACAGGATCGGCGGATCGCCGTGTTGCGCGCACAGATGGATCAGGCCGCGGCCGCGGTCACGCCATTGGTCGAGACCGCGCTCGCCGAGGCCCGTGCCCGGCTCGATGAGACGGTGCGGGGGATCGATGCGGCCTCCACCGAGCGGGCACGGCGCAGCCTCTATCTGGCGCTCGTCGCCACCCTCGTCGGGACCCTGCTGGCGCTGGTCTTCACCGCCCGTCTGGTGCGACCGGTGCGCGAGATGGCCGGGCTGCTCGATCGCCTGACCTACGAGAACCCGCACCAGCGCATCCCCACGCGCCCCGGCGCACGCGACGAGATCGACGCCATGGCCCGTTCGCTCAATGCCCTGGCCGATCATCGCGCCACCTTCACGCATTGGTGGCGCAACGCCATGGCCGAGGCGGTCGCGCTGCGCGACCTGCAGCTGGCCGCGACCCCGGAGTCCGAGGATACGGCGCGGGCCCGGTTGCGCCGTGCCATCCGCGAGCGTGCCCGGCGGTTGCGGACGGTGCGTGCGCGCTGCATGCAGCAGCTCGAGCGTATCCGCACCCTGGCGCGTGCCCCGGTGGCGGCGAGCCGCACCGAGCGTGCGCGCGAGCGGGCGACGCTGCAGCATGCCAGCGAGTCGCTGGCGACCCTGTTGCAGTTGCTCGACGAGCCACTGCCCGATCCGGTTCGCGACGAGGCGGGGCGCCTCCCGAGCGGCGACGAGCGGTCTAGTTGAGCGCCGGCAGGTAGGGGTTGGGGAGCAGCCCGATGCGCCGTCTCCCGGGATGCTTGCCATGTCTGGCGCGGAGGTGGCGCGATCCGTGCGGACCGACGAACAGCCCTGACGCGCTGGCCTTGGCGCGGTGCTTGAGTTCGGCGATGGTCTGGCCGAGCTGCTCGACGCTGCCGTGGTCGTCGCCGGGGCGGATGGTCAGCAGCGCGGCGCTGCAGCGCATCAGCCCGGCGCGACGCGGGGTGCCGTCGCGGTCGTGGGCGAGGATACAGCCGCGAGCGCGGTCCTCGGGGTCGTAGAGGCTCTGCACGTCGGAGCGGAACTTGGCGAGCAGCTGCTCGATGCGGTGGACCACGGCGCCGGACTCGACATCGGCGATGCCGGCGAAGAAGTCGTCGCCGCCGATATGACCGATGAACCACTGCTCGGGACCGAGCAGCTTGCGCAGCAGCTCGGCGAACATCAGGATCGCGCGGTCGCCGCGGCGAAAGCCGTAATGGTCGTTGAAGGCCTTGAAGTTGTCGAAGTCGAGATAGACCAGGTGCCAGATGCGGTGACGCTCGCCGAGCGCGCCCGAGACATAGGCATAGACCGGGTTGTTGCCCGGTAGCCGGGTCAGCGGGTTCTGCTCGCGGGCGGCGGCGAGGTTCTTCTGCTCGACCAGCTGGAGCAGCGCGGTCGCCGAGATGAAGCCGTGATAGCGGGCGTCGCGGGTGAGGATCAGCCCCGCGGGGTTGATGTCGGCGCAGTAGGCGCCGAGCAGCCGCTCGGCCGAGTCGTGGATGTCGACCGTCGGGCAGGGGCGCAGGAAGTCGTGCAGGTTGCGCCCGAAGGCGCGGTTGAGCAGCAGCTCGCGACCATAGTTCGAATAGAGCACATCCTTGATGTCGGCCTCGTGGATCAGCCCGAGCGGGCGCCCGGCATGGTCGATCACCGGCAGCACGTGATGTACGCGGTCGTGACGGAAGGTCTCGATCATCGCGCCGACCTCGGCATCGATCGGTAGTGGCCGGATCGGTTCGATACAGGCGGCGATCAGGCTGCGATCGTCATCGGTGCGTCGCCGGTCGCTGGCGTTGACCCTGGCGATCTCCCGGTAGCGGGTGCGCAGCGCGCGGTGATCGGTCTGCGGGCGGGCGACCAGATAGCCCTGCACCAGATCGCAGCCGACCTCGCGACAGGCGAGCAGCTCGCGCTCGGTCTCCACCCCCTCGGCGATCACCGCGATGCCCATCACGTGGGCCAGCTGCACGGTGCTGGCGACGAACAGTCGCTTCTTGTGATCGTCGGCGATGCCGCTGACGAAGAAACGGTCGATCTTGAGCAGCTCGGGCGGGTGCTCGTAGAGCAGTCGCAGCCCGGCGTAACCACTGCCGAAATCGTCGATGGCGAGATGGAAGCGATGACGGCGATAGGCGGCGATCACCTCGGCCACTCGCGGGCTGGCGGTGAGGTCGGCGCGCTCGGAGAGCTCGAAGCAGACCGTCTCGGGCGGCAGGCCGTGCTGCTCGAGCAGGCGCAGGGTGTGGCCCGGGTCCTCGAGTTCGATCAGCTGGGGGTCGAGGTTGAAGAACAACCGGTAGCGCGCCGCCTCGGGCAACGCGGCGAAGCTGGCGATCGCCAGGGTCCGCAGCTCGCAGTCGAGTTCTGCGGCGCAGCCGAGCCGCCAGGCATGTTCGAGCAGCGCCGGGACGGTGTCGAAACCGAGCCGGTCGACCCCGCGCAGCAGCGCCTCGTAGCCGTAGACACAGCCGGTGTGGATGTTGACGATCGGCTGCAGCGCGTAGCGCAGTCCATCGCGGGCCTGCGCGAGCCAGGTCTCTGGAGTCATGGTGTCGGGCTGGCGATGGGTGCGCTGAGTCATCCCAGGACCCGGAAGAAGGTGACGCGCTCGGTGAGCCCCTGCGACAGGTTGCTGAGATGGTGGCTGTGGGCGAAGCCGTCGTTGGCCGCCTCGGCGCTCTCGCGCGCGAGCAGGGTGATGCGCTCGAGGGCGCGGGTGACCTCCTCGGCCATCCGGCTCTGCTCGTCGGCGGCCTGGGAGATCTGCTCGGTCATCCCGGTCAGCTGCTCGATCGAGCCGTAGAAGCCGTCGAACTCCTCGGCCGCGCTGCGGTAGCGGGCGATGCTCTCGCAGGCGCGGCTGCGGTTGTCGTGGATCACGCTCACCGCCTCCTCGGCGCTCGACTGCAGCGAGCCGATCAGCCCCTCGATCTCGCCGATCGACTGCTCGGTGCGCTGCGCGAGCTGGCGCACCTCGTCGGCGACCACCGCGAAGCCGCGACCGTGCTCGCCGGCGCGCGCGGCCTCGATCGAGGCGTTGAGCGCGAGCAGGTTGGTCTGCGCCGAGATGGTGCGGATCACCTCGAGCACGTTGCCGACCGACTGGCTGTGTCCGGCCAGTCCGTCGACGACCTCGGCGGCGTGACCGATCTCCTCGGTGAGCCGCTCGACCACCGCCGTGGTCTGCTCGAGGATCTGCCGGCCGGCGTCGATCCGCGCCCGCGCCTCGCCGGTCGCGGCGGCCGCCGCGCTGGTGTGCTCGGCGACCTGATGAGCGGAGAGCGCCAGCTGGTTGATGGCGTCGTCGACCTGGTGGGTCTCGGCGCGCTGGCGGTCGAACTGTCCCTTGCTCTGCTGCGACAGGTTGGCCATGTCGCCGGCCGAGGCGTGCAGCTCGTGGCTGGCCTGGTGGAGGTGGGAGATGATGTCGCGCATGCGCTCGGTCATCGCCTGCAGCGCCGTCATCAGCTGGCCGACCTCGTCGTTGCGGGCGTGTGGGAAGCGCGCGTTGAGATCGCCCTCGGCGAGCGCCGAGACCGTCTCCAGCGCCGCGCCGAGCGGGCGCAGCGCATGCTTGACGTAGAGAAAGATGCCGCCGCTGGCGAGCACCAGCACCAGCGCCAGGGCGCCATAGACGGCGAGCTGCAGGCGCTGCTCGGCGTAGTAGGCGGCGCTCTGGTCGGCGATGGTCGTCAGGTGGGCGATCGGCGCGTCGTCGATGCCGAGGATCGGGCGGGTGAGCACGCCGTAGATGCCGCCATCGGCGGCGCGGCGGGTGAGGCCGTGCTCGGTGAGCGGTTGCGCCGGGGGGGCTGTCGTCTCGTACAGCGCCGGGTCGGTGCCGGCGAGCATGCGGCCCTCGGCATCGCTGAGATAGACCTCGGCGCCGTCGATCCGCTTGAAGCGTGCCAGGGCGTCGTCGAGTGTGCGCTCGAACAGTGCGACCCCGACCAGCGTGTGACGGAATTCGAGCGGCAGCGCATGGAAGGCCACCGGGACACCGTCGGCGCCGAGGCCGATGCCCTGGCGTGGTTCGCCGGCGCTGCTCGCGCGCTGGGCCAGCAGGGTGCCCGCGGTCGGTATCGGCGTCTCCGGCGACGGGCCGAGCAGCAGCTTGCCGTCGTCGTCGAGCAGATAGAGCCGATCGAAATACCCGAGATCGCCGAGCAGGTTGAGCAGCGAGTCGCGTGCGCGCTGCAACGCCTCGCGATCGCCGGACCTGAGGGCCTGGCGCAGGGGGAAGTCGCGCGCGATCGCGTCGACCCCGCCGGCCATGTGCTCGAGCAGTTGCTCGCTCACCATTCGCCAGACCATGCCCTTGCCGGTGTCGACCGCGTCGGCGACGCGCGCCTCGAGCCGGGTCTGGTTGAACTGCGCGATCAGGGTCAGGGCGCCTGCGACGAGCAGGGTGACGAGGATGGCAACGAGGGTGACGCTGCGTCTGATAGTCATGGTGTCGAGGTCGGGTGCGTCCAAGGGAGCGCGGACATCGACTGGCGCGAAGTCTTTGGAGGGACAGGCGTGGCGCAGGATGTTCGCGATGCCGCGATCATCGACCGGGGAGCCCGGTGGATCGGATCAGCGGCGCAAGTACACCAGACGAAGGTGAAGATCCGATGACGGACCCTTGGGGGCACGGGGGCAGCGATCAGAAGATTGAACCGCCAAGGCGCCAAGGCGCCAAGGCGCCAAGGGCGCAAAGGAGAGAAGAGCCCCCAGTGGTCAGCCTCCAGCCTCCAGCCGCTACCTGCCCTCAAACACTGGCGCTAAAAACGTACGCCACGACTGATGGTCAGCCGTGCCGTGGTCGAAGGCGCACACTCACTGGAGGCTGGCGGCTGGTCGCTTGCAACTTGAACTTCTTTGCGCTCTTGGCGCCTTGGCGGTTCATCCCCCCCAGCTGTCGACTGGTCGCTAACTCCGCCCGTAGACCGGGATCGCCGCGCCGGTGACGGCGCGTGCGGCGGGGGAGGCGAGGAAGACGATGACCTCGGCGATCGCGGCCGGCTCGACCCAGTCGCCGGGGTCCTGGTCGGGCATGGCGGCGCGGTTCTCCGGGGTGTCGACGGTGCCGGGGAGGATACAGTTGACGTTGACGCCCTGGTCGCGCAGCTCGGCCGAGAGGGTCTCGGTGAGTGCGATCACCGCCGACTTGGCGGCGCTGTAGGGGCCCATGTAGGCGCCGGCGGGGCGGGCGGCGCGGGCCGAGACATTGACCATGGCGCCGCCGCCGCCGGCGACCAGGTGAGGGACGGCAGCGCGCGCGCCGTGGAGCAGGGTGCGGGCGTTGATGTCGAGCATCCGCTCCCAGTCGGCGTCACTGGTCTGGTGCAGCGGCGCGCCCATGGCGAAGCCGCCGGCGAGGTTGGTCAGGGTGTCGAGTCGGCCATGGCGTTCGACCAGCCGGGCAAGCTCGGCGCCGAGCGCGTCGGGGGCGAGCAGGTCGCAGGCGAGACACTCGACGGTGATTCCGGCGCCGAGTTCGTCGCGTGTGCGTTCGAGTGCCTCGCGGTCGCGCGCGAGCAATGCCAGCCGGGCGCCGCGTCGGGCGAAGGCGGCGGCGGTGGCGCGACCGAGGTTGCCGGTGGCGCCGGTGATGAGGACCAGTTGCTGGTCGAGTTCGCGGATCATGTTCGGACCTCCTGCCCGAGGGGCTCGTGCCGAGCAATCTGGGGTGGGCGCGGGACGGACTCAAGGCTGGAAGCCTCGTGCGGTCGGTCGCGCCGGCCTGTTATGATTGGGCCGGTGAGCGACCGATCCGGATCACTTGACGGCCCACTCTTCGGTCCTTGCGCTCCTGGGGTGCGAGGTACACGGGCGGTCATGCGCGTGCCGCACGGTGACGCTTGCCGTGATCCCTTGCCGTGGTCGTGCCGCGCAGCCTCAGGTACGGCCCCGGCCCGGCTCGATGGAGTGCGCGCGTGATCGAGATCCTGTTCCTGCTGCTGCCGGTTGCGGCGGCCTCCGGTTGGTGGCTGGCGCGACACGAGCGTCCCGCGTCCCGACGGTCTCGCCGCCCTGCCCATCCGAGCTTCCTGCGCGGACTCAACTATCTGCTCGACGAGCAGCCCGACAAGGCGCTCGACATGTTCATCGAGCTCGCCGAGGTCGACGACGAGACGGTCGAGACCCATCTCGCCCTCGGCAGCCTGTTCCGTCGTCGCGGCGAGGTCGACCGCGCGATCCGTGTCCACCAGAACCTGATGGCGCGTCCCAGCCTCGATGCCGAGCAGCGCGGCTATGCCCTGCTCGAGCTGGGGCAGGACTACATGAGCGCCGGGCTGCTCGATCGCGCCGAGCTGCTGTTCCAGGAGCTGGCCGGTCTCGGCCTGCACCGTCAGCGCGCACTCGCCGGGCTGCGCGAGATCTATCAGCAGGAGCGTGACTGGGAGCGCTGTCTGGAGGTCGCCGAGCAGCTGCGTCCCGGCGGCGAGTCGATGCTCGACGCCGAGATCGCCCACTATCATTGCGAGCTGGCCGAGGAGGCGCGCCGTCGCGGCGAGCACGAGCGCGTTCGCGCGCAACTCGCGCGGGCGCTGGAGACCGATCCGGAGTGCGTGCGCGCCAGCATGCTCGAGGCCCGGGTGGCGCTCGAGGAGGGTGAGCCGCAGCGGGCGCTGGCGCTGTTTCGCGGGCTGGTCGAGCGCCACGGCGCCTATCTGCCGGAGATCCTGCCGGCGCTGATCGAGGCGCTCGAGCGCGTCCCCGGGGAGGACCCGCTGGCGGTGCTCGAGGAGCTGGCGGCGCGTCATCCCAGTCCGGCGTTGGTGGTGACGCTGGCCGAGCGGGTCGCCGCCGAGCGCGGTCGCGCCGAGGCGCTCGAACTGCTCTGCGCGCACCTGCGCCGGTTCGCCGACCTGGTGGGGCTCGAGCGCCTGCTCGCGCTCGCGCTGACGGAGCTGTCGGAGCTGTCGGACGCCGCCGATGTCCATCGGCTCGAGCGCGCGCTGGCGGTGATCCGCCATCTGGCCGCGCGCCAGCCGGCCTATCAATGCGATCATTGCGGCTTCCAGGCGCGCTCACTGCACTGGCAGTGCCCGAGCTGCAAACGCTGGGGCTCGGTGGTGCCGGTGCAGCCCGAGCCGCTGGTGATCGACGCCGGGCTCGACGGCCCACGCCTGGCCTAGACGCCGATCTCAATCCGAACCCTTGAAGGAACCCCCGTGACCCAGTCGACACGCATCATCGTGGCCCTCGATTTCCCCGCCCGCGAGCCGGCGCTCGCCCTGGTCGATCAGCTCGACCCGGCACGCTGTCGCCTCAAGGTCGGCAAGGAGCTGTTCACCCGGCTCGGGCCGGACTTCGTCGCCACCTTGCAGGCGCGCGGCTTCGAGGTCTTTCTCGACCTCAAGTTCCACGACATCCCCAACACCGTCGCCGCGGCCTGTGCCGCGGCGGCCGATCTCGGGGTGTGGATGGTCAACGTCCATGTCACCGGCGGGCGGCGGATGATCGAGACCACCCGCGAGCGGCTCGATGCGCTGCCCAAGGCGCCGCTGCTGATCGGGGTGACGGTGCTCACCAGCCTCGACGGTGACGATCTGGCCGAGGTCGGCTGTCCGGGCGAACCGGCCGAGCGGGTGCTCGCGCTCGCCGAACTCGGTCGCGAGGCCGGGCTCGACGGCATCGTCTGCTCGCCGCGCGAGTCGGCGGCGGTGCGCGCCGCGCTGGGCGAGGACTTCCTGCTGGTCACCCCGGGGGTGCGCCCGAGCTGGGCGGCGACGGGGGATCAGAAACGGGTGATGACCCCGCGCGAGGCGGTTGCCGCCGGCTCCGATCACCTGGTGATCGGCCGCCCGATCGCCGCCGCGCCCGATCCGCTGGCCGCGCTGGCCGAGATCGAGCGCGAACTCGCGGGCTGAACACGGCGCCCCGCCGGCGCTGGTCGAGGCCGATCGTGCCTCCCGCCGGCGACGCGTGGATGCGTTCGCCCCGGACGGGGTGCGCCGTATCAAGCAATCAATATCGACGTAGAGGAGATGACTCGATGGCAAAGATTCACAAGGCGGTCTTCCCGGTGGCCGGTCTCGGTACCCGCTTCCTGCCGGCGACCAAGGCCAGCCCCAAGGAGATGCTGCCGATCGTGGACAAGCCGCTGATCCAGTACGCCGCCGAGGAGGCCGAGGCCGCCGGGGTGGAGCAGCTGGTGTTCATCACCGGACGTCACAAGCGCTCGATCGAGGATCACTTCGACAAGGCCTTCGAGCTCGAGGTGGAGCTGGCCGAGGCGGGCAAGGACAAGCTGCTCAAGGTCGTGCGCAACGTGCTCACCGAGGGCACCACCTGCGCCTATGTGCGTCAGGCCGAGGCCCTGGGGCTGGGCCATGCGGTGCTCTGCGCCAAGCCGGTGGTCGGTCGCGAACCCTTCGCGGTGCTGCTCGCCGACGATCTGATCCGCGCCGAGGGCAAGGGGGTGGTCGAGCAGATGGCCGAGGTGCACGCGCGCTATGGCTGCAGCGTGCTCAGCGTCCAGGAGGTGCCGCGCGAGGAGACGCACAAGTATGGCATCGTCGAGGTCGAGCCCGGTCCCGACGGTGAGCTGCGGGTGGTCTCGATCGTCGAGAAACCGGCGCCCGAGGATGCGCCCTCGAACCTCGCCGTGGTCGGGCGCTACCTGCTCACCCCGACGATCTTCGACAAGCTCGAGAACACCGGTACCGGCGCCGGCGGCGAGATCCAGCTCACCGATGCGATCTCGGCGCTGCTCGCCGACGAGCCGGTGATCGCTCACCCCTTCGAGGGCAAGCGCTACGACTGCGGCAGCAAGCTCGGCTATCTGGAGGCGACGGTGGAGTTCGGGCTCGACCACCCCGAACTCGGCGAGCGCTTCGCCGCTTATCTGCGCGATTTCGTCGCGCAGCAGTAGGGGGCTGGCGTCCAGCGATCAGCCGCCAGCCTCCAGTGACGGGGGTGGCGCGGCTCCGAGCGTCGCGGCTGGACGCCAGCGTTCACCAGAGGAGGGCGTTTCACGCCGGACATGCTGTGCGTTGCTCGGATTCATGAGCGACCGGTCGCTACTGGCGAGGCCTGGGCGCCGAGGGGTGGGCGTCGAGTCCTTTTGCGGCCTTCGTGTCTGGGCGGTTTAATCTTGCTGGCCGCTGGCCGCTGGCCGCTGGCCGCTGGCCGCTGGCCGCTGGCCGCTGGCCGCTGTCACCGATCCGCTGGCAGCGGCGCGCTGCGCGTCCGCGGGACGCGTTCGATGCGCCAGTGCGTGATGGCGTGCTCCCAGAAGCGTTGCAGGGTGCAGTCCGGCGGCGGGGGCGGTTGGCCGAGGAAGGCCCAGGCGCGGCGCAGCGCCGGGAGTGGGTCGGCGGGATCGACCGGGGCGGCGGCGAGGCGCTTGCTGAGCTTGCGTCCCTCCGGGTCGAGCACCAGCGGGACATGGGCGTAGTCGGGCTGGGGCAGGCCCAGCGCGCGCTGCAGCCGGATCTGGCGCGGGGTGGAGTCGAGCAGGTCGGCGCCGCGCACCACCTGGTCGATGCCCTGCCAGGCGTCGTCGACCACTACCGCGAGCTGGTAGGCATGGATGACGTCGGCGCGACGCAGCACGAAGTCGCCGACCGCCTGCTCGAGGTCCTGCGTGCGTGGGCCGAAGACCCGGTCGTCGAACTCGACGGGGGTGCTGTCGGTGCGCATGCGGATGGTGCGCGGCGCCCGCCCGCGCGGCAGCCCGGCGCGACAGGTGCCGGGATAGATCGGTCCTTCGTTGCCGCGCCTGGCGCGGCGGGCGATCTCGGCGCGACTGCAGCCGCAGGGATAGGTCAGCCCGCGTGCGGCGAGCTGGGCGAGTGCGGCGTCATAGGCGGCGAGCCGGTCGTGCTGGTAGCACACCGGGCCGTCGTGGCGCATGCCGAAGGCGGCGAGGGTGTCGAGGATGGCCCGCGCCGCGCCCGCGACCTCGCGCGGACGGTCGAGGTCCTCGATGCGCACCAGCCACTCGCCGCCGTGCGCGCGCGCATCGGCATGGCTGGCCACCGCGGTGACCAGCGAGCCGAAGTGCAAGGGGCCGGTGGGGGAGGGGGCGAAGCGCCCCCGATAGCCGGCGATCAGCCGCGCTGACGCTCGCGGATCTCGTCGAGCGTCTTGCAGTCGATGCAGAGCGTGGCGGTCGGTCGGGCCTCAAGCCGACGGATGCCGATCTCGACGCCGCAGGCGTCACAGTAGCCGTACTCGTGCTCGTCGAGGCGGTCGAGTGCCTCGTCGATCTTCTTGATCAGCTTGCGCTCGCGGTCGCGGGTCCGCAGCTCGAGGCTGAACTCCGACTCCTGGGTGGCGCGGTCGTTGGGGTCGGGGAAGTTGGTCGCCTCGTCCTGCATGTGATGTACGGTGCGGTCGACCTCTTCCATCAGTGACCGTTTCCAGGCCTGGAGGATGGCGCGGAAGTGCGCCTCCTGCTCGGGGCTCATGTAGTCCTCGTCGCTCGCGGCTTCATAAGGTTCGAAACCGAACGCCTTGGCGTCTTGTGCTCTTGCTTCGGCCATGGATGTGCTCCCGAAGGCTCTTCTCGTGGGGTGTCCTAGCGACCGGGCCCATCCGGACCTGTTCGCGAAAAACGCCCTTAAGTACCAGATCCCCGCGCGGTGGGCAACTCATGATGAGACGTTCGGCCGTGCGCGGGCATCGCTGGTCGGCTAATCTGGAAGGCTTGCCGCTGCCCGCCGTCTTGCGTAAGCGCAACAGGAGATCGAGCATGTATCCCTTCGAGGCGATCATCTGGGATGTCGACGGCACCCTCGCCGATACCGAGCGTGACGGCCATCGTCGCGCCTTCAACGCGGCCTTTGCCGAGGCCGGTCTGGACTGGTGCTGGGATGTCGCCACCTATGGCGAGCTGCTCGAGGTGACCGGTGGGCGCGAGCGTATCGCCGCCTTCATCGTCGAGCACCGTCCGGCGCTGCCGGCGGGTGTCGAGCCCGAGACGCTCGCCGTGCGTCTGCACCGGGCCAAGTCGCGCCACTATGCCCGGTTGCTCGCGGTCGGCGCGATCGGGCTGCGGCCAGGCGTGTTGCGACTGTTGCGCGCGGCGCGCACGGCGGGCATCCGTCTGGCGATCGCCACCACCTCGACGCCGGAGAACGTGCATGCACTGCTCGCGCACGCCGGCGAACCGGGGCTGACCGAGTGGTTCGAGGTGATCGCCGCCGGGGACATGGTGGCGAACAAGAAGCCGGCGCCGGATGTCTATCTGCTCGCGCTCGAGCGCCTCGGTCTCGGCGCCGACGCCTGCGTGGCGGTGGAGGACTCGGCGCCGGGCCTGCGGGCGGCGCGCGCCGCCGGACTCGGGACGGTGGTGATCACCGTCAACGACTATACGCGGGAGCAGGCGTTCGACGACGCCGCCCTGGTGGTCGACGGACTCGGCGCGCCCGAGACGCCGGTCAGCGTGCTGCACGGACGGCTCGGGGGACGCTCCCATGTCGACCTCGCGGCGCTCGCGGACCTTGTCCGCGCGCGCCACCCTGAAACCTCATAGATCAAGATGCAATCCACAGAACAACCCAGACTGGCACCGCGCGCCCGCGCGGTCGAACCCTTCCATGTGATGCGCCTGCTCGAGCGGGCCAAGAGGCTCGAGGCCGAAGGGCGCTCGATCATCCATCTCGAGGTCGGCGAGCCCGACTTCCCCACTCCCGAGCCGATCCTCGCTGCGGCGCGTGCCGCGCTGGAGGGCGGCGCCGTGCACTACACCCCGGCTGCGGGCCTGCCGCAGCTGCGTGAGCGGCTGTCGCGCTATTACGCCGAGCGGTATGGTGCCAGCGTCGCGGCCGACCGCATCCTGGTCACGCCGGGCGCCTCGGGCGCCATCCAACTGGTGTTCCAGGCACTGCTCGAGCCGGGTGACGAGGTGCTGATCTGTGACCCCTCCTATCCCTGTTATCGCCAGGTGTTGCGATTGCTCGGGGTGGAGCCGCGCGCGGTGGCGGTCGACGCCGCCGACGACTTCCAGCTCAGCGCGGCGCGCGCCGAGGCGGCCTGGTCGCCGCGGGTGCGCGCGCTGATCGTCGCCTCTCCGGCCAACCCGAGCGGCACCCTGCTCGGGCGCGAGCAGCTCGCCGAGCTGCATGCGCTCTGCCGTGCCAGGGGGGCGGCGCTGATCGTCGACGAGATCTATCAGGGGCTGGTCTACGACGCCCCGGACCATACCGCGCTCGAGCTGGCCGAGGATGTCTACGTCATCAACAGCTTCTCCAAGTACTTCGGTATGACCGGTTGGCGGCTCGGCTGGCTGGCCGCGCCGCGCGCGGCGGTCGAGGTGATGGAGCGGATGGCGCAGAACCTGTTCATCGCCCCCAACACCCCGGCGCAGCATGCCGCGCTCGCTGCCTTCGAGCCTGCCACCCTGGAGATCCTCGAGCAGCGTCGCGTCTGCTTCCGCGCGCGCCGCGACGCCCTGCTCGACGGGCTGCGTCGACTCGGCTTCGGTATCGACGGCGAGCCCAAGGGGGCCTTCTATCTCTATGCCCGGCTGCCCGAGCAGGTGGGGATGGACTCGATGCAGTTCGCCACCACCATGTTGGAGGAGGTCGGGGTGGCCGCGACCCCGGGGCACGATTTCGGTTGCCATGGCGCCGAGCGTCACGTGCGCTTCGCCTACACCTGCGATCTGCCGGTGATCGACGAGGCGCTCGGGCGCATCGACCGCTTCCTCGCCCAGTGCCGGTCGCGCTGAGCACCAGTGCCACGCGGGGCCATGGTCCCGCGTGACCCTTCTTCATCCACAGTCAGTTTCGAGAGACCTGCCTTGACCGCTTCAGCCTCATCATCCCCCGACCGATCCAGTTTCCAGCCACGCGACCCGGCCCAGCGTGAGGCCCACGCGCGCCTGCTCGCACTGCACCAGGCGCTCGAGCGCGCGCCGGCGCCCGGAGGCGGGCTGCTCGGTCGGGTGCGTCGTCGTCTCGGCGGCGAGGTGACGCCGGTGCCCGGGCTCTATTTCTGGGGTGGCGTGGGGCGCGGCAAGACCCACCTGATGGACTGGTTCGTCGATGGGCTGGAGCTGCCGGGCAAGCGGCGCATGCACTTCCATCACTTCATGCGCGAGGTGCATGGCCACCTGGCGCAGCTGCCGCGCCAGACCGATCCGCTCGATCGGGTCGCCGAGCTGATGTGTCGCGATCTGCGAGTGCTCTGTCTCGACGAGTTCCTGGTCACCGACATCACCGACGCCATGCTGCTCTACGGTCTGCTCAAGGCGATGTTCGCCCGCGGCGTGACCCTGGTGACCACCTCCAACACCCCGCCCGACGACCTCTATCGCAATGGTCTGCAGCGCCAGTCCTTCCTCCCGGCGATCGAGCTGATCAAGCGTCATACCGATGTCTTCGAGCTCGACGGCGGCCAGGACTACCGGTTGCAGACGTTGATGCGCGAGGGGGTCTATGTGCTCGCCGGCGAGGACGGTGAGGCGCGGTTGGCGGCCGATTTCGACGAGCTCAGCGGCGGGCATCGGGTGGCCGCCTCCTGGCTCGAGGTCAATGGCCGGACGATCGAGGCGCGCGCGCTCGGCAGCAACGTCGCCTGGTTCGATTTCGATGCGCTCTGCGCCACCCCGCGCTCCACCGCCGACTATATCGAGATCGCCCGCGATTACCTCACCCTGCTGATCTCCGGGGTGCCGCAGCTCGGTCCCGGCTGCGACGCCGCCGCGCGGCGCTTCCTGCACCTGGTCGACGAACTCTACGACCGCCGGGTCAAGCTGGTGCTCTCGGTCGAGGTGCCGCTCGATCGGCTCTATGCCGGCGGCATGACCGACTTCGCCCACGCCCGCCTGCTCAGTCGCCTGCAGGAGATGCAATCGGTCGAGTACCTGGCCGCCGCGACCGCCGCCGAGTCCGAACCGGACAGCGTCGCGGCCTGATTGGCGCCAGTCGATCAGCCGCCAGCCGTCAGCTACCAGCCGTCAGCCTTCAGCCGCCAGCTACCAGTCGCGCTGTCGGTCGGCTCCTCGGGCGATCCTCCGGGCTCCCGGCTTGCTGTGAGCCTGGACGCTTAAAGCCGCCCACTGGCGGCTGGCGGCTGGTCGCTAAAGCCTGCCAGCTTGCCTCTGCGGGCTTGAATCCGCCATGATCGACTCCATTGGATGTCAATTAACCGGTATTCCAGGGAGTTCGCCGATGCCCACCGCCCATCTCACCGCTCCGAGCGTCGATCCCGAGGAGCTCGCCTATTACGAGCGACTGGCGCATCGCTGGTGGGATGCCGAGGGGCCCTTCTGGCCGTTGCACCGGCTCAATGCCTTTCGGGTCGGCTATCTCCGCGAGCGTCTGGCGGCGGTGTTCGGGCGTGATGCGCGGGATGCACGCCCGTTCGCCGGACTGCGGGTGCTCGATATCGGCTGTGGCGGGGGCATCCTCAGCGAGTCGATGGTGGCGCTCGGCGCCGAGGTCACCGGGATCGACATCACCGAGAAGACCCTGAGGGTCGCGCGCATGCATGCCGAGGCGGGTGGGCTTGCGATCGACTATCGGCTGGCGAGTGCCGCCGAGATGCGCGAGTCCGGCGCGACCTTCGACGTGGTGCTCAACATGGAGGTGCTCGAGCATGTCGAACGCCTGCCCGACTTCCTCGCCGACAGTGCCGAGCTGGTGCGCCCCGGCGGGGTGATGCAGGTCTCGACCATCAATCGCACCCCGATCGCCTGGCTGATGGCGATCATCGGTGCCGAGTACGTGTTGCGCTGGCTGCCGCGCGGTACCCATCGCTATCGCAAGCTGGTGCGTCCCGACGAGGTGCGCGGCGGACTCGGCGAGGGCTTCGATCTGTTGCACCAGACCGGTGTGCGGGTCAACCCCTTCACCCGCGCCTTTTCCTTTACCGATTGGATGGGCGTCAACTACATGATGCTGTTTCAGCGCGGCTGAGCCGGTTTCTCGGCTCGGGTCGCTGCGATGACGGTCCCGGGTTGCCGGGACATATGCATGGGGCGACGGAGGTCGCTCCGGATACCGAACGGTCGCAACGAGGGATGTCATGAGCGAAAACAAGCGGGAATTCGATCGATGGGTCGCGGCGATCAGCCGCGGTGGTCTCGGTCATGTCTATGTCCGTCTCTATCAGGACGCCCCGACCTGGGTGCGTGACATGGCGGTCAATCGCTACGGCAAGGGCACGGTGTTCCTGCCGGCGCAGCGGTTGCGCGCGAGTGCGCCGGTCGCGGCCTGAATTCAGTCGGCGCGCAGCGCCTCGACACGGATCCGCTCGGCGCTCACGCCGCCCGCCCTCAGGGCCTGCTCCAGGGTGCTGACGGTGACCTCCGGCCCCGCGAGATAGAGACGCTGGTGGTCGTGTGGCGGGTGTTCGTCGAGGATGCGCGCGGCGAGCCGGTCGGCGGGTGTGGCATCGAGCAGCGTATAGGTGAAGTCGTCCAGGGCGTCACCGAGCGCGCGCGCCCAGTGCGCCAGGTGATGCCCCTCGGGGGCGGCGGTCTCCCAGTAGAGGTGATAGCGGGGGATGGCGTCGATCGCGACCGCCTGCTCGATGAGGCTGCGGACCGGGGCGATGCCGTCGCCGCAGGCGATGAAGAGCGCCTCGTCGGTCGCTGACTCGTCGAGCACGAAGTCGCCGTAGGGCCCTTCCAGGTCGAGCCGTTGCCCCGGTTCCAGCCGGTCGTCGAAGAGTGCGCGGGCGAGTGCGTCGTCACCGGCGCGGATCAGGAAGCGCAGGTTGCGTCCGTCGCAGGGGCAGCTGGCGATCGGCAGTTCGCTCGGCGGCTCGCCCGGGCGTGCGAGCCGCGCGCGCTGACCGGCCATGAAGCGCAACAGCTGATTGCGCGGTGTCTGGATCTGGAGCGCGCGCAGCGTCGCTCCGATCGTCTCGACACGGCGCACGCTGACGCGAATGCGTTGCAGCGGCAGCTCGGCGCTCGAACGTGCCTCGCCGATCTCCAGGGTGAGATCGGTGAGCGCGGTATGGGCGCAGGTGAGCAGATAGCCGAGTCGGCGCTCGCGCGCGCCGATCGAGTAGTCGTGGGGCCTGATCTGGCGGGTCTCGCCGCTGACCAGCCGTGCCTTGCAGCCGCCGCAGTTACCGCTGGCGCAGCCGTGCTCGAGATGGATGCCGGCGCGCACCGCAGCCTCGAGCAGCGACTCCTCTCCCTCCACCAGGAAACTGTGTCCACTGGGGATCAGCCGTACCCGGGCGGCCAGGGTGCGCGCCGGTGCCGACCGCTCCGCGGGTGCCTCGTTGACGGGCAGTGCGGCGCGTGCCTCGGCGAGCCAGTGGCCGAGGGCCGCGAGTGCCGTGGGCAGCGTGGCGGGGTCGCTGGCGGAGAGCGCCGCGATCCGCTCGGCGACCTGCTCGATCAGTCCGCGCGCGGCCTCTCCGGCCTCGATCTCGTGCGCCAGTGCCGCGCTCAGCCGACGCGCCTGCTCGAGCAGGACGCGGGCGTCGGGCAGCGCGACCGGTTCGGGTTCGAGCCGGGGGCGGGCGTTGTCGACGATCTCGCGCACCTGTTCGAGCGCGCCCTCGTGCTCGAGGCTCAGGCTGGGGTAGAGGCGCAGCAGCTCGTGCGCGGCCACCTCACCCTCGAAGGTCGTCAGCTCGGCGCGGCGGATGCGTCGTTGCAGCTCGCCGCGGCTGACTCCGGCCAGCCGGGCGGCGCGCGAGAGCGTCAGGTAGGTCGTCACGGATACGCCTCCAGATGATTCGGCGTCTCAGGTGAGCAGGTAGTGCTTCTCCACCGGGTCGAGGATCTCCCAGGTGCAGTTGAGTCCGGCGGGAAAGCGGATCAGGTCGCCGCGACCGTACTCTCGTGGCGCACCGCCCTCGGGGGTGACGCGGAAGCGTCCGCGCACGATGTAGCAGGTCTCCTCCTGGCGGTAGTGCCAGGGAAAGGTCGCCACCTCGCGGCGCCACACCGGCCAGTGTTCCACGCCCATGACCTCGAGCTTGGCGGGGGAGGGGCGTTCGTGATGGATCTCGGTGTCGTCCATTGGTCTGGGGTCCGTGCTGCGCATGGTGTCGGGGATAGAGTCTGAGGTCGGCGGCCGATGCTTTCCACCCCGACAAGGATTGCCCGGCGAGTCGAGCTGGGCGACACTCCGTACCATGGACGATGTAAATGATTCTCCCGCCCTGGAGGTGCTCGCTCGTCGTCTGGGCGAGGCGTTGCGCGCGCGTGGCTGGCAGCTGGCGACGGCCGAGTCCTGTACCGGCGGCTGGGTGGCCAAGGTGATGACCGATGTCGCCGGCAGCAGCGCCTGGTTCGAGCGCGGCTTCATCACCTATTCCAATGACGCCAAGCGCGAGCTGCTCGGGGTCTCGGACGACGCGCTCGAGCGCTATGGCGCGGTGAGCGAGCGGGTGGTCGCCGAGATGGTGAGCGGCGCGCTCGCCCGCAGTCGCGCCGAGGTTGCGGTGGCGGTCAGTGGCATCGCCGGGCCGGGTGGCGGTACGGCCGACAAGCCGGTCGGTACCGTGTGGTTCGCCTGGGGCTTTCCCGGCGAGGGCCCGACGGCGCGCTGTCTGTGTTTCGAGGGCGATCGTGAGACGGTGCGCGAGCAGGCGGTGCGCGCTGCGCTGTTGGGCCTGCTCGGCGGCCTCGGTGCCGATGGCTGAGCGCTGGTTCTTCGCGCTCTGGCCGGAGCCGGCGCTGCGTCGGGCGCTGCTCGGGCGCATGCCGTGCTGGCTGCCGCCGGGTGGGCGCGCGACCCACGGCGAGGACCTGCACCTGACGCTGGTCTTTCTCGGTGCGTTGACGCCGCCGCAGCTCGATGCGGTGAACGCGGCGGCACAGCAGGTCGCGGCGGCGCCCTTCGAGCTGGTGCTCGATCGGTTGGGTCATTTCGCGCGTGCCGGCGCGGCCTGGTGCGCGCCGCAGCGGGTGCCGGAGTCGCTGCTGGCGTTGCAGTTGGCGCTGGTCGAGGCGCAGTGCGCCTGTGGCTTGACCCCGGAGCCGCGGTCCTATCGGCCGCACCTGACGCTGGCGCGTCGCAGCACGGCGCCGCGGGCGGCGTTCGGGGCGCCGCTGCGCTGGCCGGTGCGCGAGTTCGTGCTCGCTCGCAGCGTTCCGGGGTGTGTGCCGCGCTATCGGGTCGAGCGGCGCTGGTCGCTGCGTCCCGGCTATGACTTGAGCATGCCGCCTATGCGATAATCAGCGATGATTCGCGCGGCCCGCTCGAAAGATCACGAGACACGAACCGACCGACACGCGATCGCCCCGGGCGACGCGCGGCGGGCGGCTGCGCTCAAGAGTTGACGGAGATCCAATGGACGACAATCGCAAGAAGGCGTTGGCCGCCGCGCTGACCCAGATCGAGAAGCAGTTCGGCAAGGGCTCGGTGATGCGCATGGGCGATGCCGGCGCGGTGCGCAACATCGAGGCGATCTCCACCGGTTCGCTGGGGCTGGACATCGCCCTCGGCATCGGCGGCCTGCCCAAGGGGCGGGTGGTCGAGATCTACGGCCCCGAGTCCTCGGGCAAGACCACCCTCACCCTGCACGTGGTCGCCGAGGTACAGAAGCTCGGCGGCACCGCGGCCTTCGTCGATGCCGAGCACGCGCTCGACCCGGTCTATGCCGAGAAGCTCGGGGTGCAGATGGAGGACCTGCTGGTGTCGCAGCCCGACACCGGCGAGCAGGCGCTCGAGATCACCGACATGCTGGTGCGCTCGGGGGCGGTCGACGTGGTGATCGTCGACTCGGTCGCGGCGCTCACCCCCAAGGCCGAGATCGAGGGCGAGATGGGTGACTCGCACGTCGGTCTGCAGGCGCGGCTGATGTCGCAGGCGCTGCGCAAGCTCACCGGCAACATCAAGCGCTCCAACTGTCTGGTGGTCTTCATCAACCAGATCCGCATGAAGATCGGGGTGATGTTCGGCTCGCCCGAGACCACCACCGGCGGCAACGCGCTCAAGTTCTACTCCTCGGTGCGGCTCGACATCCGTCGTATCGGCAGCATCAAGAAGAGCGACGAGGTGGTCGGCAGCGAGACCAAGGTCAAGGTGGTCAAGAACAAGGTCGCGCCGCCGTTCAAGCAGGTCGAGTTCGATATCCTCTACGGCCAGGGGATCTCGCGCGAGGGCGAGATCATCAGCCTGGGCGTGGCCGAGGGCATCGTCGACAAATCCGGCGCCTGGTACAGTTACCAGGGCAATCGCATCGGCCAGGGCAAGGACAACGTCCGCGCCTTCCTCTGCGAGAACCCCGAGCTGGCCCAGGAGATCGAGGCGAAGATCCGCGCCAAGCTGTTGCCCCAGCCGAGCGAGGCGACGGCCGAGGCCGTGGCCCCGGCGGAGGACTGATCCTGGACGATCACCCTGCCAGCACCCTCCTCGATGCCGACCTGCTCGCCGAGATCGAGCGGGCGGCGCTACGTCTGCTCGCCATGCGCGAGCACTCGCGGCTGGAGCTCTCGCGCAAGCTCGTCTCGCGCGGCTTCGAGGTCGCTGCCCTCGCCCCCGTGCTCGATCGGCTCGAGGCCGAGGGCGCGCTCGACGAGTCGCGTCTGGTCGAGCGCTATGTCGCCGAGCGGGTGGAGAAGGGCTTCGGGCCGCTGCGCATCCAGGCCGAGTTGAACGACAAGGGTGTGGCCGATACCTTGATCGAGCCCCAGTTACGGCACCTGCGCGAGGCGTGGCCGGAGCATCTCGCCGCGCTCCATGCGCGCCGCTTCGGTGATGCGCCTCCCGCCGATCGTGCCAGCTATGCCAAGCGCGCACGCTTTCTGACGCGGCGCGGTTTCCCCACGGACATGGTCCGGCGCCTGCTGCGCTGGAACGACTGACCGAACCGCCCGCGCGGTTCATTCGAGAACTCCCACATGACTACGAGTGCAGAGCTTCGAGCGAGCTTCCTTGATTATTTCGCGCAACGCCAGCATGAGCAAGTGCCCTCCAGCCCGCTGGTACCCGCCAATGATCCGACCCTGCTGTTCACCAACGCCGGAATGGTCCAGTTCAAGGATGTCTTCCTCGGTCGCGAGCGGCGGGGCTATTCGCGGGCGGTCACCGCGCAGCGCTGTGTGCGTGCCGGCGGCAAGCACAACGACCTCGAGAACGTCGGCTACACCGCCCGGCATCACACCTTCTTCGAGATGCTCGGCAACTTCAGCTTCGGTGACTACTTCAAGCGCGAGGCGATCGGCTTCGCCTGGCAGTATCTGACCGGCGAGCTGGGGCTGCCCGCCGAGCGGCTGTGGGTGACCGTCTACGAGGACGACGACGAGGCCGCCGACATCTGGCTCAAGGAGGTCGGGGTCTCGGCCGAGCGCTTCTCGCGCTGCGGCGCCAAGGACAACTTCTGGTCGATGGGCGACACCGGCCCCTGCGGTCCGTGCTCGGAGATCTTCTACGATCACGGTCCCGAGGTCGCCGGCGGTCCCCCTGGCTCGCCCGACGAGGACGGCGACCGCTACGTCGAGATCTGGAACCTGGTGTTCATGCAGTTCAACCGCGACGCCGAGGGCAACATGACCCCGCTGCCGCGTCCCTCGGTCGATACCGGCATGGGGCTCGAGCGTCTCGCCGCGGTGCTCCAGGGCGTGCACAGCAACTACGACATCGATCTGTTCCGCAATCTCATCGCCGCCGCCGCCGAGGCGACCGGCTGCGAGGATCTCGGCGACAAGTCGCTGCGGGTGATCGCCGATCACATCCGCTCGAGCGCCTTCCTCATCGTCGACGGGGTCACCCCGGGCAACGAGGGGCGCGGCTATGTGCTGCGTCGGATCATGCGTCGCGCGATCCGTCACGGCTATCGTCTCGGCCAGTCGCAACCCTTCTTCCATCGTCTGGTGGCGGCGCTGGTCGCCGAGATGGGTGCGGCCTATCCCGAGCTGGTGGCGGCGCAGGCGCACGTCGAGCGGATCGTGCTGCTCGAGGAGGAGCGCTTCGCCGAGACCCTCGAGCACGGTATGCGCATCCTCGACGAGGCGATCGCCGGGCTCGCAGGCGAGCGCACCATCCCCGGCGAGACGGTGTTCAAGCTTTATGACACCTACGGCTTCCCCACCGACCTGACCGCCGACATCGCCCGTGAGCGCGGGCTCGGCGTCGACCTCGAGGGCTTCGAGGCGGCGATGGCCGACCAGAAGGCGCGTGCCCGTGCGGCCAGTCAGTTCAGCGGTGGGCAGGACGTCGAGATCGATCTCCAGGGCGAGACCGAGTTCCGCGGCTACGAACGCTGCGAGGACGAGGCCACGGTGGTCGCGCTCTATCGCGACGGCGAGTCCTGCGACTCGCTGGGTGCCGGCGAGCGCGGCATGGTGATCCTCGACCTCACCCCCTTCTACGGCGAGTCCGGCGGCCAGGTCGGCGACCGTGGCTGGATCGCGAGTAGCGGCGGGCGCTTCGAGGTCACCGACACCCTGAAGAAGGGCGGCGCCCTGGTCTGCCACCTCGGCGAGCTGCGCGAGGGCGAGCTGCACGTCGGTGACGCGGTGCGCGCCGAGGTCGACGCCGAGCGGCGTCGCGCCATCGCGCTCAACCACTCGGCCACCCATCTGCTCCATGCGGCGCTGCGCCGGGTGCTCGGCGAGCACGTGCAGCAGAAGGGCTCGCTGGTCGGTCCCGAGCGGCTGCGCTTCGACTTCTCGCACTTCGAGCCGGTCTCGCGCGAGCAGTTGCGCGAGATCGAGCGCCTGGTCAACAGCCAGATCCGCGCCAATCACCTGGTCGAGACCCGCATCATGAGCCTGGAGGACGCCAAGGCCTCCGGGGCGATGGCGCTGTTCGGCGAGAAGTATGCCGATCAGGTGCGGGTGCTGCGGATGGGCGAGTTCTCGGTCGAGCTCTGTGGCGGTACGCACGTCAAGGCGGTCGGTGACATCGGTCTGATGAAGATCGTCTCCGAGGCCGGCATCGCCTCCGGGGTGCGCCGCATCGAGGCGGTAACCGGCGCCGGGGCGCTCGACTGGGTCGAGGCCGACGAGTCGCGGGTGCTGCGTATCGCCGGGCTGCTCAAGGGTGCCCGCGAGGACGTCGACGAGCGTGTCGAGCAGCTGCTCGAGCGCAGCCGTCGGCTGGAGAAGGAGCTCGAGCAGCTCAAGTCCAAGCTCGCCAGCGCCGCCGGTCAGGACCTCGCCGCCCAGGCCGAGGAGATCGCCGGGGTGCGGGTGCTCGCCGCCGAACTCGAGGGCGCCGATCCCAAGGGGCTGCGTGAGACGGTCGACCAGCTCAAGGACAAGCTCGGCTCGGCGGTGATCGTGCTCGCCACCGTCGCCGAGGGCAAGGTCGCGCTGGTCGCCGGCGTCACCAAGGATCTCACCGGCCAGTTCAAGGCCGGTGAGCTGATCCGCGAGGTCGCGGCCAAGGTCGGCGGCAAGGGCGGCGGTCGGCCCGACATGGCGCAGGCCGGGGGCAGCGACCCCGATGCATTGCCCGAGGCGCTGGCGCTGGTGCGCGACTGGGTCGCGCAGCGCAGCGCCGCCTGATGCGGCAATCGGGCCGGGATCCCCGGCCCATCACCGGGGACCGTCGGGCGGCATCGCGTCGCCGACGGTCCCATCGTTTCAATCGGGGAGACCTGAAAGACGTGCTTGGCAGGAGTAGTCGATGGCGCTGATCGTCCAGAAATACGGCGGGACGTCGGTCGGGAGTGTGGAGCGTATCCAGGCGGTGGCCGATCGGGTCAAGCGCTGGCGCGACCAGGGTAATCAGGTGGTGGTGGTGGTCTCGGCGATGTCCGGCGAGACCGACCGACTGATGGGCCTGGCCAGACAGATCCAGATGCGGCCCGAGCCGCGCGAACTCGATGTGCTGCTCTCCACCGGTGAGCAGGTCACCATCGCGCTGTTGAGCATGGCGCTGGCCGCGCGCGGCTGTCCGGCGCGCTCCTACACCGGCGCTCAGGTGCACATCCTCACCGACAGCGTGCACAACAAGGCGCGCATCCGCGACATCGATGCGGCGCGTGTCGGCGCCGATCTGGAGGCCGGGCGCGTGGTGGTGGTCGCCGGGTTCCAGGGGGTCGACGAGAGCGGTGACATCACCACCCTCGGACGCGGTGGCTCGGATACCTCGGCGGTGGCGATCGCCGCCGCGCTCAAGGCCGACGAGTGCCAGATCTATACCGATGTCGACGGTGTCTACACCACCGATCCGCGGGTCGAACCCAAGGCGCGCAAGCTCGACCGCATCACCTTCGAGGAGATGCTGGAGATGGCCAGTCTCGGCTCCAAGGTGTTGCAGATCCGCTCGGTGGAGTTCGCCGGCAAGTACCAGGTCCCCCTGCGCGTGCTCTCCAGCTTCGGCGAGGGCGAGGGCACGCTGATTACCTTCGAGGAAGATGAAGTGGAAGACGCAAAGATCGCCGGCATCGCCTTCAGCCGTGACGAGGCCAAGCTGACCATCCTCGGCGTGCCCGACCGTCCCGGTGTGGCGCACGAGATCCTCGGCGAGATCGCGGCGGCCAACATCGAGGTCGACATGATCATCCAGAACGTCGCCGCCGAGGAGGCGACGACGGACTTCACCTTCACCGTCCAGCGCGGCGACTATGCGCGGGCGCTGGAGATCCTGCAGGCGCGCGCCGAGGCGCTGGGCGCGCGTCAGGTGCTCGGCGACGAGCAGATCGTCAAGATCTCGCTGGTCGGCGTCGGCATGCGCAGTCATGCCGGGATCGCCAGTCGGATGTTCGAGACCCTGGCGCGCGAGGGGATCAACATCCGCATGATCTCGACCTCCGAGATCAAGATCTCGGTGGTGGTCGACGAGCGCTATCTCGAACTCGGCGTGCGCGCGCTGCACGACGCCTTCGGTCTGGATCAGGGCGGCGAGGTCTAGGCTCGCGGCAATCCTGCTGCCGCACCGCCGGGTCTCGGCGGGGCGGCATGTCTCCGAGGTCGGAGAGGGCGGCACGTGATGGATCGATCGCAATCCGGTCGGGGGCGTGCCGACCGCGCCTCTCCGCTTTTTGTCGATCTCCATGAACGGCGTCTCGTCGCTGCAGCCGTGGGACGTCTATGCTGGCGCTGCGCGGTCGAGAGCGTGAGCGGTCGTGCGACGGTGGCTACCAGTCATCGGGAACCCAACGGATTTCGCCTTGGATTCACGCACAAGAGACAAATGTCAATGAACCTGAGCAAATTGCCATGGAATAGCCGTGGCAGTTGCTAAGCTTCCGTCATGGGGCATGGGGTCCCGGGCGGAATCGGGTGTAAACACCCGCCGGATGACGCCGCAGGAGTCGGGTTGAGTCGCCGGTTTGGGTATTACCATCAAGCTGGAAAGGGAAACTAAAGGGAGAACGTAGCGATGTTGATCTTGACTCGTCGGGTCGGCGAAACCCTCATGGTTGGTGACGAAGTCACCGTTACAGTCCTTGGCGTCAAGGGCAATCAGGTGCGCATCGGTGTCAACGCTCCGCGTGACGTCGCGGTCCACCGTGAAGAGATCTACGAGCGCATCAAGCGCGAACAGGCCGAGACCACCCCGGGTGTCGCGGTGGTCGATCAGGGTGGCCAGATCGAGTGATTGGCAACCGGGTAAAGAGTGGGTTATAATCACTCGCCCAAGCACGATAGCCCCTGATCGACGCGTCGAATGGCTAAAGGGGTCCTGTGACCCGGTGTATCTTCCAGATCCCGGGTCATCGCACGAGGCGGTTATGCTAAACCGTTGCTCATGCATGGAGAGATGGCCGAGTGGCTGAAGGCGCTCCCCTGCTAAGGGAGTATGGGGTTAATAGCTCCATCGAGGGTTCGAATCCCTCTCTCTCCGCCACACACCGAAAAACCCCGCGTGGTCGAGACCACGCGGGGTTTTTTGTTGTCCGCACCTTGGTGTTGGACACCGTCCGTTCTCAGTACTTGCCGAGCGCCTTCATGATCAGCTTGTGGATGCTGTGATAGGTCAGCCCGGGCTTGAGATACATCACCGCGCAGGTCCCTGTGCGCAGGTTGATACCGCGCTCCCTGGCCGTTGCCACGGCCTCGGGGGTGTCGTGCGCCATATGGATCCAGACATCCTTGATGCCGGCGTCGGCGGCGCGCGCCACCCAGTCGGCGCACTCCTGTTTCGGGGTCTCGATGATCAGGCCCTCGACCGCGCCCGGCAACGATGCCAGGTCGGCGAAGCTCGGATCGCCGTCGATCTCGCTGGTGCTGGGGTCGACGGCATAGACGGTCTTGCCGAGCTTCTTGAGTCGACGATAACTGAGGATGGGGAAGGGTTTGTTCGCCGAGCGCCCGACGAGCGCGAAGCTGCCGAGCTGGAAGAAGGTCTCGTGATTCGATGCCATGCTGATGCTCCAATGCCTGGGGGGGAGCGCGAGCCGTCCGTGGGTCGGTGGGGTCGCGCGTGCCTGGGGACGATCTCTCCGTGCAGATCGTTGGGCGCACTCTAGAGCGTGGAGTGGGGCCGCGTCCTTGCGGCTCGTCAACCCGGACTCAGCGCATCAGCAGAGTGGGGATGCGCGCCGAGCGCAGCAGGTCGGTGGTCTTGCTGCCGAAGAGCAGGGTGCGCAGCGGTGAATGGGCATAGGCGCCCATGATCAGCAGGTCGATGTCCTGGGCGATCACGGTCTGGGCGATGACGCTCTCGGCGTCGCCCGGGATCAGCCAGGCGGGGGCATCGAAGCCGGCGGACTCGAGCCGTTGGCGTGCCCAGTCGAGCTGCTTGCGCGCATCGCCACGGGCCTTGCCCGACATCAGCAGGTGCACGGTGAGCCCCTGGAACAGCGGGCTCGCGGCGACCATCTCGACGCCCTGACGGGTGGCGGCGCTGCCGTCGAAGGCGACCATCACCCGTTGCGGCTCCTTGAATCCCTCGGTGACGGTGAGGATCGGGCGGTGCAGTGCGCGCACCATGCGCTCGACGTTGCGCCCGAGATCGCGCTGGGTGGTCTCGGCAGCGGTGCCGCGCCGCCCGAGCACGAACAGCCGTACCCCGTCCTCCTGCTCGACCAGGGTCTCTTCGAGCGCGCCGTGACGCTGGCGGATGTCGGGCGAGGGGACTCCGGCAGCGGTGGCGCGCTCGCGCAGCCGGTTGAGAAACAGCCGGCCGCGCTCGCGGGCGTCGCGGCTGCGGGTCTCGTCCTGGTTCGACAGCTCGGTGAGCAGCGTCTCCTGGGCGCCGATGCCGATCGCGCCGCTGTGGTCGACGCCGGTGGCGATCTCGGGGTGACGGCTGAGGATGTGGAGGAACTCCAGCGGCGCATTCATGCGCTGCGCCGCCCAGGCGGCATAGTCGGCGACATAGTCGGCGAAGCGCGACTGGTCGACACAGGCCAGGATCTTCTCGTCAGTATGCATCTTGCTGTCTTCCTTCCTCAGTGACCCATGAGCTGTTCGACGGCCTCGGGCTTGTCGTGCTCCGCGAAGCGATCGACCATGGTCGCGCTCGCCTCGTTGAGCCCGATCACCTCGACCTCGGTGCCCTCGCGGCGGAACTTCAACACCACCTTATCGAGAGCGCTGACCGCGGTGATGTCCCAGAAGTGCGCGCGGCTGACGTCGATGCGCACTCGCTCGATCACCTCCTTGAAGTCGAACGAGGCGACGAAGCGTTCGGCCGAGGCGAAGAACACCTGACCGACCACCCGATAGGCGCGGACCCGACCCTCGTCCTCGGCGTGCGAGCCGACATAGAGCACCTTGCCCACCTTGTGGGCGAAGAAGAAGCCCGAGAGCAGCACCCCGACCAGCACGCCCTGAGCCAGGTCATGGGTGGCGACGACCACCGCCACGGTGGCGATCATCTCGATGCTGGAACTCTTGGGATGTTCGCGCAGGTTGCGGATCGAGGCCCAGTTGAAGGTGCCGATCGAGACCATGATCATCACCGCCACCAGCGCGGCCATCGGGATCTGCGCCACCCAGTCGCCGGCGAAGACCACCAGCATCAGCAGCACGACGCCGGCCGTCAGGGTCGAGAGCCGGCCGCGCCCCCCCGACTTCACGTTGATCACCGACTGACCGATCATCGCACAGCCGGCCATGCCGCCGAGAAAACCCGAGGCGATGTTGGCCGTACCCTGGCCGACGCACTCGCGATTCTTGTTGCTCGACGAGTCGGTGAGATCGTCGACGATCGAGGCGGTCATCATCGACTCGAGCAGACCGACCGCCGCCAGGGTGAGCGAGACCGGGAAGATGATCGCCAGGGTCTCGAGGTTGAGCGGCACCTCGGGGAGCAGGAAGATCGGCAGGGTGTCGGGCAGCTCGCCCATGTCGCCGACGGTACGGATGTCGAGCCCGAGGGCGATCGAGACTGCGGTGAGCACCACGATGGTGATCAGCGGTGAGGGCACGGCGCGGGTCAGGTAGGGGAAGAGATAGATGATCCCCAGCCCGGCGGCGACCATCGCATAGACCTCCCAGGGCATGCCGATCAGCTCCGGGAGCTGGGCCATGAAGATCAGGATCGCCAGGGCGTTGACGAAGCCGGTGATCACCGAGCGCGAGACGAAGCGCATCAGTGAGCCCAGGCGCAACCAGCCGGCAAGGATCTGCAGCACGCCGGTGAGGATGGTGGCGGCGAGCAGGTACTGCAGCCCGTGATCCTTCACCAGGGTGACCATCACCAACGCCATGGCGCCGGTGGCCGCCGAGATCATCCCCGGTCGACCGCCGGCGAAGGCGATCACGGTGGCGATGCAGAAGGAGGCATAGAGCCCGACCTTGGGGTCGACACCGGCGATGATCGAGAAGGCGATCGCCTCCGGGATCAGCGCCAGCGCGACCACCAGGCCGGCGAGCAGGTCGTTCTTGACGTTCGACAGCCAGTCCTGACGTATGGCGTTCATCATCGGCGGTTCCGTGGTTGGTGCGCGACGGCCGGACCCGGTGCGGAGCTGAGGCCGCCGGTCCAGCCGTCATGGCGGTGACTGTGATGCATCGAGACGGCTTGCCCCGGTCGCCAGCGACGGCCGAGGTCTGGGGGACGGCGAGTGCCCGGTGCCGGAATCAGTAAGCCCGGCTCGACCTCGGCCGCCGGTGCGGGCATCGGGCCGATCAGGTCTCGTCTGGTGGCATTATGAATGGACAGTCCGCGGACAGGGTGGCCGCGTGGATGACCTCGGCGCGGACGCGGGAGGCCGGGGCGTCTCGAAGGGCGGGCATTATACGGAGCCTGTTGCGATGCAACAAGCGGGCGAGGCCCAAGCTACCAGCTACCAGCTACCAGCTACCAGCTACCAGCTACCAAGAGGATTGAACCGCAAAGCCGCGAAGAATGCGAAGAACGCGAAGAGAAGGACGGCTTTGCGTGCGGAGAGCTGGCTTGTTTCGTACCGCCGCTGTTTTGCTGGCCTGACTTGAGCCCGTTTGCTGAAGGCTGGGCTGGGGCCCATGACCTGAAGGCCGCGAGTTGTACCTTGTCGTAACGGCGGGAGAAGCCGGCCTATTGGACTGGAGGCTGATGGCTGATGGCTGAAAGCTGATCACTCTTTTCCGCGGATGCGCCTCCAGCGGCCAGCTGACAGCCGCCAGTGTGGAGGTTGCGCCCATGACCTGGAAGCCGTGGGTTGTACCTTGCCGTAACGGCGGGAGAAGCCGGCCTACTGGTGGCTGACGGCTGATCGCCCTTTTCCGCGAATCAGCCGCCAGCTACCAGCCGCCAGTGGGGAGTGGTGCCGCTGCCGGGACCTCGTCTCCATCACGTCTTCTTCGCGGCCTTCGCGGCTTTGCGGTTCGAATCAGCTTCCAGCGATCAGCCTCCAGCCTCCAGCAGGGGAGGCTGGTGTGCATGATCGACGGTTGACGGGCAAGACGGTATCTCGCGGCTTTGCGGTTCAAACTTCCTGGCGGCTGGCGGCTGGCGGCTGGCGGCTGGCGGCTGGCGGCTGGCGGCTGGCGGCTAGTCGCTGACGCGCTTGAAGGTCGAGGGATAGATGGCGGTGGCCATCCACTCCGGCATCTCCGGGGTGATGTCGCGCTGCAGCAGATAGCTGGTGGCGAGGGTCTCGACACCGTCGCGCAGCTGAACCGTGCCGACGAAGCCCGAGACCCAGTGCCAGGACGGATCGGGTTCGCCCTCGAGGCTGCGCCAGCTCACCGAGAAGGCGCAGCTGATCGAGTCGCCGGTGGGCTCCGGGTCGGCCACCCCGACTACCGGATAGACGCCGCTGGCGCCGGTGTCGGAGCGGTACTGGCCGCGAAAGGTGCCGTCGGCGGCGATGGTGCCGATCTCCAGGGTGGAGCCGAATTCGTTGCGCCAGATCCCGCTCGCGCTGAGCGAGGCGCGGCGTGGCTGGGCGAGTGCGACCATGCGCTGACCGGCAGGGTTGGGATCGAACACGAAGACGCTGTAGAGGCGGTCGAGGAACAGCGATCCGGCCACCAGCAGCTCGTCGGGGAGTCCTTCGAGGTACTGCACCCCGACCTCCCAGCCGCCGTTGAGCGGCATGAAGTAGTCCGCGGGCGCGAGCCGGTAGTTGGTGTCGCCGAGCTGCAGTCGTAGCTCCGGATAGTCGGCGAGCGCTGCCGGATCGCTGACCCGCAAGGGGCGGCGACCGCGATCGGTGATCGCCGAGAGCATCCGCGCGATGATGGCCCGTCCACCCTTGATGCAGGACGAGCCGGTGTCGAGTGCCAGCGGCAGTGCGCCGCCCAGGGTCTCGCCGCCGACCTGCAGCTGGTCCAGACGTACCGTCCAGAGATAGTGCAGCTCGCCACTGATCGGGATCACCGGCAGGAGTTCGAGCGTGTCGGGGTCGAAACGATCGGGTTCGACCGCGCCCATCAGGCAGCGTCCCTCGCCGCGCTCCGGATCGAACCGGAAGGCAGCGATGGCGTGGTCGATCAATCCCTGTTTGCGCAACTGCTCGAGCAGCGCGCTCGGGGTGTCGCAGGGTACCGCAGGGATGCCGAGCCCGCCGTCGCAGGCCAGTCCGGCGAACTGTGCGCCGTCGTAGCTGACGCTGAGATAGATCCGCATCGCCTCGTCGAGTGCGCACAGCCGGGTCTCACCCGAGCAGGTGCGCTCGAGGTGGCAGATGTCCTCGCCGAGTACCACGCCCATCGATCCCCAGGGGCCGAAGGGCACGGAGGCCGGTGGCTCGGCGCAGGCGCGGTAGCTGGTCGAGTGCTCGGGATCGAAGGACCGATGGGCCTGGCAGGCGTCGCTGGCGCAGCAGCTGGCGGTGATCCAGGTGTTGAGGGTGCCGGTGTCGAGCATGAAGCGCAGTGGTTGCGGCGGGGTGCCGAGGCCGAGGGTGGCGTACCACGGGGTCGCGCCATTGTCGGTCAGGGGGCCGCGCCGCAGTGCGAAGTCGATATGTGGCATCTGTCGGGCGGCGTGCGCGTCCATCCAGTCCGGCGCCGTGGCCGGGGTGAGTTCGAGGTGCTCGGTCATGCGGGAGACTCCGGGGGATGACAATCATTGGTCGGCGCGGGGGTGGCCAGGAGGACCCGATTGCGCCCCTGCTGCTTGGCGGCGTACATCGCCTGGTCGACCGCCTGGAACAGCGCCTTGGTCGTGGCTGCATGAGTGGGGTAGGTGGCCACGCCGACGCTGATGGTGATATTGATCGGGGTATGCTCGGGAATCTGCATCGGGGTTCGGGCCACCGTGTCGCAGAGTCGCTCGGCCATCTGCAGTGCCTCCTGGGTATCGCTCTCGGGTAGCACGATCGCCAGCTCTTCGCCGCCGTACCGGGCGATATAGTCGGCCGTCCGCACCTGCTCCTGGAGCAGGCTGGAGAGCTGGCGCAGCACCGCGTCGCCGGCAAGGTGTCCGAAACGGTCGTTGACCGACTTGAAGTGATCGACATCGATCCAGAGCAGGCCGACGGTGTGTTGGTAGCGGCGGGCGGTAACCAGTTCGGCGTCGAGCTGCTGCTCGAGTTCGCGTCTGTTGTAGAGCCCGGTGAGCGGGTCGCGGATAGCCATCTGCTCGAGCGTCTGCTCCATGCGCTTGCGCTCGCTGATGTCGATGAGGATACCTTCGAGGAAGTGGGTGCCGTCGATCTCGGCCGCCTGCCCTTGCTCCCAGACCCAGACATCGTGCCCGTCCTGGTGACGGATGCGGTACTCGATCGCGAAGGGGCGGCCTTCGGCCTGCGCGAGTGCGACCTCGCTGGCAACCTGCTCGCGATCATCGTCGTGGATGATGGCGGCGAAGGAGAGACATCGGTTGTTGATGAATTCCTCGGGGTCATAGCCGGTGAGTCGACGACACCCTTGGGAGACGAACGCCATCGTCCAGAGTGGCTCGTCATGACAGCGATAGGCCATGCCGGGGAGGTTCGCCATCAGGGTGGCCAGCTGGCGCTCGCGTTCGACCAGTGCCTTCTCGGCGCGCTTGTGTTCGGTGATGTCTCGACCGATGGCGATCAGGCCATTGATCTTGCCCTGCTCGTCGTACAGGCGCCCAGAGTTCCAGGTAATGATCTTGAAGGTACCATCCTTGGCGCGAATACGACTCTCGAAGCCGCTGACCACCTGGTCACGGGCCAGCATGTCGTCGACCTTCGAGTAGACCTGGGCGCGATAGCCCGGGTCGGGATAGAGCCACTCCCAGATCTTGTGGTGGTTCAGCACCTCATCGCGACCGTAGCCGGTGATGCGTTCGGCGGCCTGGTTCCAGACGGTCACACGACCGTGTTCGTCAAGCACGTTGATCCAGACGTGTGCGGTGTCGATGATGCTTTCGCGGAACTGGCTGAGCATGCGCAGCTCGGTGCGCTGGGCGGTGTCCTGGAGGAGGTACTCGGTGTGGCGCTGGTGATTGTGGCGCAGCAGCATGAAGAGCGCGAGCGCGGTGGCAAGGACGAAGATCAAGTCCTTGCCGAGCTGAGCGTGACGCAACAGTTCGGAGTCCTCAAGCCAGGCTCCCAATGCCATGTCCGAGCAAAGGATCCAAGTCGCGCCGGCGATCGCATAGAGCAGCGCGGCTGTGGATGCCTTGCAGTATCCGGCCTCCGGCCCTTGCGGTTGTGCCATCCCGTTTCCCTGCACAATAAAGGCGATCCGTTAACGATAACGGGATCCTGGGCGCCGGCGCTACCGCGTTTGTAGAGTCAAAGTGTGGACGACAGCACAGCTGAGGGGAATGAATGAATGCTGTGCGATTGGCCTATCCCCAGGAAAGGGGTCGCGCCGTCGAGAGGAGGATGGTGGAGCCGAGGGGGATCGAACCCCTGACCTTCGCATTGCGAACGCGACGCTCTCCCAGCTGAGCTACGGCCCCGGAACGGTCGTCGATCGCACCATCGCGGGACGACCGACTAACGTACTCATTGTGCGCTCGATCCTGGGGCAAGGCAAGCCCCAGCGGGTGGGGCCTGCCTGTCACAGTGGAGACCGGCTCAGGACTGGAGGACCATCAGCTCGAGGACCGCCTTGCTGCCGAAGTAGGCAAGGATCAGCAGGGCGAAACCGCCCAGCGTCCAGACGATCGCGGTACGCCCCCGCCAGCCCTTGAGGAAGCGTCCGATCAGCAGGCCGCCGAAGAGCAACCAGGCGAGCACCGAGAGCACCGTCTTGTGCACCAGGTGCTGGGCGAACATGTCCTCGAGGAAGGCGAAGCCGCTGAGCAGCGCCAGGGTGAGCAGCACGAAGCCGGCGCTGATCATCTCGAACAGCAGGCTCTCCATGGTCTGCAGCGGCGGCAGGGTGCGGACGAAGCCGCCGGGCTGACGGCGGTGCAGGTGACGGTCCTGGATGGCAAGCAGGATCGCCTGGCCGGCGGCCAGGGTCAGCAGGCTGTAGGCGAGCATCGACAGCAGCACGTGGATCTTCAACGACCAGGAGGCGGTCGGGTGCATGAAGCTGACGTCGGTGAAGATTGCCGAGAGCATCAGGGTCAGGGCGGCCACCGGGAGCAGGATCAGTCCCAGGTTGTCGACCGGCTTGGTCAGGCTCGAGACCAGCAGCAGCGCGATCACGGTCCAGGAGGTGAGCGCCAAGGCATTGTAGAAACCGAGGTTGAGTCCGGCATGGCTGAAGATGGTCTCCCACAGCAGCCAGGCATGCAGTGCCGAGCCGAGGAAGCCGATGCCGAGCGCGAGCGCCCGTTGCGGGATCCAGCCATCCTTCGACTTGAACAGACGCAGCCCGATGAAGGCGGCGGCGACCAGGTAGCAGAGGGTGGCGGCGACGGAGAGAAGGGGATGGCTCATAGGTGGTACATTCGCAGAAGGCGTTGGGACGAATACGGCGCAGCTGGTGACATCCTTGCCGGCCTGTTAGATGGGCGGTTGCCGGGGTGCCTGGCGCTGGTCCTGGGCATGGCGGCAACCTGTCGGGCGCGGCGCGCGCGAGGGTGGCGCGTCACGGAGGCCGGGGCCGCCGTTGCACCGATCGGCGCTCGAATCTTTCGGCACGATGATGTGTTGCATGGCCCAATCATGCCCTCGTGATGGGGCGCTTGACAACGACGCGGACCGCCTCGGCCGCCGCCGGTGCGGCGCGAGCAACGGGGGCGGCGAGCCTTGCGGGGCGCCGCGCGCGGCGGGTCGGTCGCGGCGCTGGGCTGTAGAGTCCGCTGCAAACGCTGCATTATACTCGCAGGTTAAGCTGTAAGCCGTGGTGGCACGGGACTTTTCATCACCCGCGCCTGGCGCGGCAAAGACTTCGAGGCAGAGCATGTTCGAGAATCTCCAGGACCGGTTCGCCGGCGTCCTGAATAACCTGCGTGGTCAGGGGCGACTGACCGAGGACAACATCAAGGACGCGGTGCGCGAGGTGCGCATGGCCCTGCTCGAGGCGGACGTGGCCCTGCCGGTGGTACGTCGTTTCGTCGAGGAGGTGCGCGAGAAGGCGCTGGGCGAGACCGTATCAAAGAGTCTGACCCCTGGTCAGGTGCTGATCAAGATCGTCAACGACGAGCTGGTCTCGCTGATGGGCGAGGCCAACGAGTCGCTCGATCTCTCGGCGCAGCCGCCGGCGGTGGTGCTGATGGCCGGCCTGCAGGGCGCGGGCAAGACCACCAGTGTCGGCAAGCTCGCGCGCTGGTTGCAGGAGAAGCAGAAGAAGTCGGTGATGGTGGTCAGCTGTGACGTCTACCGCCCGGCGGCCATCGACCAGCTCGAGACCGTTGCCGGAGAGGTCGGCGCCGAGTTCTTCCCCAGCAGCGGCGAGCAGGATCCGGTCGAGATCGCCACTGCCGCGCTCGCCCAGGCGCGCAAGCGTTTCAAGGACGTGCTGATCGTCGACACCGCCGGTCGACTCCACGTCGACCCGGCGATGATGGACGAGATCAAGGCCGTCCACGCCGCGCTCGATCCGGTCGAGACCCTGTTCGTGGTCGACGCCATGACCGGTCAGGACGCGGCCAATACCGCCAAGGCCTTCGATGAGGCGTTGCCGCTGACCGGCGTGGTGCTGACCAAGACCGATGGTGATGCGCGCGGTGGCGCGGCGCTGTCGATCCGCCAGATCACCGGCAAGCCGATCAAGTTCCTCGGCACTGGCGAGCGCTCGACCGCGCTCGAGCCCTTCCATCCCGACCGCGTCGCCTCGCGCATCCTCGGCATGGGCGACGTGGTCTCGCTGGTCGAGGAGGTGCAGTCCAAGGTCGATCAGGATCAGGCCGAGAAGCTGGTGCGCAAGCTCAAGAAGGGCAAGGACTTCGACCTCGCCGACTTCAAGGAGCAGCTCGACCAGATGGTCAAGATGGGCGGCATGATGGGGCTGATGGACAAGCTGCCGGGGATGAACCAGGTCCCCGATCACCTCAAGGACAAGGCCAGCGACAAGGAGTTGGGCAAGCTGATCGCCATCATCAACTCGATGACCCCGCACGAGCGTCGTTTCCCGGCGCTGATCAAGGGTTCGCGCAAGCGGCGCATCGCTGCCGGTTCGGGGACCCAGGTGCAGGATGTGAACAAGCTGCTCAAGCAGTTCACCCAGATGCAGAAGATGATGAAGAAGATGAAGGGCGGCGGCATGGCCAAGATGATGCGCGCCATGCAGGGCAAGATGCCCGGCGGCTTCCCCGGTGGCGGCGGTGGTTTCCCGCCCGGCGGCATGCCCCCGGGGGGCGGTTTCCCGATGTAGCCGCTGTCGACCGGGGCGATGGGCATTGCCCCGGTTCGAGCCAGAAGGCGGGCATGAAAAAAGGGGTCTTGCGAAGGCAAGACCCCTTTTTCGTAAAGGTGGCGCTCCCTAGGGGATTCGAACCCCTGTTACCGGCGTGAGAGGCCGACGTCCTAACCACTAGACGAAGGGAGCGGCGCAGCAAAGAAGCGCGTATTATACCGGGATCAGGTAAGAGTACAAGCGTCTGTTACCATTCTTCTTCCAACCGGCGGCGTCGCGCCCCGAAGTCCCGTCCGGGACCGTCACGCGGACCCCGCCCAGCGCCCAAGGAATGCGCCCATAACGGTGATGCAGGAATCCGATAACGACATCACGCGGACCCCGTCCGCGACGACGCCCCTGATTGTGCCGCGTCCCGAGCACGGGATCTCGCGCGCCAACATCAGCGCCAATGCTCTCAAGGTGCTGTACCGGCTCAAGCAGGAGAACTTTCAGGCCCATCTCGTCGGCGGCGGGGTGCGCGACCTGTTGCTCGGTCACGAGCCCAAGGACTTCGACGTGGCCACCGACGCCACGCCCGAGCAGGTCCGCCAGGTCTTTCGCAACTGTCGGCTGATCGGGCGCCGCTTCCGTCTCGCCCATGTGCACTTCGGTCGCGAGATCATCGAGGTCGCCACCTTCCGCGGCAACGGTGAGGGTGAGGCGGAGGAGGGCGAGCGCTGTGTCGAGAACGGCATGATCGTTCGCGACAACGCCTATGGCACCATCGCCGAGGATGCACTGCGGCGCGACTTCACCATCAACGCGCTCTACTACAACATCCAGGACTTCTCGCTGATCGACTATGCCGATGGCCTGGCCGACCTGCGCGCCGGCAAGCTGCGTCTGATCGGCGATCCGCAACAGCGCTATCGCGAGGATCCGGTGCGGATGCTGCGGGCGGTGCGCTTTGCCTGCAAGCTCGGCTTCAGCATCGAGGAGGCCACCGAGCGCCCGCTGTTCGAACTCGGTCATCTGCTCGACGGGGTGCCGGCGGCGCGGCTCTTCGACGAGCTGATCAAGCTCTTCCACGCCGGCTATGGACTCGACGTCTTCGAGAAGCTGCGTCATTATGGCCTCTTCGCGCTGCTCTTCCCGGATACCGAGGCGGCGCTCGCGTGCGAGGACCATGATTTCCCGATCACCCTGGTCAGCCGCGGTCTCGCCAACACCGATGCGCGCATCCAAGCGGGCAAGCCGGTCACCCCGGCCTTCCTGTTCGCCGTCCTGTTGTGGGAGCCGGTGCGCGCGGGGGTCGAGCGGATGGTCGCCGAGGGCATGCAGATCAACGAGGCGATGGTTCAGGTCAGCGCCGAGGTCTGTGTCCGTCAGCAGTCGCGGGTGGCGGTCCCCAAGCGCTTCTCGTTGCCGATGCGCGAGATCTGGGCACTGCAGCCGCGATTCGAGCAGCGCGAGGGCAAGCGCCCGTTCCGGCTGCTGACCCATCCGCGGTTCCGTGCCGCCTACGATTTCCTGCTGTTGCGTGCCGAGGCCGGCGAGGTCGATCGGGAGCTGGCCGAGTGGTGGACCCGCTTCCAGGATGCCAGTGGCCAGGAACGGGCGAGCATGGTCGAGGGTGGCGCGCGCCGTCGCCGGCCACGGCGGCGGCGTCGGCGTAAGTCGGGTGGCGCCAGCAGCAATGGTGGGGGCGAGTCGAGCGCCGGTGCGGCCAAGGGCGCGCAGTAACGCCGCCGCCCCGGCCTTTCATTATTCCGAAGTACCTAGACCCCGGAGTCGCCGATGTCCGCTTCACCGACCACTGTCGCCTCCCTCGCCGCCATGAAGGCACGCGGCGAGCGGATCGCCGTCCTCACCTGCTATGACGCCACCTTCGCCCGTCTGCTCGACGAGGCCGGGGTCGAGGTGATGCTGGTGGGGGATTCGCTGGGGATGGTGCTGCAGGGGCACCCGACCACGGTTCCCGTGACCCTCGACCAGATGGTCTATCACACCGCTTGTGTTACCCGGGGATCGAGTCGTGCGCTGGTGGTCGCGGACCTGCCGTTCATGTCCTACGCCACGCCGGAGCGCGCCCTCGAGAGCGCCTCGCGCCTGATGCAGGAGGGCGGGGCGCAGATGGTCAAGCTCGAGGGCGGTGAGCCCTATCTCGATACCGTGCGCCAACTGGTCGCGCAGGGTGCGCCGGTGTGCGCCCATCTCGGGCTGCAGCCGCAATCGGTCAACCAGCTCGGAGGCTATCGCTTCCAGGGGCGCGACCATGCCTCGGCCGAGCGTATCCGCCACGACGCGCTGGCGATGCAGGACGCCGGCGCCTCGCTGCTGGTGCTCGAGTGCGTTCCCCAGGCGCTCGCCGGCGAGATCGCCCGCACCCTGACCATCCCGGTGATCGGCATCGGCGCCGGGGCCGAGTGCGACGGCCAGGTGCTGGTGCTGCAGGACATGCTCGGGCTCAACCCGGGGCGCGCCCCCCGCTTCAGTCGCGACTTCACGGTCGCCGGCGGTTCGGTGCGCGGTGCCGTCGACGCCTATGTCGCCGCGGTGCGCGAGGGCAGTTTCCCGAGCGCTCCCGAGATCGCCTACTAGGTCCACGTACTCGTGGACCCGGGGCGCGGGCGGAACCCGATCCGCTCGCGTCTCGCGCCGTCGTCCGGCCGCCGAGCAGCGGCGCCGGCCCCGGTCGCTTCCTGACCCCGACCTCTGCGTCGGGGCCGGCAGCCTTCAGTGCTGCGGGTGGACATCGCTCCGCGCGGTGTCCGTGTCGTCCAATGGACATTGCCGAATGTCGCGGCGAGCGCGGCGTCGATGACCGATCATTGCCCGATCGGTGCGGCGGCGTGTCGTGGCGTCTCGCGGGCCCGATCCCGGGTCCCGTACACCGATCTGAACCAACCGAGAGATCAATGGAGCGTATCGAGCATCTTCCCAATCTGCGCGCGCGTCTGGCCGAGTGGCGCGCCGCCGGTGAGCGCATCGCCCTGGTGCCGACCATGGGCAATCTGCACCAGGGCCATCTGACCCTGGTGCGCGCGGCGGCCGAGCGTGCCGACCGGGTGGTGGCGAGCATCTTCGTCAACCCGCTGCAGTTCGGTCCCGGCGAGGATCTCGATGCCTATCCGCGTACCCCGGAGGCCGATCGCGACAAGCTCGCCGCGGGCGGCTGCGATCTGCTCTTCGCGCCGGCGGTGGAGACCATCTATCCCAACGGCCAGACGGGGCAGACCCGGGTCGAGGTGCCGGGGATCTCGGCGCTGTTTTGTGGCGCCAGCCGTCCCGGTCACTTCGTCGGCGTGGCGACCATCGTCTGCAAGCTGTTCAACATGGTGCAGCCCGACGTGGCGGTGTTCGGCGAGAAGGACTTCCAGCAGCTGCTGGTGATCCGGCGCATGGTCGAGGACCTGTCGATCCCGGTGGCGATCCATGGTGTCGAGACCGTGCGCGAACCCGACGGGCTGGCGCGCAGCTCGCGCAATGCCTATCTCACCGCCGCCGAGCGTGAGCGCGCGCCGGCACTCAACCGGGTGCTCGACGAGGCCGCTGCGGCAGTGCGCGCCGGTCGTCCGTTCGTCGAACTCGAGCTGGCAGCCTGCCGGGCGCTCGAGGCCGAGGGCTTTGCGCCCGAGTACTTCAAGGTCTGTCGTGCCGCCGATCTCGCGCCGCCGGAGAGCGACGAGCGCGACCTGGTGATCCTCGCCGCCGCACGGCTGGGACGGGCGCGACTGATCGACAATCGCCGGGTGCGTCGCTGATTCAATGCGCCCGGGGCGTTCGGTCAGGCCGTCTCCGGGCGCGGCGCGTGTCCGATGCTGCGTCGCAGCAGGGGACGCGCTAGACTAGCCTGGTCATCACATCGAATGTCCGCCGTCGGACGACGGCCGACCTGGTCCCGCTGGGGCCCATCAGAGGATTGGATACATGCATTTGACCTTGCTGAAGTGCAAGCTGCATCGCGCTTGCGTGACGCACTCGGAGTTGGACTACGAGGGCTCCTGCGCCATCGACGACGAGCTGCTGGCGCTGGCCGGGATCCGCGAGTACGAGCAGATCCAGATCTACAACGTCACCAACGGTGAGCGCTTCACCACCTATGCGATCCGTGCCGAGGCCGGTTCGCGGGTGATCTCGGTCAATGGTGCGGCGGCGCACAAGGCCGCGCCCGGTGATCGGGTGATCATCTGTGCCTTCGCCACCATGACCGAGGCCGAGGCCGACGCCCACAAGCCGGCGCTGGTCTATCTCGACGAGCGCAACCAGGTGCTGCGCACCGGCGATGCCATCCCCGCCCAGGCCGCCTGAGCCTGGACGCCCGGTTCAGGCCGACAGCACGTCGGCCTGAACCCCTCTCTCCTCCAGCGCCGCCTCGTAGAGTTGCAGATAGTGCTGCGCGCTGGCCTCCCAGCTGAAGTCCTGCATCATCCCGGTGGTGGCCAGTCTGCGCCATTGTTCCGGCTGTTCGCGATAGAGACGGCGGGCCTGATCGACCGCGGCGTGCAGCTCCTCGGGCCGCGAGCGCTCGAACAGGAAGCCGGTGGCGGTGCCCGCGGCGAGCGTCTCGGCATCGACCGGGGTGATGGTGTCGGCCAGACCGCCGGTGCAGTGGGCAATCGGCGGGGTGCCGTAGCGCAGGCTGTAGAGCTGGTTGAGCCCGCACGGCTCGAAGCGCGAGGGCATCAGGAAGGTGTCGCAGCCGGCCTCGATGCGGTGCGCGCGCATCTCGTCATAACCGATGAGCACGCCGACCTGGCGCGGATAGGTCCTGGCGACCTCGTGCAGCGCCTGTTCGGTGTGACGATCGCCGACGCCCTGCAGCACCACCTGCACGTTGGCGTCCTGCAGCAGGTCGGGCAGGATGGCGAGGATCAGGTCCACCCCCTTCTGTTCGACCAGTCGCCCGACATAGCCGAGCAGGAAGGCCTCCTCGTGACGCGGCAGGCCGAACTCGCGCTGTAGTTCGAGCTTGTTCTCGGTCTTCAGCCCGAAGTGTTCGGCATCGAACTGTTGCAGGATCATCGGATCGGTCTGCGGATCCCACACCCCATAGTCGATGCCGTTGAGGATGCCGCTGAAGCGTCCGCCGAGCTGGCGCAGCAGCCCGTCGAGGCCGCAGCCGAAGCGCGGCGTGCGGATCTCGTCGGCATAGGTCGGGCTGACGGTGTTGACCCGGTCGGAGAAGACGATGCCGCCCTTGATGAAGGACATGCGCTGATGGAACTCGATCCCGGCGACGTTCCACAGCGCCGCAGGCAGGCCGATGCGATCGAAGGTGGCGCGATCGAACAGCCCCTGGTAGGCGAGGTTGTGGATGGTGAAGACGGTGGCCGGGCGCTCGGGCAGGTCGTGCATCAGCGCCGGGGTGAGTCCGGTTTGCCAGTCGTTGGCATGCAGCACTTCGGGACGCCAGCCCACCGCCGGCAGCCCCATGGCCAGTTGTGCGAGGGTGCGACAGAACAGCAGGAAGCGCTCGGGGTTGTCGCCCCAGTCGCGACCGCTGATATCGGTATAGGGGCTGCCCTCGCGGTGGAAGTAGTCCGGGGCGTCGACCAGATAGACGGGCAGACCATGGTCCGGGTGCAGACCCTCGACGATGCGCACGCTGGTGCGCGCGCCGGGGATGCGCAGCTCGCAACGCGTCTTCGGCTCGAGCAGCTGACGCAGCGCGCTCGGATAGCCGGGCATGATCAGCCGCGCGTCGTGGCCGAGCTGGCGCAGCGCCGCCGGCAGGCTCGCAGCGACGTCGGCCAGACCGCCGGTCTTGATCAGCGGGTGCGCCTCGCTGCTCGCAACGAGGATGCGCAGTCCGTCCGGGTCCGGCAGGGCAGGGGAGATCGGGGGAACGGGGAGTTCCATGAACGGTCCTTGGGCTACGGGCGTCGCGGCGGGAAGTGCCGGGCCCGGCTTGGCAATAGGGTGACAGCCTTCAAATTATCATATTTGTGCACCAGCGAGATAATCTGCCCATGATCGAACCCTGCATCCTGTTGATCTTCGGGGCCACCGGCAATCTGGTCGAGCACAAGCTGTTGCCCGCGCTCTATGGGCTGGAGGCGGCCGGGCGGCTGCATCCGGCGACCCGGGTGGTCGGCGTCGGTCGTCGTCCCTGGAGCGATCAGGCGTGGCGCGAGCGGGTCGGCACCGCACTGGCCGAGCGTCGGGTCTGTGAGGACCCGGTGGTGCAGCGTCTGCTCGGGCGACTGCATTTCGTCACCGGCGATCTCGAGCGCGCGGAGGACTTCGAGCGGCTGGCCGAGCGGTTGCGCGCCCTGCCCGAGGCCCCGGACAATCTGCTGAGCTATCTGGCGATCGCCCCCGAGTTCCACGCCGGCGTCGCCGCGCGGCTCGCCGCCGCCGGGCTCGCCAGTCGTGCCGGCGGCTGGTCGCGGTTGGTGGTGGAGAAGCCCTTCGGGCTCGATCTGGAGGGCGCGCGGTTGCTCGAACGGCGGTTGCGCGAGGCCTTCCCGGGCGAGGAGATCTATCGCATCGATCACTACCTGGGCAAGAGCACGGTGCAGAACGTGCTCGTGTTCCGCTTCGCCAATCTGCTGCTCGAGCCGCTGTGGAATCGCAACTATATCGACCATGTGCAGATCTCCCACGCCGAGTCCCAGGGGATCGGCGCGCGCGCCGGTTTCTACGACGGGGTCGGCGCGCTGCGCGACATGATCCAGAGTCATCTGCTGCAGCTGCTCACCCTGGTGGCGATGGAGCCGCCGGCGAGCCTCGATGCCGATGCGCTGCGCGACGAGAAGGTGAAGGTGCTGCGCTCGATCCGGCCGATCGCCCGCGAGGCCGTCCACGCCCACGCGCTGCGCGCCCAGTATGGCGCGGGACGGGTCGGCGAGACGACGGTGCCGGGCTATCGCGACGAGCCCGGGGTAGCGGCTGAGAGCACCACCGAGACCTATGCCGCGCTCAAGCTCTATATCGACAACTGGCGCTGGCGCAACGTGCCCTTCTTCCTGCGTACCGGCAAGCGGATGGGGAGCAGCGAGTCGCTGATCGCCATCCGCTTCAAGCACCCGCCCCAGCAGCTCTTCCAGCACACCGCGATCGAGCGGCTGCGGCCGAACTGGCTGCTGCTCGGCATCCAGCCGCACGAGTGCATGCGCATCGAGCTGCAGGTCAAGCGCCCGGGACTGGAGCTGCGTACCCAGACCGAGCGGCTCGACGCCAGCAGCTGCGGCCTGCCGCCGGATCATATCGACGCCTACGAGGCGCTGATCCTCGATGCCATCAGCGGCGATCGTACCCACTTCCTGCGCGCCGACGAGGTCGAGTGGGCGTGGCGGGTGATCGACCCGGTGCTCAAGCGCTGGGCGGTCGAGCGCGACTTCATCCATACCTATGCCGCCGGCTCCTGGGGCCCGCCCGAGGCCAGCCGCCTGTTCGACCGCGACGACCAGGACTGGCGCAACGCCCTGGCTGGCTGAGGGCGGGGGTCTCCGCTACCAGCCGCCAGCAGCCAGCCGCCAGCCGCCAGCCGCCAGCCGCCAGCTACCAGCCACCAGCGGTCAGCCACCAGCAGCCAGCCGCCAGCCGCCAGCCACCAGCGGTCAGCCACCAGCGGTCAGCCACCAGCGGTCAGCCACCAGTGGTCAGCCACCAGCGGTCAGCCGCCAGCGGTCAGCCGCCAGCAGTCAGCCACCAGCCGCCAGCCGCCAGCAGCCACCAGCAGCCAGCCACTCGCGATCAGCTGCCAGTCATCAGCCACCCGCGCCAGCCATCGGCCAACGGTCGCCAGCGGGGTCAGCCGCGGCGGTGTCCGCACCCCCATCCGGCGACCCACCGACGGGCGTGCGTTCTGGACGCCCGTGGTTGAGGATAGGCTGCGACTGGAGGCTGGAGGCTGGAGGCTGGAGGCTGGAGGCTGGAGGCTGATCGCTGGACGCTTCTCCCCCTTCGCGCCCTTCGCGGCTTTGCGGTTCAATCTCCTGGCCGCTGGCCGCTGGCCGCTGGCCGCTGGCCGCCCGACATCGGGTCGTCATCGTGATCCGAGTATGCTGTCGCGGTGTGGTCGCCGGGGCGCGTGGTGTCGCTGCGGTCGACCGTCCATTCTCACGTTCGCAAGGAGAGTCTGCATGTCGATGATCAGTCACACCCCGCAATGGCAGGCGTTGCAGCAGCACTGGGAGGAGATGCGCGAGCACCATCTGCGCACCCTGTTCGCGCGCGATCCCGGCCGCGCCGAGCGGATGCGGCTGTCGGTCGCCGACCTGCACCTGGACTATTCCAAGAACCTGCTCACCGACGAGACCCTGCGTCTGTTGCTGGAGCTGGCGCGCGCGGCCGACCTGCCCGGCTGGCAGGCGCGTCTCTACGGCGGCGAGCCGATCAATGTCACCGAGCATCGCGCGGTGCTGCACATGGCGCTGCGCAACCGCAGCAACCGGCCGATGGTGGTCGATGGCGAGGACGTGATGCCGCTGGTCAACGGCGTGCTCGCGCGTATCGAGCGCTTCGTCGGCGAGGTGCGCTCGGGGGGCTGGACCGGGCACACCGGGCGGCGCATCAGCGATGTGGTCAATATCGGCATCGGCGGCTCCAACCTCGGGCCGAAGATGGTGTGCGCTGCGCTCTCGCCCTATTGCAGCGATCAGCTGCGGGTGCACTTCGTCTCCAACGTCGATGCCACCCATCTGGTCGAGACGCTGCGCGGGCTCGATCCGGAGACGACGCTGTTCGTGATCGCCTCCAAGACCTTCTCCACCCAGGAGACCATGACCAACGCGTCGAGCGCGCGCGACTGGTTGCTTGCGGCGCTCGGCGATTCGGGTGCGGTGGCGCGCCATTTCGTCGCCGTCTCCACCAACGCCGAGCGGGTATCGGCCTTCGGCATCGATACCGCCAACATGTTCGAGTTCTGGGACTGGGTCGGCGGGCGCTATTCGCTGTGGTCGGCGATCGGGCTGCCGATCGCGCTGGCGGTCGGCTTCGAGCGCTTCGTCGAGTTGCTCGAGGGCGCGCACGCGATCGACGAGCACCATCGCACCGCACCGCTCGAGCGCAACATGCCGGTGCTGCTCGGACTGATCGGGGTGTGGTATGCCAACTTCGCCGGGGCGCGCACCCACGCGGTGCTGCCCTACGATCAGTCGCTGCGGCTGCTGCCGGCCTATCTCCAGCAGGGCGACATGGAGAGCAACGGCAAGCGGGTCGGGCGCGACGGCGAGACCCTCGAGTACACCACCGGTCCGGTGGTCTGGGGCGAGCCCGGCACTGATGGCCAGCATGCCTTCTACCAGCTCATCCACCAGGGCACCCAGCTGATCCCGGCCGACTTCATCGGCGCCGCGCGCAGCCATCACGAGCTCGGCGATCATCACGACAAGCTGATGGCCAACTGCTTCGCCCAGACCGAGGCGCTGATGCGCGGGCGGACCCTGGATGAGGCGCGCGCCGAGCTGCGCGCCGCCGGGCTCTCCGACGAGCGGGTCGAGGCGCTCGCCCCGCATCGCGTCTTCCCCGGCAACCGCCCGACCAACACCCTGCTGATGGAGCGGCTGACGCCCTTCACCCTGGGCGCGCTGATCGCCCTCTACGAGCACCGCATCTTCACCCAGGGGGCGATCTGGGGGATCAACTCCTTCGATCAGTGGGGGGTCGAGCTGGGCAAGCAGCTCGCCGGGGTGATCCTCGGCGAGCTCAAGGACGGGGGCGCGGGCGAGGGGCATGACGCCTCGACCCGTGCACTACTCGAGACCTATCTGCACCTGCGCGGTGCAGTCGAGAGGGGGCGCTGAGGGATCGCCGGGGGTGAGCGATCGGGCGCCGGCGCGTTGAATCGCGCTGGGTGTCGCCCAACCTTCTCCTCTGAGGTGGTGGTCGCGGGGCGTTCGGTGGCGGGGCCTTGGCCTTCGCCCCGGTTGCGATCACCCCGACCGGCGCCCGTCGTGTCCGGCCCGGTCGCCGCCTGACTGGCGTGGCGTATCCGTCGAGACGGACGCGGGGCATGTTCCGCTCCATGCACCGAACAGATGCAGCGATCGAACCCGGATCCATCACCTGGGTCTCAGGCCTTGATCGCCGCTGTCATTGATGGCCCGGTTCTCACAGGTCGTCCCAGGTGCTCCAGCAACGGACGCTGGTTGATGGCCTGAATCTTGCGCTCCACCTGGAGGCTCTTGTGTTCCGTCCTGCCCGCCCCGAGCCTCCGGCAGAGCCGGAGCCGGATCGAGCAGGCACACTCAGGTTCCGAGGAGAGGTAAGTCTATGTCGATCTTCGAACGCTACCAGGCGCGCTACGAGGCCTCCCGCGAGGAGGTGCTCACCCTGGACGAATACCTGGCACTGTGCAAGACCGACCCCAGTGCCTATGCCAGTGCGCCCGAACGGCTGCTGCAGGCCATCGGTGAGCCGGAGCTGGTCAACACCAGCGACGACCCGCGGCTGAGCCGGATCTTCCAGAACAAGGTGATCAAGCGCTACCCGGCCTTCTCCGAGTTCTATGGCATGGAGGAGTCGATCGAGCACCTGGTCTCCTATCTCAAGCACGCCGCCCAGGGGCTCGAGGAGAAGAAGCAGATCCTCTATCTGCTCGGCCCGGTCGGCGGCGGCAAGTCCTCGCTGGCCGAGAAGCTCAAGGAGCTGATGGAGCTGGTGCCCTTCTATGCCATCCAGGGTTCGCCGGTGTTCGAGTCGCCGCTGGGGCTGTTCTCGCCCGATGAGGACGGTCAGATCCTCGAGGACGACTACGGCATCCCCAGGCGCTATCTGCGCACCATCATGTCGCCCTGGGCGGTGAAGCGGCTGCAGGAGTATCACGGCGACATCACCCGCTTCCGGGTGGTCAAGGTCTATCCCTCGGTACTCGAGCAGATCGCCATCGCCAAGACCGAGCCGGGCGACGAGAACAACCAGGACATCTCCTCGCTGGTCGGCAAGGTCGACATCCGTCAGCTCGAGCGCTTCGCCCAGCACGATGCCGATGCCTACAGCTATTCCGGTGCGCTGTGCCGCGCCAACCAGGGCATCATGGAGTTCGTCGAGATGTTCAAGGCACCGATCAAGGTGCTGCACCCACTGCTCACCGCCACCCAGGAGGGCAACTACAACGGCACCGAGGGGCTCTCGGCGCTGCCTTTCCAGGGCATCATCCTCGCCCACTCCAACGAGTCGGAGTGGCAGAGCTTCCGCAACAACAAGAACAACGAGGCCTTCCTCGATCGCGTCTATATCGTCAAGGTGCCCTACTGCCTGCGCGTCGACGAGGAGGTCTGCATCTACGACAAGCTGCTCGCCAACAGCTCGCTGTCGCACGCGCCCTGCGCCCCGGGCACCCTGGAGATGATGGCGCAGTTCTCGGTGCTGACCCGGCTCAAGGAGCCGGAGAACTCCAACATCTACTCGAAGATGCGGATCTACAACGGCGAGAACCTCAAGGACACCGATCCCAAGGCCAAGTCGGTGCAGGAGTATCACGACTATGCCGGGGTCGATGAGGGGATGAGCGGGATCTCCACCCGCTTCGCCTTCAAGATCCTCTCCCAGGTGTTCAACTTCGATCATGCCGAGGTGGCCGCCAACCCGGTGCACCTGCTCTATGTGCTCGAGCGCCAGATCGCTCGCGAGCAGCTCCCGCCCGAGGTGCAGGAACGTTATCTCGGCTTCATCAAGCAGTATCTGTCGCCGCGTTACGCCGAGTTCATCGGCAAGGAGCTGCAGACGGCCTATCTCGAGTCCTATGCCGAGTACGGCCAGAACATCTTCGACCGCTATGTCACCTTTGCCGACTACTGGATCCAGGATCAGGAGTATCGCGATCCCGATACCGGCGAGATGCTCGATCGCGCCTCGCTCAACGAGGAGCTGGAGAAGATCGAGAAGCCGGCGGGGATCTCCAACCCCAAGGACTTCCGCAACGAGATCGTCAACTTCGTGCTGCGTGCGCGCGCCAACAATGGTGGAGCCAACCCGCGCTGGACCAGCTACGAGAAGCTGCGCCTGGTGATCGAGAAGAAGATGTTCTCCAACACCGAGGAGCTGCTGCCGGTGATCTCCTTCAACGCCAAGGCCTCGGCCGACGAGCAGAAGAAGCACGACCAGTTCGTCGACCGCATGACCGAGAAGGGCTACACCCCGAAGCAGGTGCGGTTGCTCTCGGAGTGGTATCTGCGGGTACGCAAGGCGCACTGATCCGCGTCCAGGTGACGGGCGCCCGCCCGGTGTGGGCGCACCCCGACCAGCCTCGGGCCGCGTGCCCGGGGTGGTCCTCAGCAACGGTGAGCGAAGCGGTCCTATGTCACACTTCATCGACCGCCGTCTGAACGGCAGGAACAAGAGCGCGGTCAATCGGCAGCGCTTCATCCGGCGCTACAAGAGTCAGCTCAAGCGCTCCGTGGCCGAGGCGGTCAACAAGCGCAGCATCACCGACGTCGACTCGGGCGAGCGCGTCGGCATCCCCGCGCGCGACATCTCCGAGCCGCTGCTCCACCACGGCAGCGGCGGTACCCGCGACCAGGTCTATCCCGGCAACCGCGAGTTCGAGACCGGCGATCGCATCCGTCGGCCCCCGGGCGGTGGCGGTCAGGGCGGCGGTCAGGGCAAGGCGAGCAAGGACGGTCGCGGCGAGGACGACTTCGTCTTCGAGCTCTCGCGCGAGGAGTTCATGGACCTGCTGTTCGAGGACCTCGCGCTGCCCAACCTGGTGCGCAACCAGCTCATGGGCACCACTGAGTTCAAGAACGTGCGCGCCGGCTATGCCACCGACGGCTCGCCCTCGAACATCGACGTGGTGCGCTCGCTCAAGGGGGCGATCGCGCGGCGTACCGCGCTCGGCGCACCGTCGCGGGCGCGTATCCGCGAGCTCGAGGAGGAGCTGGCGGCATTGCTCGCCGGCGGCGCTGGCGAGCGTGACGCGCGGGTGGTGGCGTTGCGCGAGGAGATCGACGCGCTCAAGACGCGGGTCGCCGCGCTGCCCTTCATCGACAGCTTCGATCTGCGCTACCAGAGCTTCACCAAGCAGCCCGAGCCCACCAGCAAGGCGGTGATGCTCTGCATCATGGATGTCTCCGGCTCCATGGATCAGGTGCGCAAGAACCTCGCCAAGCGCTTCTTCATCCTGCTCTATCTGTTCCTGCAGCGGAACTACGATCAGATCGACCTGGTGTTCATCCGTCATCACACCATCGCCCAAGAGGTCGACGAGCAGGACTTCTTCTACTCGCGCGAGACCGGCGGCACCGTGGTCTCGAGTGCGCTCAACCTCGCCCACGAGATCCTCCGCGAGCGCTACGACCCGAGCGTCTGGAACATCTATGCCGCTCAGGCCTCGGACGGCGACAACTGGGACTCCGACTCCAACATCTGTCGCGACATCCTCGTCGACAAGCTGATGCCGCTGATGCGCTATTTCGCCTATGTCGAGATCACCCCGCGCCAGCACCAGAGCCTGTGGTACGCCTATCAGGAGGTGATGGCGCTGCACCCGCACTTCGCGATGCAGGAGATCGACGGCGCCGACGACATCTTCCCGGTGTTCCGCGAGCTGTTCAGGAGGGAGCCGGCATGAGCTCACGCATCATCTCCGAGTCGCTGGAATGGACCTTCCCGCTACTCGAACGCTTCGACCGCGAGATCGGGCGCATCGCCCACGACGTCTACGGGCTCGACACCTATGCCAACCAGATCGAGGTCATCACCTCGGAGCAGATGATCGACGCCTACTCCTCGGTGGGGCTGCCGATCAACTATCAGCACTGGTCGTTCGGCAAGCAGTTCGTCGCCACCGAGCAGACCTATCGGCGTGGTCAGATGGGACTGGCCTACGAGATCGTGATCAACTCCGATCCCTGCATCGCCTATCTGATGGAGGAGAACACCCTGCCGATGCAGGCGCTGGTGATCGCCCACGCCAGCTACGGACACAACAGCTTCTTCAAGGGCAACTATCTGTTCCGCACCTGGACCAGCGCCGATGCCATCATCGACTATCTGGTGTTCGCGCGGCGCTTCATCGCCGAGTGCGAGGAACGCCACGGCGAGGAGGCCGTCGAGCTGCTGCTCGACTCCTGTCACGCGCTGATGAACCAGGGGGTCGACCGCTACAAGCGTCCCTCGCCGCTGAGCCTGGCCGAGGAGCAGCGGCGTCAGGAGGAACGCGCGGCCTATCTGCAGTCGCAGGTCAACGACCTCTGGCGCACCCTGCCGCCGGGTCCCGAGGTCGGTGATGAGCAACGCGAAGAGCGCTGGCCGGAGGAGCCGCAGGAGAACCTGCTCTATTTCATCGAGAAGAACGCCCCGCTGCTCGAGCCCTGGCAGCGCGAGATCGTGCGCATCGTGCGCCGGATCGCCCAGTACTTCTACCCGCAGCGCCAGACCCAGGTGATGAACGAGGGCTGGGCGACCTTCTGGCACTACACCCTGATGAACCACCTCTACGACGAGGGGCTGGTGGGCGACGGCTTCATGATGGAGTTCCTGCAGTCGCACACCGGGGTGATCTATCAGCCGGAGTTCGACAAGCCCTACTTCAACGGCATCAACCCCTATGCGCTGGGTTTCGCGATGATGCGCGACATCCGTCGCATCTGTGAGGCGCCGACCGACGAGGACCGCGAGTGGTTCCCCGACATCGCCGGTGGCGACTGGCTGCAGGTGCTCGACTTCGCCATGCGCAACTTCAAGGACGAGAGCTTCATCGCCCAGTACCTGTCACCGCGGTTGATGCGCGAGTTCCATCTCTTCGCGGTGCGTGACGACGACCGTGAGGAGCAGCTCGAGGTCACCGCGATCCACGAGGAGCAGGGCTATCGGGCGCTGCGCCAGGCCCTCGCCGAGCAGTACAACCTCGGCAGTCGCGAACCCAATGTGCAGGTCTATCACGTCGACCGGCGCGGTGATCGCTCGCTGACCCTGCGTCACTTCCGGCACAACCGTCGCCCGCTCGACGAATCGGCCGAAGAGGTGCTGCGTCACGTGCATCGGCTCTGGGGCTTCAAGGTCAGGCTCGAGTCGGTCGACGAGCAGGGGCGGGTACAGCTCGTCGGCGAGTGCCCCTGAGCGCTGCATGACTGGGGGCGGGCGGCCTGGATGGACGTCCGCGCAAGGACGTTCGATCCGTTTCGCAGGTATCCGATGGCGCGCTGGCGCATCCTCCCATTCGGGCTGTTGCTCTTCCTCCTCCACGCCTCGCCGCTGGCCGCTGGGTCCTGGCCGGCGCTCGATGCCGCCCTGGCCGAGACCTCGCCCCTGCCCGAGGGGCGCCGGATGTATGCCCCCAGACTGCTCGCCGTCTTCTATGCCGCGCGTGACCATCGTCCGGTGTGGACCTCGCGGGCGCGGGTCGGCTCGCTCGCCCGGCTGCTCGCCGGGGTCGAGCGCGAGGGCTTCTCACCGGAAGACTTCCATCTCGCGACGCTCGCCCGTCTGACCGTTGCGCCGCCGCGTGACGAACGGGCGCGGGTCGGGCTGGAGCTGTTGCTGAGCGATGCGCTGCTGCGCTATGTCCATCACACCCGCTACGGCAAGCTCGACCCGGTACAGGTCGCGCCCGGGCACAATGATCGCGCGCCGGTCGCGGCGGCGCAGATCCTCGCCGACATGCGCCTGGCGCTCGTCGCCGAGGACATGGCCGAGGCCCTGGCCGGACGCTTCTCGCTGCCCTTCTGGTATCGCGATCTGCGCCGCGCCTTGCGCGACTATGTCGCCCAGGACCACCTGCTCGACCTGCCTCCACTGCCCGCCGGTCCGCCGCTCGGCCTCGGCAGCCGCGGCGAGCGGGTCGTCGGGGTGCGCGAGCGGGTCCGTCTGATCGCCGGCGAGTCGCTGCCGGCTGCGGGCGACGAGACGGCACGACGCTTCGATGCCGGGCTCCGCGAGGCGGTGCGCGAGTTGCAGCGGCGCTACGGGCTGGTCGACGACGGTGTGGTGGGTCCCCGGACCCTGGCGGTCCTCAACCGCCCGATCGATGCCGCGCGGATCGAGCGCGCGCTGATCAATCTGGAGCGGATGCGCTGGTTGTATGCCGAGCTGCCGCCGGACCATCTGTTCGTCGACCTGGCCGGTTATCGGGTGGTGCTGGTGCGCGGCGGCGAGGCCGTCTGGCAGACCCGGGCGATCGTCGGCAGCGTCGAGGATCAGACGCCGATGTTTCGCGATCGCATGGACCATCTGGTGATCAACCCGACCTGGACGGTGCCGGTGTCGATCCAGAAGGGGATGGGCTGGGTCTCGCAGGACTATCTGCTGGTCGATCGTCGTAGCGGGGCGGTACGACGGGGGGGCGACGCCAGCAACTATCGGCGCTATCAGCTGGTGCAGAAACCCGGCGCCGACAATGCCCTGGGGCGGGTCAAGTTCATGTTCCCCAACCGCCATGCGATCTATCTCCACGACACCCCGAGCCGCTGGCTGTTCTCGCGACGGCAGCGGACCTTCAGTCACGGCTGTATCCGGGTCGACGAGCCGGTCGAGCTGGCCACGGCGTTGCTCGAGGGGAGCGCCTGGAGCCGCGAGCGGATCGAGCGCCAGATCGCTCGCGGTCGCACCCGTCACATCCATCTCGAACGCCCCCTGCCGGTGCTGCTCTATTACCTGACGGTAAGCGCCGATGCGGCAGGCCGGCTGGTCTTTCGCGACGATGTCTATGATCGCGACCCGGCGCTGCACGAGGCCTTCTTTGCGCCGGTGCGTGGCAGTCGTATCGACTTCGAGGGTGTCGAGGACCCGCTGCGGCTCGGCCAGGCCGGAGACGGGAGCTGAGTCCGGAGAGCCCTGCTGCGCTCCGGGGTCCCTTCGTCTTTCCTCCGTGCGCGGTTAGAATCCGGTCATATTTCGAATCCATGCCTCCCCGCTCATCGCCGCGACCCCGATGGTCGTCGGTCACGGCGCGCCCGTGCGTGTCCGCGATGGTCCGGGTGGGGCGAGACAGCAGGCGGAGGAAGGCTTTTGAACAGCAGATGGATTGGCGCGTTGGTGGCGCTGCCCCTGGCGTGCGCCGGGGCGCTGGTCGAGGCGAGCGTGAGCGAGGGGGTTGCGTCCTATTATGCCGATCGTTTCAACGGCCGGCTCACCGCGAGTGGGGTGCGGTTCGACATGCATGCCTTGACCGCGGCACATCGGACCCTGCCGTTCGGCACCCGGGTGCGGGTCAAGAACAAGGACAATGGTCGGTCGGTGGTGGTCACCATCAATGATCGGGGACCCTATATCGATGGGCGGTCGATCGATCTCTCGAAGGGCGCGGCCAAGGCGCTCGGCATGCTGCACACCGGACTGGCGCGGGTCGAGCTGCGGATCCTCGATGTCGACGAACCGGTCACGCCCTCGGGACAGACGGTGGCCGAGGCGCAGGCGGTGCTGATGGCGCTGTTCTGATCGAGCCGCTGCGACGCCTCCCGGCGGCGCCGGGGCGGCGTCGCGATCAGTATCCCGCGCCGCGCAGCTCGAAGCGCTCGAAGCGCTCGGTGGGGAGTTTGGTGACGAGCTGGCGCAGGGCGGTGGCGGGCAGTTCGCGCAGCCCCGGGTCGAGGCTCAGGGTCGCGTCGCAGCGCTGCAGACAGTAGTCGCGCACGCCGGCCTCGGCGAGTGCCGTGACCAGGGGGGCGAGTTGCTCCAGGCCCCAGCCCGGCGGGACCGTGGTGCGGACCTCCAGTGCCACCTCGGAGGCGAGCAGCAGTGCGAGACTCTCCCACGCCGGTTCGCCCGAGCCGATCACCCCGGTGAGCGCCGGGTAGTCGTCGGCGAGCGCCTTGATGTCGAGCGCGACCCAGTCGACCAGCGGCAGGATCCGCCGCAGTCGTTGCGGGTAGGCGCCGCCGGTGTGCAGCCCGACCTTGAAGCCGAGCGCGCGTGCGGCGCGCATCGCCGCGCCGAGCGCGCCCTGCACGGTCGGCTCGCCGCCGCTGAACACCACCGCGTCGAGCAGTCCTCGGCGATCCTCCAGGAAGCCCATCACCTGGTCCCAGGCAATCGTCTCCCCGTCGCCCGCGTCCTGCTCGAGCAGGTGGCCGTTGTGACAGTAGCGACAGCGCCAGGGGCAGCCCTGACAGTAGATCACCGCAGCCAGCTCACCCGGGTAGTCGATGGTGGTCAGCGGGGTCAGGCCGCCGACGCGCAGCGCGTCGGCTTCGGCTCGGTCGTGCATGCCGGGGTCAGGCCGCGGCGCGCTCACTGTCCTTGCGATCGGTGGGGTTCTCGGTGAAGTAGCGACGCTGGGCGTGCTCGGCGCGCTTGCCGCCGTTGAACGCCGAGACCGGACGGTGATAGCCCATCACGCGGGTCCAGACCTCGCACTGAGTGCGCTCTTCGGGCTTGAGTTCGATGTTGGTGTCGGTCATTGCGTGGCTCCTTGGTCGATGCGGTTGCAAGTGGCCCTTGCGGGCTTGTTCGGGTCGATGCCGCGCCCCCGCCGGGGGCGCGGCGTCCGCCGTGAGGCGGGGATGAGCTGAGCGGCGGCTTAGCAGCTGCAGGCCTGGCTGGCGCGCTTGTGGGCGATCAGCTCCTCGTCGCACAGCGGGCAGAACTCGTGCTCGCCGGAGATATAGCCGTGCTTGGGGCAGATCGAGAACACCGGGGTGATGGTGATGTAGGGCAGACGGAAGTTCTCCAGCGCGCGGCGCACCAGACGCTTGCAGGCGTCGGTCGAGGAGATCTGCTCGGCCATGTAGAGGTGCAGCACGGTGCCGCCGGTGTACTTGCTCTGCAGCGCTTCCTGCTTGTCCAGTGCCTCGAAGGGATCGTCGGTGTAGCCGACCGGCAGCTGCGAGCTGTTGGTGTAGTAGGGCGTCTCCTCGGTGCCGGCCTGGATGATCGCCGGGTAGCGCTTCTTGTCCTCGCGGGCGAAGCGATAGGTGGTGCCCTCGGCCGGCGTCGCCTCGAGGTTGTACATGCTGCCGGTGCTCTCTTGGAACTCGACCATGCGGGCGCGCACGTGGTCGATGAGACGGCAGGCGAGGGCATGACCCTGCGGCGTGGTGATGTCCTCGGCGTCCTTGGTGAAGTTGCGCACCATCTCGTTGATGCCGTTCACGCCGATGGTGGAGAAGTGATTGCGCAGGGTGCCGAGATAGCGCTTGGTGTAGGGGAAGAGCCCGGCGTCCATGTGACGCTGGATCACCTTGCGCTTGATCTCGAGGCTGTTGCGGGCGATCTCGAGCAGCTCGTCGAGACGTGCGAGCAGGCCCTGCTCGTCACCCTGATGGGTGTGACCGAGCCGCGCGCAGTTGATGGTGACGACGCCGAGCGAGCCGGTCTGCTCGGCCGAGCCGAACAGGCCGTTGCCGCGCTTGAGCAGTTCGCGCAGGTCGAGCTGCAGACGGCAGCACATCGAGCGCACCATGTTCGGCGAGAGCTCGGAGTTGATGAAGTTCTGGAAGTAGGGCAGGCCGTACTTCGCGGTCATCTCGAACAGTCGCTCGGCGTTCTCGCTCTCCCACGGGAAGTCCGGGGTGATGTTGTAGGTCGGGATCGGGAAGGTGAAGATCCGGCCCTTGGCATCGCCCTCGGTCATGACCTCGATGTAGGCACGATTGATCATGTCCATCTCGGTCTGCAGCTCACCGTAGGTGAACGGCTGCTCCTCGCCGCCGATCACCGGCACCTGCTCGCGCAGGTCCTCGGGGCACACCCAGTCGAAGGTGAGGTTGGTGAAGGGCGTCTGGGTGCCCCAGCGCGAGGGCACGTTGAGGTTGTAGATCAGTTCCTGGATGTACTGACGCACCTGCGCGTAATCGAGCCCGTCGACCCGCACATAGGGGGCCATGTAGGTGTCGAAGCTGGAGAACGCCTGGGCGCCGGCCCACTCGTTCTGCAGGGTGCCGAGGAAGTTGACGATCTGGCCGATGGCGCTCGACATGTGCTTGGGCGGCGCCGCCTCGACCCGGCCGGGCACGCCGTTGAGGCCCTCGGTGAGCAGGGTGCGCAGCGACCAGCCGGCGCAGTAGCCCGAGAGCATGTCGAGGTCGTGGATGTGCAGGTCGCCGTCGCGGTGGGCCTGGCCGATCTCGGGCGGGTAGACGTGGTTGAGCCAATAGTTGGCGATCATCTTGCCCGAGGTGTTGAGGATCAGCCCGCCGAGCGAGTAGCCCTGGTTGGCGTTGGCCGAGACGCGCCAGTCGGAGCGGTCGAGATATTCGTTGATCGAGCTGCCGACGTCGACCAGGGTGCGGCTGTCGTCGCGCAGCTTCTTGTGCTGCTCGCGATAGACGATGTAGGCACGCGCGGTCTCGAAGTGGTTGGCGCTGATCAGGGTCTGCTCGATGATGTCCTGGATGCCCTCGATATCGGGGCTGCGACCGTCGTTGCTGCGGTGTGCCAGCACCTTGATCACCTGAGCGGTGAGCAGCCGCGCCTCGGCGGCGTCGAACTCGCCACTGGCCTGGCCGGCGCGCAGGATCGCCGACTCGATCTTGGACACATCGAAACGCACCTCCGTGCCGTCACGCTTGAGCGCGCGGGTAGGGATCGAGGGGAGGTCGGTCTGCGTCGTGTCCATGAAAAGCGGTCTCTCTGGTGGTTGGCACAAGATATTGTGGCGCGAACTATAGCGCCAACAAGATGATGTGTATAGCTCTCTTGTCGTTTTTGTTTTTATTGATTTGCATCAATATTTTTGGGTTGCTTTTCTGACGGCTTTTGACAATTGGACAGTCTCTGTTCAGTGTTGCTTGCTTGACAGCTGTGCCCTTAATGCGCACAGTTCTTGGTTTCCTGTCATTTTCGGCCCAAGGTCCGGAGTCTCGTTTCCGGTCCATGTCGTCGCCGCGTTCGCGGCCCCGGCGCAACCCACAGACGGCCATGCATCGCAAGCTCTACATACAGACCTACGGCTGCCAGATGAACGAGCACGACTCCGCGCGCATCGCGGATCTGCTGCGTGTCTCCGCTGGCATGGAGCTCGTCGAGCGTCCCGAGGACGCCGATGTGCTGCTGCTCAACACCTGCTCGATCCGCGAGAAGGCGCAGGAGAAGGTCTTCTCCCAGCTCGGACGCTGGCGCCCCTGGAAGACGCGACGCCCCGAGCTGGTGATCGGCGTCGGTGGCTGCGTGGCCAGTCAGGAGGGCGAGGCGCTGCGTGAGCGCGCGCCCTTCGTCGACCTGGTGTTCGGCCCCCAGACCCTGCACCGGTTGCCGCAGATGCTGCGCGCGCTGGACGCGGGTGAGCCGCCACAGGTCGATGTCTCCTTCCCCGAGATCGAGAAGTTCGACCGCCTGCCGGCGCCGAGCGTCTCCGGGCCGAGCGCCTTCGTCTCGGTGATGGAGGGGTGCTCGAAGTACTGTACCTATTGCGTGGTGCCCTACACCCGCGGCGAGGAGATCAGTCGTCCGTTCGACGACGTGATCGCCGAGGTCGCCGGGCTGGCCGAGCGTGGGGTACGCGAGGTCAATCTGCTGGGGCAGAACGTCAACGCCTATCAGGGACCGATGCACGAGCCGGCCGGTGAGTGCGCCGACCTGGCGCTGCTGGTCCATTATGTCGCGGCGATCGATGGCATCGAGCGCATCCGCTTCACCACCAGCCACCCGCTGGCCTTCTCCGATGCGCTGATCGAGGCCTTCGCCGAGGTGCCGCAGCTGGTCGATTTCCTTCACCTGCCGGTGCAATCGGGTTCCGATCGGGTGCTCGAGGCGATGAAGCGCGGCCATACCGCGAGCGAGTATCGCGACAAGATCGCGCGGCTGCGCGCGGTGCGCCCCGATATCTGCATCTCCTCGGACTTCATCGTCGGCTTCCCCGGCGAGACCGAGGCGGACTTCGACGCGACCCTGGCGCTGGTCGACGAGATCGGCTTCGACCACAGCTACAGCTTCATCTACAGCCGGCGGCCCGGGACACCGGCGGCCGACTACCCGGACGATGTCCCGCTGGAGGTCAAGAAACACCGCCTGGAGCGCCTCCAGCGGCGCATCGACACCAATGCCCAGCGCATCAGCCGACAGATGGTCGGCACGGTGCAGCGGGTGCTGGTCGAGGGACCCTCGCGCAAGGATCCCTTCCAGCTCGCCGGCCGTACCGAGAACAATCGGGTGGTCAACTTCACCGGGGACCCGGCGCTGATCGGCGACTTCGTCGACCTGATCATCACCGAGGCCCTGCCCAATTCACTGCGTGGGCGTCTGGACGTCTAGGATCGCTTGTCTACTCAACCCGAAACTCTCGATCTGGAACTCGAACCCGAGGATAACCTCCGTCTGGCCAACCTCTGCGGTCAGTTCGACCAGCACCTGCGTCAGCTCGAGCGGCGCCTCGGCATCGAGATCGGCAACCGTGGCACGAGCTTCCGCCTGATCGGCGAGCGCGATGCCGTGCGCCTCGCCGAGCAATTGTTGCAGTCGCTCTACCGCGAGGCCGCCGAGACCACGCTGACCCCGGAGTCGATCCATCTCGCGCTCCAGCAATCGGGCGCCGATGCCCTGCTCGAACAGGCCGGGGCGCGGCTGCCCGAGGTGGTGATCCGCACCAAGCGCGGGCTGATCAAGGGGCGCGGTCCCAGCCAACAGGCCTATCTGCACGCCATCCTCAACCACGACATCAACTTCGGGGTGGGACCGGCCGGTACCGGCAAGACCTATCTGGCGGTGGCCTGCGCGGTCGAGGCGCTGGAGTCCGACCGGGTGCGCCGGGTGCTGCTGGTGCGCCCCGCGGTCGAGGCCGGCGAGCGTCTGGGGTTTCTCCCCGGCGATCTGGCGCAGAAGATCGATCCCTATCTGCGCCCGCTCTATGACGCGCTGTTCGAGATGCTCGGCTTCGAGAAGGTCAACAAGCTGATCGAGCGCAACGTCATCGAGGTCGCGCCGCTGGCCTATATGCGCGGGCGCACCCTCAACGAGTCCTTCATCATCCTCGATGAGGCGCAGAACACCACGCCCGAACAGATGAAGATGTTCCTCACCCGCATCGGCTTCGGTTCCACCGCGGTGATCACCGGCGACATGACCCAGGTCGATCTGCCGCGTGGCCAGCTCTCCGGGCTGCGCCAGGCCGTCGAGATCCTCAAGGACGTCGACGGCATCAGCTTCAGCTTCTTCAGCGCGCGCGATGTGGTGCGTCATGCCCTGGTGCAGCGCATCGTCGGTGCCTACGACGCCTTCGAGAGCGCCGGTTCGCGCTCGGGGGCCTGAACGGAGTCTCCCTCCATGTCACTCGAACTGGATCTGGACCTGCAGGTCGCCACGACCGCAGCGGGATTGCCCGCGCACGCCGATTTCGCGCACTGGGTGGAGGCGGCGGTGGCCGATCGCCGTGCCCGCTGCGAACTCACCATCCGTCTGGTCGATGCCGCCGAGTCGCAAGCGCTCAATGCCCAATATCGTGGTGTCGATCGTTCGACCAACGTACTCTCGTTTCCCTTCGAGCTGCCGCCCGGGGTCGATTCCACCGACCCGCTGGCCGACTACATCGGTGATCTGGTGATCTGTCCCGAGGTGGTGCAGCGCGAGGCCCTGGAGCAGGGCAAGCAGGCAATCGCCCACTGGGCGCACATGGTGGTCCATGGCGTCTTGCATCTGTTTGATTACGATCATATTACCGATGAGCAAGCGGCGGAGATGGAAGGTCTGGAAACGACTATCCTGAGCAGGTTAGGATTTCCGCCGCCCTATGAAGACGACCCCCCAACGGAGGATCCATAACCCCCCATGACGAGCGATCGATCTACCGAGGGTTCGCATTCGCGCAGCTGGTTCGAGAAGATTGGCCAGCTGTTCGGGAGCGAACCACAAGACAAGGAACAACTCGTCGAGTTGCTCAAGGATGCGCGTCAGCGCGAGCTGCTGGACACGGACGCCCTGAACATGATCGAAGGGGTATTGCAGGTCTCCGACCTGCGGGTCCGCGACATCATGATTCCACGCGCGGAGATGGTCTATCTGCGCCGTGACGATCCCCTGGAACAGATCCTCAAGGTGGCGGTCAAATCCGCCCACTCACGCTTCCCGGTCATCGGTGAAGACAAGGGCGAGGTGGTCGGCATCCTGCTGGCCAAGGATCTGCTCTCCTTCTGTCTCGATTCCGGCCATCGCCGGGCCTTCAACATCCGTGACCTGTTGCGTTCGGCGGTCTTCGTCCCCGAGAGCAAACGGCTCAACGTCCTGCTCAAGGAGTTCCGCACCAGTCGCAACCACATGGCGATCGTGGTCGACGAGTACGGTAGCGCCGCCGGTCTGGTGACCATCGAGGACGTGCTCGAGCAGATCGTCGGCGAGATCGACGACGAGCACGACTTCGACGAAGGCTTCGGCATCTTCCGCCGCAGCCACAACGAGTTCAGCGCCAAGGCGCGCACCCCCATCGAGGACTTCAACGAGTACTTCGGCTGTGCGCTCCCCGACGACGAGTTCGACACCATCGGTGGGCTGGTGGTCAACGCCCTGGGGCACCTGCCCAAGCGTGGTGAGTCGGCGCGTATCGACGATTTCCGCTTCACCGTGATGCGTGCCGACAGCCGTCGTGTCCATCTGCTCAGCGTCGAGCGGATCGATCCGGATGCCCCCGAGGTCCCCGGATCCGCCCCCCAGTCTCCCGACGAGCCACACTGAAGGCACGACCGTCCCCGTCCCGTTCCTGGTCGCGGCGGTGCAGCCAGCACCGCCGCCGGATTCCGGGGTCAACGATTGGTGTGTCGATCTTGCGCCGGACGTGTTGTGCCACCATTGAAAAATCAGGGCGGCAGTGATCGCGCGTCCATCCGTGTTGCCGTGACCTGTCCGGCGTTCTATTCGGCTCGAGTCGAATGATCGTGTGTGGTGGCGATACGCCGCTCATTTCGAATCGGGCCGCGGCTCAACCCTGAAAAACTCCGTGTTTCTCTCGGATTCCCTTTTTGTTTCATCATCTTGATGATTGTTGAAGGGGTGTCTCTGGACGGTGGTATATTAGAGGATCATTTCACACTCATCGCGGCGGGAGCAGCGGGCGAAGTGCGAAAGAGACATTAAAAGAGAACGAGGAGATCAGCATGTCGAAGAAACACCCGATCATTGCCGTGACCGGTTCCTCGGGGGCGGGGACCACCACGGTCAAGCGTGCCTTCGAACACATCTTCTATCGCGACGGCATCAGCGCTGCGGTGATCGAGGGCGACAGCTTCCACCGCTACGACCGCACCACGATGAAGGCGGAGATGGCGCGCGCCTCCGAGCAGGGGCGCAACCTTAGTCACTTCGGTCCCGAGGCCAACCGTTTCGACCTGCTCGAGGAGCTGTTCCGCGACTATGGCGAGAGCGGCACCGGCAACAAGCGTTATTACATTCACAGCGAGGAAGAGGCCGAGTTCCACAACACCCGGCTCACCACTCAGCTGCGCCCGGGCGAGTTCACCCCCTGGGAGCCGGTGCCGGAGAAGACCGACCTGCTGTTCTATGAGGGTTTGCACGGGCTGGTGGTGACCGAGGACGTCAATGTCGCCCAGCACGTCGATCTCGGTGTGGCGGTGGTGCCGATCGTCAATCTGGAGTGGATCCAGAAGATCCATCGCGACAATCTCGAGCGCGGCTACTCGGCCGAGGCCATCGTCGACACCATCCTGCGGCGGATGCCCGATTACATCAATTACATCACCCCGCAGTTCACCCTCACCGACATCAACTTCCAGCGGGTGCCGACGGTCGATACCTCCAACCCCTTCATCGCCCGCGACATCCCCACCCCCGACGAGAGCTTCGTGATCATCCGCTTCAAGGACCCGGAGAAGCTCGAGGTCGACTTCCCCTATCTGCTGTCGATGATCCACGACTCCTTCATGTCGCGGCGCAACAGCATGGTGGTGCCGGGCGGCAAGATGGGGATGGCGATGGAGGTGATCCTGCAGCCGATCATCGAGCGCATGATGGAGGCGCGCAAGGTGTGAGGCGGGGCCGGGCGGGTGCCTTGCCGCGCCCGCCCGGTCCGGCTGGAGAGGTCCGTCCCGGCCGGTCGTCAGCGACCGGCCGGTTGCGTTCCCGCCCCCAGAGCCGGCTTCCAGAAGATGCTTGAAACCTCCTCGATCACCACCGTCGCCCATGTCATCGAGCTGGCCGTGGCGCCGGTGTTCCTGCTCTCGGGCATCGGTGCCATGCTGGCGGTGATGACCAACCGGCTCTCGCGCATCGTCGATCGCGCCCGCCGGGTCGAGGCCAGGCTCGGTGGCGATGGCGCCGACGATCCGGCCATCCGCGCCGAGCTGCGCGTGCTGGTGCGCCGCGCCCGGCTGATCAGCCTGTCGATCGGGCTCTGCACCTCGACCGCGCTGTTGATCTCCGGGGTGATCGTCAGCCTCTTTCTCAGCGCCTTCCTGCGCTTCGACGCTGCCTTGCTGGTCTCGCTGCTGTTCATTGCCGCGATGCTCGCCTTCATCGTCGCGCTGCTGTGCTTCCTGCGCGAGGTGCTGTTGGCGACCGCCGGGCTGCGCTTCGGTCGTCCCGGCTGAGCGCCAATCAGTCGCCGTGTCGCACCGGCGCGCGCTCGAGCAGCGCCGCAGCGGTGGCCTCGGGGATCACCGAGGCGTCGCCACGGGCGCGCTCGCGGCCCTGGTCGAGCACCAGGATCTGATCGACCCAGTCGAGCCCGGCCGGGCGGTGGGTGATCAGCAACACGGTACGACCCTGCATCAGTCGGTCGAGCGCGGCCATCAGGCTGCGCTCGGTGCCGGCGTCGAGCCCCTCGGTAGGCTCGTCGAGCAGCAGGATGGGCGCATCCTTGAGCAGCGCGCGCGCGACCGCGATACGCCGTCCCTGGCCGCCCGAGAGCCGCACCCCGGTCTCGCCGACCCAGGTGTCGTAGCCCTCCGGCAGCCCGGCGATGAAGTCATGGATCTGCGCTACCCGACAGGCCTGCTCGAGTTCGGTCTGGGTGGCGCCGGGACGGGCGACGAGCAGGTTCTCGCGGATGGTGGCGTCGAACAGATGGGTGTGCTGGCTGACCACGGCGATCTGACGGCGCAGGGTCTCGCTGTCGATGTCGCGGATGTCGTGGCCGCCGACACGGATGTTGCCGCAGTCGGTCGACCAGAAGCGCAGCAGCAGGTTGAACAGGGTGCTCTTGCCCGAGCCGGTGGCGCCGACCACCGCGGCGCGGGTGCCCTCTGGGACCCGCAGGTCGATGTCGGCGAGCGCTGCGCGTTCGGCGTCGGGATAGCTGAAACCAACCCCTTCGAAAACGATGTCGAACTGTTCCAGGCGCGGCGACGGACCGTCCGGCTCGCGGATCGCCGGCACGGTGTCGACGATGGCGAACAGCCGTCGTGCCGCGGCCAGCGAGCGCCCGAGCAGCTGGAAGGCATGGGGCAGGGGGGCGACGGCCTCGAAGCTCGCGAGGGTGAAGAGCGCGAGCATCGCCAGTTCGGGCGGCGGCAGCTCGCCCGCGCGCACCAGCGGGATCGCCAGCCACAGCAGCAGCCAGAGGTTGAGGTTGGCGCACAACCCGATCGCCGCCTGGGTCAGCCCCTGGTCGCTGTTGATCCGCGCCTGATCGGCGATCAACTGTTCGCTCAAGCCCTCGATGCGTTGCGCCTGACGCTCGGTGGCGCCGTAGACGGTGAGTTCGGCCATGCCCTGCACGCCGTCGATCACCGCGGCGCGCAGCGCGCCCTCCTGCTCGGCCAGTCGCTGCCCGGGCGCGCGCCCGCGCAGCTCGGCCCACCACGGCAGCCCGACCCCGGCGAGCAGCAGGAAGATGAGCCCGAGCAGCGCCAGGGCGGGGTCGTGGAGGGCGAGGAAGACGACGAACAGGGTGACGCTGATCAGCGCCACCACCACCGGTACCAGGACCCGGACATAGAGGTTGTCGAGCGCATCGATGTCGGCGCGGATCCGGCTGAGGATGTCGCCGCTGTGATACTGCTGCAGCCGCGCCGGGGCGAGCGGTTCGAGATGACGGTAGAACCACACCCGCAGGCTGGCGATCAGGCGGAAGGTCGCCTCGTGATTGACCAGACGCTCGCCGTAGCGCCCGGCGGTGCGGACCATCGCGCTGCCGCGGATCAGCGCCGCCGGGGCGAAGTAGTTCATCGCCACCCCGGCGGCGCCGGCGCTCGCCATCGCAGCGATGAACCAGCCCGAGGCGGCCATCAGGGTGACGTTGGCAAGCAGGGTCAGCACCGCGGCCAGGGTGCCGAGCAGCATCCAGGCGCGATAGGGCCGGAACAGCCTCCACAGTCTCAGCAGTTCGCGCATCCGCGCCTCACTCCTCTGTCGTGACGCCGGTGTGCGCCGGCGCGTCTCCGTAGGCGGCGGTCATCCGCGCATAGAGCCCGTTGGCGGCGATCAGCTGTCGGTGATCGCCCTGCTCGACGATACGTCCCTGGTCGAGTACCAGGATACCGTCGGCCCGGCGTACCGTGGCCAGGCGGTGGGCGACCACCAACAGGGTGCGGTCGCGGGCGAGGTCGTCGATGCCCTGCTGCACCAGCCGCTCGCTCTCGGGGTCGAGGTTGGCGGTGGCCTCGTCGAGGATCACCAGCGGCGCGTCGCGCAGGAAGGCGCGCGCCAGGGCAATACGCTGGATCTGGCCGCCGGAGAGCCCGGCGCCGCGCTCCCCGACCGGGTGGTCGTAGCCGCGGGGCAGGGCCTCGATGAAGTCCGCGGCGCGCGCCCGCTGCGCCGCCCGGCGTATCGCCTCGTGATCGGCCTCGGGGAGACCGAGGCGGATGTTGTCGGCGATGCTCCCCTGGAACAACCGCGGCTGCTGCGGCACCCAGGCGAGATGGGCGTGCCAGTGCGCCGGATCGATGGTGGCGAGATCGGTGTCGCCGATGAGGATCCGTCCGCGGGTCGGCTGGAGGAAGCCGAGCAGCAGGTTGATCACCGTGGTCTTGCCCGCACCGCTGGTGCCGACCAGGGCGACGCGCGCCCCGGGCGGGATCTCGAGATCGATCGCGCGCAGCGCCTCGCGCTCGGGCTCGTAGGCGAAACCGACCTGCTCGAAGCGGACCCCGAGCGGCGCGGGCAGCGCCGGGCGGGCGGTGCCCGGGGTGATCGCCGGCGGGGTGTCGAGCACCTCGATGAGTTGCTCGGCGGCGGCGACCGCGGCCATGCGGGCGTGGTACTGGGTGCCCATGTTGCGCAGCGGGGCGTAGAACTCGGGGGCGAGCATGAGCACGAACAGCCCCTGGAGGAAGCCGATGTCGGGCACGCTCAGCCAGTGCGGCACCGGCAGCGCGAGGTCGTAGAGCCGGAAGCCGATGAAGACCGCGACGATGGCGATGCCGACGGTGGCGAAGAACTCCAGCACCGAGGAGGAGAGGAAGGCGATGCGCAGCACCTGCATGGTGCTGACGCGGTAGTCGTCGGAGATGCGTCCGATCACCTCGACCTCGCGACGGCTGGCGCCGAACAGCTTGAGCGTGGTCAGGCCCTGGATGACATCGAGGAAGTGCGCGCTCATCCGCGCCAGCTGCTTCCACTGGCGCTGGTTGCGCGCCTCGGCCCCGGAGCCGATGAGGATCATGAAGACCGGGATCATCGGCGCGGTGACCAGCATCACCACCGCCGAGAGCCAGTCCATCGGCAGCACCACCATCAGCAGCGCCAGTGGGAGCACCATGGTCAGGGTCATCGCCGGGAGGAAGCGGGCGTAATAGCCTTCCAGGTCGTCGATGCCCCTGGTCAGGGTCTCGACCAGGGTGCCGCTGCGGGTGCCGGAGAGATAGGCCGGACCGAGCCGTTGCAGATGACGGTAGACCTGGTCACGCAGCCCGGCACGCACCCGTGCCGCGGCGGTGAAGGCGGCGCGCTCGGAGAGCCAGGTGATGAGCGCGCGCAGCGCCAGCAGCGCGAGCAGCCAGCCGAGCCAGCCGCCGACCTCGGTGAGTCCGGCGCCGCCGAAGATGACCGCGTCGAGGATCAGGGCGAGGAACCAGGCCTGGGCGACGGCCAGCAGGGCATGGATCAGGCTCAGCACGATCGCCCCCTTGAGGGCAGGGCCGGCGAGCGGACGCTGGGACTTGAGCCAGTCGTTGACGGACATGGTGCGAGCTTCCGGGTAGTCTGTCTGGTATTGGCGTCGGGAGGACGAGGATACGGAAGCAGCCAGGGAGGCGGCAACGGAAATTCACAAGCCGCGATCGCTCGATGCCGCGCCCCGATGGTTCGACGCCGGGGTCGTGGTGGCCGGTCGAGGCCATCGATTGGGGGAGGGGATGCTGCGCAATCCATTGCTGCTCGCCGCGCTCGGGCTGACCTCGGTGGTCGCGCTCTGGGGGGGGTTCGACACCGAGAGCCTGGCGCGGCTGGCGCAGGCGCAGGTGGCGCAGCAGTTTCGCAGTCGCGCCTGGTTCATCATGCTGATGACCAGCCTGCTCGTGGTCACGGTGCTGGCCCTGGCGTTCTCGCGCTTCGGCACCATCCGGCTCGGGCGCGATGACGAGCGCCCGGAGTTCTCCACCCTCAGCTGGCTCACCATGCTGTTTGCCGCCGGCATGGGCGTGGGGCTGCTGTTCTATGGGGCCGCCGAGCCCTTGACCCATTACCAGTTGGTGAGGGGGCGCACCGAGTCCGACCTGGCGGCAAGCTATGCGCTGGTCACCACGATCTTCAACTGGGGGCTGCATGCCTGGTCGATCTATGCCATCACCGCGCTGGTGATCGCCTATTTCAGCTATCGCAAGGGCCGCCCGGGGCTGGTCAGCAGCCCGATCCGCTATACCTTCCGTCGCGGCCGCTGGGTCGGGCCGCTGGCCTGGGTCGCCGACCTGTTGGCGATCTATGCCATCGCCATCGGTCTGGCCGGGTCGCTGGCGATCGGGGTGTTCCAAGTCGAGGGCGGGTTGGGGCATCTGTTCGGGATCACCGGCGACTGGGTGAGATACCTGGTCTTCGGTCTGCTCTGTCTGGCCTTTCTGGCGCCGCTGACGCTCGACCTCGGTCGCGGCATGGCGCGGTTGTCGAACCTGGCGATGGCCATCGCCCTGGGGCTGATGGTCTATCTGCTGCTGGTCGGGCCGACCCACTATCTGATGAACGGGGTGGTCGACACCCTGGGCGCCTATCTCTCCGGGGTGGTGCAGCAGGGCTTCGCCACCTATCCGTTCTTCGGCAAGGCCTTCCAGGACTGGTTCCATGGCTGGACGCTGAATTACATGGTGTGGTGGATCGCCTGGGCGCCCTTCGTCGGGGTGTTCGTGGCGCGGATCTCGCGCGGGCGCACCATCCGCGAGTTCGTCCTCGGCGTGGTGCTGGTGCCGACGCTGTTCTCGCTGCTGTGGTTCGGGGTGTTCGGCGGCACCGGCTTCTACGCCCTGTTGCGCGAGGGCCTGCCGCTGCTCGAGGTGGTGCGCGAGCGCCCCGAGGACACCACCTTCTTCGTGCTCGAGGCGCTGCCGCTGGCGGGATTGACCGGCTCGGCGAGCATGATCGCCGCCTTCCTGTTCCTGGTCACCAGCGTGGTGAGCGCGGCATATGTGCTGGCGATGTTCTCGACCAGCGGCGACGAGGACCCGCCGGTGCGGGTCAAGCTCGCCTGGGGGGTGCTGCTGGCGCTGCTCGGGCTGGCGATGCTGCTCGCCGATGATGTGGCGACGGTGCGCGCGATCATCGCGCTCGGTGCCATGGCCTTCGTCTTCATCCTGCCGCTGTTGGTGGTGGCCCTGCTCAAGACGCTGATGCGCGAGGAGCGGCGATGATCTGGGAGAACCTGCTCGACACCCTGCTCAATCTGGTCGTGTTCGCCTTCATCGGCGTGCTGGTCTGGCTCTATGTCCGCGACGAGGGCGATGGCAGCTAGCCCGCCGTCTCCCACTGCTGCGGCACTCGCTGGATGCGGTCGGTGTCGTAGCCGATACCGGCGAGGAAGGTGAGGATCTCACCATAGGTGGCGGGGGCGATCTCGGGCGCGCGCGCCATGATCCAGACATAGTCGCGCTTGGCTCGGCCGATCACGGTGACACTGTAGTCCGGGGCCAGCCAGATGATGCGGAAGTCACCCTTGAAGGGCCAGATGAACTGCATCCCCCAGTGTGCGTTGGTGGTGGTGTCGAGCACGAAGCCCTTGGGATTGTAGGTCTTGAGCGGGCCGTCGAAGGCATCCTTGTGGAAGGTGAAGGTGGTGGCGATGGTGCCGTCGGGGTTGAGCGCGTAGGACTCGATGGCGTTGTGCGCGCCCTTCTCGACGAAGGTCGGGATGTTGGCGATGACGTACCAGTCGCCCATGAAGCGTTGCAGGTCGACCTGATCGACGGTGTCCATGGGACGGCCTCCGGTCTCGGTGCAGGCGTTGACGAGGAGCAGCGCGGCGAGCGCGGCCAGGGATTTGAGTGAGCGGTTCATGATGATGTATCCGCGGGGTTGGGGTGCGGTCCTCGGGTGCGGGTGTCAGCGCCCATCGCCACCCCCGCTGGGTACGCGGCGCGGCGGACCGGGGATGAAGGCGTTGGTGCGCGCGACATAGTCGCGGTAGCCGGGACGACGCTCGCCGATGTCGCGCTCGAGCAGGGTGACGCCGGAGACGCGCAGCAGCAGGAAGGTCATCAACAGCGGCGCGATCAGGGCCCACCAGGCCCCGGCGGCGAGGGCGAAGAGATAGAAGGCCCACCAGATGCAGGCCTCGCCGAAATAGTTGGGGTGACGGCTGTAGCGCCACAGCCCTCGGTCCATCACCTGCCCGGCGTTCTCGGGGCGGGCCTTGAAGGCGGCGAGCTGGCGGTCGGCCAGCGCCTCGAAGGCGAAGCCCAGGCACCACAGCGCCAGCGCCAGGGCGTCGAGCCAGCCGAGTGAGGCGGGCAGCGCCATGGCGCCGAGCAGCGGCAGCGAGATCACCCAGGCGAGGATCGCCTGCAGGCCGAACACCAGATAGAGGCTCTTCCACCAGAACCCGGGGTCGTTGTCGGCGCGGATGGCCTGATAGCGCCGGTCCTCGCCCTGGCCCTGGTTGCGACGGCTGATGTGCAGGCTCAGTCGCACCGCCCACAGCGTCAGCAGCACGAAGACCAGCAGCGCGCGCGGCCCGGTCTCGGGGATGAGCAGCATGTAGACCAGCCCCATCAGCAGGAAGAACAGTGACCAGAGCGCGTCGACGATGCTGACGTCGCGCGCGATCACGCTCGCCCCCCAGCCGCAGATGCCGAGCACCAGCGCGGCGGCCAACCCCGAACCATAGACGAAGAGATCAGGCATCGGCGCCCTCGCTGTTGATGGGTCCCTCGGGTGTGTCGCGCTCGGCGGCGGTGCGGGCGAAGCGCGCGGCGATTGCCAGGCTCGCCGGCATCAGCAACGACCAGCCGCCGCCGAGGACCGCCAGTGCCACCAGCGGGTCGGGAAAGTGCACGCCGCCGAGCTTGGCGCCGGCGTAATAGGCCAGTGGTGCGCCCAGGGCGCCGATGGTGAAGGCCAGGTACCAGCGGCCCTGGAGCCAGGCGAGCGAGACGTTGAGGGTGGTGGCGAAGGCCACCCAGATGGCGATGATCCACACCGGGGCGAGCCAGGGCAGCAGCATCCCCGAGGGATAGACGAGAAAGCCGAAGCGCGCCAGCAGCCCGTCCCACAGCGCACCCATGACCGCGATCAGCACCAGCAGCCGGGCCTCGCTGCCGCGGTTGGGCGTGGTCGTCAGGTGCAGTGCGGCGACCAGCGCCACCACGCCGACGCCGAGCCAGGGCAGTTGGTGCGCGGCGCCGAGCACGCAGGCGAACCAGCCGGCCTGAAAGGCGGCGAGGTTGATGAGGATGCGGGGGAGCGACGGGGTTGCTGACATGGACTGGACTCGATCTGTGGGTTCGCGGAAACGAGACCGGCTTGAGATTCAGGTGATGCCGGCCGGGAGGGTTACAAGGGGCGGTTGAGGCCCGTGCGTATCGGCGCTGCTATGATCTGCATCCCCGGCCGCATCGGCCGATCGTCGCAACACGCAGGAGTTTTGATGAAGCATACAGCGCTTACCAAGGGTACCGCGGTCGCCGCCGTGGTGGCGGTCCTGATCTCCGGCTGCGCCGCCGATGGCTCGGGGATGACCGAGACCGGCCAGGGGGCGGCGATCGGCACCGCCACGGGGGCCGCGGCCGGGGCGATCATCGGCTCGTTCGGTGGCAACGCCGGACGTGGCGCACTGATCGGCGCCGTCGGTGGCGCGCTCGCCGGCGGCATGGTCGGTGCCTACATGGAGGAGCAGCGGCGTGACTTCGAGCGCGCGCTGGCCGACGAGATCGCGCGCGGCGTGATTCGGGTGCAACTGCTGCCCGGCGATCAGCTGGTGGTGGGGATGACCGGTGCGACCACCTTCGAGGTCGACTCCGATCGCATCAAGCCCGGCTTCTACAGCACCATGGACAAGATCGCGGCGATCGTGCGTCGCTACGGCAAGACCGAGCTGCGGGTCGCCGGTCACACCGACAGCACCGGCTCGGCGAGCTATAACCAGACGCTCTCGGAGCGTCGGGCCGTCGCCGTGGAGGGGTATCTGGAGCGTAGCGGTGTGATGCCGCAGCGCATCTTTGCGCGGGGGTATGGTCAGGACAGACCGATCGCGAGCAACGCGAGCGAGGCGGGACGCCGGCTCAACCGGCGGGTGGAGATCACCATCGTGCCGATCCAGGCGCGGGGCTGAACGCACCGCGCCCGGGCGGCGAGATCAGTCGTCGTCGGCCGGGCCGCGGAACTGCTCGGACTCGTACCACATCACGTTGATGACCCCGAAGGCGAGCGCGAGCAGCACGCCGAGGATCCAGGAAAAGTACCACATGGATGCGATCCTCCCAGTATGACCCCGCCCGGCATCGGTGGGCGGGGTCGGCTGTAACGTGCGCGCGGTCGGACCGCGCGCGGTTGCTCAGTAGGCCAGGTGGTCCTGTGCCTCGATCTCCTCGACCGTCACCCGTCGCCACATCTTGGCGTAGGTCCAGGTGGTGTACATCAGGATCAGCGGGACGAAGATCACCGCCGCCCAGAACATCACCGTCAGGGTGAGGTGGCTGGAGACCGCGTCCCAGACGATCAGGCTGCTGTCGGGGTTGGTGCTCGAGGGCATGATGAAGGGGAACATCGCCGCACCGGCGGTGACGATGATCCCGGTCAGCCCCAGGCTGCTGGCCACCAGACCGAGCCCCGGCCGGTCACGCAACGACAGCAGCACCGCCAGCCCCAGTCCGGCGAACCCGAGTACCGGGAAGGCCAGCGTCCAGGGGTGGGCGCCATAGTTGGCCAGCCAGGCGTAGGGGACGATCTCGACATCCTTGGTCAGCGGATTGGGGGTGGCGTCGAGCGCCGGCATCGCGCTCACCCGATAGCCGTCGACCCCCAGCGTCAGCCACAGCCCGGCGAGGGCGAAGGCGATGATGGTGAACAGCCCGGCGAGCTTGACCATCCGCTTGGCGCGCCCGGCGATCGGCTCGGCGGTGCGCAGCTGCAGCCAGACCGCCCCGTGCATCACCAGCATCCCCAGGCTCACCAGTCCGGCGAGCAGGGCAAAGGGGTTGAGCAGGCCGAAGAAGCTGCCGGTGTAGTAGGGGCGCAGCAGGTTGTCGAGATGGAAGGGTACGCCCTGGAGCAGGTTGCCGAAGGCGATGCCGAACACCAGCGCCGGGACCGCGCCGCCGATGAACAACCCCCAGTCCCAGGCGTTGCGCCAGTGGGGGTTGGCGATCTTGCTGCGGTAGTCGAAGCCGACCGGGCGGAAGAACAGCGCGAACAGCGCCAGCAGCATGGCGAAGTAGAACCCCGAGAAGGCGGTCGCATAGACCAGCGGCCAGGCGGCGAAGATCGCGCCGCCGGCGGTGATCAGCCACACCTGGTTGCCGTCCCAGTGCGGGCCGACGGTGTTGATGATCACCCGCCGCTCGCTGTCGTTCTTGCCGAGGAAGGGCAGCAGGGCGCCGACGCCCATGTCCATGCCGTCGGTGACGGCAAAGCCGATGAACAGCACACCGACCAGCACCCACCAGATGAATTTCAGGACTTCGTAATCGAGAATCATGTCTGACCTCCGTCTCAGTCGCTCTGTTTCTGCGGGGCGGTGGCCGGCGTCATGCCCGCGCTCGGGTTGGCAAGACGTTCGTGGTGATAGCGCCCGGTGTGCAGCGAACTCGGGCCGAGTCGCGCGAACTTGAACATCAGGAACATCTCGATCATGAACAGCAGGGTGTAGAACAGGATGAAGCCGGTGAGGCTGATCACCAGGTCGTTGACCGTCAGGCTGGAGGCGGCGATGCTGGTCGGCAGCACCTCGCCGATGGCCCAGGGCTGACGACCGAACTCGGCGACGAACCAGCCGGTCTCGGCGGCGATCCAGGGCACCGGGATGCTATAGAGGAACAGCCGCAGCAGCCAGCGCTTCTCCTGGATCACCCGCTTGGCGTTGAAGTAGAAGCCGAGCACCAGCAGCAACAGCATCCAGACCCCGGCGCCGACCATGACGCGGAAGCTCCAGAACAGCGGCGCGACCTCGGGGATCGAGTCCTTGACCGCAAGCTGGATCTGCGCCTCGGTGGCCTCGGCGGGGTTGTCGGTATAGGGCTTGAGCAGCAGTCCGTAGCCGAGATCGTCCTTGTGTTCCTCGAACACCGCGCGGTTGGCCGGGGTGTCCTCGCCGCCGCGCAGTCGTTCGAGATACTCGTAGGCGATCATGCCGCTGCGGATGCGCACCTCGTGCTCGTGCATCAGGTCCTTGAGCCCCTCGACCTCCTGGTCGAGCGAGCGGGTGGCGATCAGCCCGAGCAGCCAGGGGATCTTCACCGCGTCGTGCGTCTCCTCGTCCTCGTTGCTCGGTCGACCGTAGAGGGTGAAGGCCGCCGGGGCCTCCTCGGTGTGCCACTCGGCCTCGATCGCCGCGAGCTTGACCTTCTGCACGTCGCCGACCTCGTAGCCCGACTCGTCACCGAGCAGGATCACCGACAGGATCGAGGCCAGGCCGAAGCCGACCGCGACCGAGAAGGAGCGCTTGGCGAAGGCCAGGTCGCGACCCTTGAGCATGTACCAGGCACTGATCCCGAGCACGAACATCGAGGCGGTGACATAGCCGGCGGCGACGGTGTGCACGAACTTGACCTGGGCGACCGGGTTGAGCACCACGTCCATGAAGTTGGTCATCTCCATGCGCATGGTCTCGTAGCTGAACTCGGCGCCGACCGGGTTCTGCATCCAGCCGTTGGCCACCAGGATCCACAGCGCCGAGAGGTTGGAGCCGAGCGCGGTGAGGAAGGTCACGGTGAGGTGCTGGCGCTTGGAGAGTCGCTCCCAGCCGAGGAAGAACAGGCCGATGAAGGTCGACTCGAGGAAGAAGGCCATCAGCCCCTCGATCGCCAGCGGTGCGCCGAAGACGTCGCCGACATAGTGGCTGTAGTAGGCCCAGTTGGTCCCGAACTGGAACTCCATGGTCAGACCGGTGGTGACGCCGAGGGCGAAGTTGATACCGAACAACTTGCCCCAGAACTTGGTCATGTCGCGATAGATCTCGCGACCGGTCATCACATAGACGCTCTCCATGATCACCAGGATCCAGGACAGACCCAGGGTCAGGGGGACGAACAGGAAGTGATACATCGCGGTGCTGGCGAACTGCCACCGCGAGAGTTCGATCATGGTACTGTCGAGCATAGGCGGGTCTCCAGAGGGAGCCGAAACATAGGGTGAAGCGACGACGTCGCTGCGCTGGATCGATGACGTGCCACCCTGATGGCGGCGGTGGCGCGCAAAATCCAGCGCCGGTGGCGCCTGAGGCCACAGGTTAGTGCGGGGAATATGCGAGAGGAATGACCTGCGGCAAGATCGAAGGGCAGGCGGATGTTAGCCGTTGGCTGCTTCAGTGGGGGCGGAGCGCTGCGTGAAGGGGTGTCTGGAGAGGTCTGCAGGCTTCTTCATGCACTTGCTTTCGAAGGCTTTTTTGGTTGTTTCCGAAGTCTTCTAATGGGGTGTGCTCTGTCATCCAAGAGGGCGGTCGGCGGTCTTCCCCTCGTTTTCTTCATGGGATTGATGCCGCCCCGGTGCGGGGCGGCCGGGCGTGGTCGGCTCAGTGCTCGTGCGGGTGTGCCGCCGGGAGCAGCTTGCCGGCTGCGAGCATGGTCGCCGCTTCGATCGGGTCGGTGGCGCTGGTGGTGTGGACCACCACTCCCTGGCGCGACATGCGCTGCACGAAACCCTGTCCGGCGCCCTGGGTGAGCAGCGCATCGAGTCCGAGCGCGAACAGTGGGTGATCGTCGCCGTGGTAGTCGTGCAGCGACATGCCCGCGGGCAGATCGAGTCGCTCGACCTCGGTGGCACCCTCGGCGTTGGCCTCGAGGATGAGGAAGCGGCGGGTCTTGCCGGCGTGTCCGGTGATGGTGCGGAAGTTCTGGCTGGTGACGGCGATGCGCATGGTTCGGCTCCGATTGCAGGTCGTGGGCTGGGGGGCCTTGTCGCAGAGTCCACAGGCCCAGTCCTCCATGGCGGCGTTGGCCACCGGCATCGGCGCCTCCATGAAGGTGATGACGAAGCCCGCCTCGGTCTCGGCGATACCGATCGAGCGCGGGCGAACCGCCAGCACCTGCACGTCCGGCAACGAGATGCCGAAGCAGAAGATCAGGTTCTTGGCCGCGAGGATGCCCTCGCCGACATGGCCCTCGGGCAGTGCGCTGGTGTGGGCGTGGTGGTCGAACTCGGCGATGAAGCGCGCCGAGTCGTAGCGCTCGATACAGGCGCGGAAGTAGTCGCAGATGGCCTCGACCGAGTCGTAGCTGGTCTCTTCGCGACCGATCTCGAGACAATAGACCGGATACCGTTCCTGGTACAGGCTCTGTTTCATGCGCTCAAAAACTCCGTCGGTGGTCGCGCGCGTGTCTGGCCCTGCATCCGTGCGCGTCCGCCGGCGGGCAGCCGGCCCCGGTTGCGGGGAGCTCGGGCCGCGAGAGCGGAGGCTGTGGGTGTCGTGGCGCTCGGCTTCCAGAGCGGGCAGGGTAGGGCGCGGCCCCCGAGGGGGCATTGAAATCGGTCAACCGCGAGCCGGGGCGGACTCGGCTCAGTCCTCGGCGATACGGCGCAGGTTGGGGATGTCGAGCAGGAAGGTGTTGGGCGCGCTCTCGACCAGCAGGCTCTGACGCTTGAACTCGGCGATGGTGCGGCTGGCCGTCTCGGTGGTGACGCCGAGCATGGCACCCATGTCCTCGCGGCTGAACAGCTGGCACTCGCTGGTCTTGCGGTCACGTACCAGCCGCAGCAGCAGGCGCGAGACGCGCTGTCGGGCCGATCCGGTCGAGAGCTCGGTGAGCCAGGCGTCGGCCTCGCTCAGGGCGTGCTGCCAGCGCGCCATCAGCTCGCGGTGCAGCGCCGGGTTCTCGATCCCCAGCTCGCGCACCGCGCGCGCCGGGAAGCGGCAGACCTCGGTCGGCTGCAGGGCGACGGCGTCGTGGTGATAGCTCTCCTCGAGCAGCGCCTCGAGTCCGAGCACGTCGGTGGTGCGCACGATGCGCACGATGCGCTGGCTGCCGTCGGGGAGATACTGCACCAGCTTGAGCGCCCCGCTGCGGACCGTGAACATGAATCCGGCGCCGTCGCCGGCCTGATAGAGTGCGGTGCCTGGTTTCAGCGTGAACTGGTCGATCGGGTCGTGGATGCGCTCGAAGTCCGTCTCCTCGAGCCCGGCGAACAGTACCGAGGCTCGCAGCGAGCAGTTCAGGCAGTTTGCCTCTCCGGACCAGGCATCCCGAAGTGTGACGCTCTTCACCATCGGATCGGTATCAACTCCAGGGTGGGGCGCGGGTCGCGCGTGCGAATCAGGGATGAGAGTGTACCCCGTTTTCGTCTCGTGGGCGCAGCCTCACGCCCTGGTGGCTGCGGTGTCGGCTGTTGCGCGCCTTGTCCGCCCTCTCTAACCTCGGGGGTCTTCGATCGGCCGTGCCGACGCTCCCTTCCCGCAATCGCACCAGGATACCCGATGAGCCTACTCAGTCTCGATGATGTTTCCCTCTCCTATGGTCTGCCGCCGTTGCTCGACGGTGTCTCCTTCACCATCGAGCGGGGCGAGCGTGTCTGTCTGATCGGCCGCAATGGCGCCGGCAAGTCGACGCTGATGCGGATCGTCGCCGGCGAGGTCCAGCCCGATGGCGGTCAGCGCCGGGTGGGGCAGGGGATGCGCATCGCCAAGCTCGACCAGGAGCTGCCGGTCGGTCATGAGGCGAGCGTGTTCGAGGTGGTCGCCGGCGGGCTCGGCGAGCTCGGCGAGCTGGTGCGCGAGTACTTCACCTGTTCGCACGCCCTCGGCGCCGATGCCGGCGAGGACGAGCTGGCGCGCCTGGCACGGCTGCAGCAGCGGCTCGACGACGAGGGTGGCTGGGAGATCGAGCAGCGCACCGAGCGGGTCATCTCGCGTCTCGGGCTCGATCCGCAGGGGCGTTTCGAGGCGCTCTCCGGCGGTCAGCAGCGCCGCGTGCTGCTGGCTCGCGCCCTGGTTACCGAGCCCGACCTGTTGCTGCTCGACGAGCCGACCAACCATCTCGACATCGACTCGATCGACTGGCTCGAGTCCTTCCTCGTCGACTTCCAGGGGGCGTTGCTGTTCATCACCCACGACCGCCGCTTCCTGCAGCGTCTCGCCACCCGCATCCTCGAGCTCGATCGCGGCAAGCTCACCGACTGGCCGGGCGACTACGACAACTATCTGCGCCGGCGCGAGGAGCGGCTCCACGCCGAGGCCCAGGCCGCGGCCCAGTTCGATCGCCGGCTCGCCGAGGAGGAGCGCTGGATCCGTCAGGGCATCAAGGCCCGGCGCACCCGCAACGAGGGCCGGGTGCGCGCACTCGAGGCGATGCGCGAGGCGCGCCGGGCGCGGCGCGAGCAGCAGGGGCAGGCGCGCATCCGCGTCGACGCCGGCGAGCGTTCGGGCAAGCTGGTGGTCGAGGCCGAGGGGCTCACCCACACCTGGGACGAGAAGACGGTGATCCGCGACTTCTCCACCCTGATCCTGCGTGGCGACAAGGTCGGGGTGATCGGTCCCAACGGCGCCGGCAAGAGCACCCTGCTCAAGCTGCTGCTCGGCGCGCTCGAACCGCAGCAGGGGCGGGTGCGGCTGGGCACCAACCTTGAGGTCGCCTATTTCGATCAGCTACGCGCCCAGCTCGACCCCGAGCGCAGCGTCCAGGACAACGTCGCCGAGGGCAGCGATCAGATCGAGGTCGAGGGCCGCAGCCTGCACGTACTCTCCTATCTCAAGGACTTCCTGTTCACCCCGGAGCGGGCGCGCCAGCCGGTCAAGGCGCTCTCCGGCGGCGAGCGCAATCGCCTGCTGCTGGCCAAGCTGTTCACCCGACCGGCCAACCTGCTGGTGCTCGACGAGCCGACCAACGATCTCGACGCCGAGACCCTGGAGCTGCTCGATGAGCTGCTGGTGAACTTCCAGGGCACCCTGCTGCTGGTCAGCCACGACCGCGCGCTGCTCGACAACGTGGTCACCAGCACCCTGGTGTTCGAGGGTGATGGGCGGATCGGCGAGTATGTCGGCGGTTATACCGACTGGCAGCGTCAGCAGGCGCGTCGCGAGGCCGAGGCGGCCGCCGCCGAGCGCGAACGCGCCCGCCCGGCCAAGACGGCGCCGGCGCCGCGGCCCAAGCGCGAGGGGGGCAAGCTCGGCTACAAGGAGACCCGCGAGCTGGCCGAGTTGCCGGCGCGGATCGAGTCGCTCGAGCAGGCCCAGGCCGAGCTGCACGCGCGCATGGCCGATCCCGCGTTCTATCGCGAAGCGGGCGAGGCGGTGGCGACGACACGCGCCGAACTCGAGGCGGTGGAGCGCGAGCTGGAGCAGGCCTTCGCCCGCTGGGAGGCGCTCGAGGCGCGGCGTGGTTGACGCCGACGCTGGTCAGCGCTGGACGGACTGACTACCATCGGGTGCAGATCCCGGTCGCCGCCGCCGGGCGCGAGGTTCGCCTCGCCGGCGCGCGGTGATCGTCCATCGCAGCATCCAGGAGCATTGTCCTTGAAGTTCACGGTCGAAGAATTCCGCGCTTGGCCCCACAAGTGCGTCACCCTGCTCGGCATGTCCGGTGTCGGCAAGACCCATCTGTCGGCGATGCTGCGCCGGCAGGACTGGTTCCACTATTCCGGCGACTATCGCATCGGCACCCGCTATCTCGACGAGCCGATCCTCGATCTGGTCAAGGCGCATGCGATGCGCGATCCCTTCCTGCGCGAGCTGCTGCGGCGCGACTGGATCTCGATGCGCAACAACATCAAGGTCACCGACCTGGGGCCGGTGATGAGCTTCGTCGGCAAGCTCGGCAACCCCGAGCGCGGCGGGCTCGGACTCGAGGAGTTCAGCCGCCGCCAGACGCTCTATCGTCAGGCCGAGATCGCCGCCATGCTCGATCTGCCCGAGTTCGTGCGCAAGGCGCAGGACATCTACAACTATCCCCATCTGGTCAACGATGTCGGCGGCAGCCTGTGCGAGCTCGACGAGCCGCGGGTGATCGATCTGCTGGCCGCGCACAGTCTGATCCTCTATATCCGTGTCCCCGAGGTCGACGAGATCAAGCTGATCGAGCGCGCCCAGGCCGACCCCAAGCCGCTCTATTACCGTCCCGACTTCCTCCGCGAGGCGGTCTCCGACTATCTCGCCGAGCGCGGTCTCGACTATGTCGCCGAGATCGAACCCGATGACTTCACCCGCTGGGTGTTCCCGCGTCTGTTCCACTCGCGGGTGCCGCGCTACGAGGCCATCGCTCGTCCCCACGGCTATACGGTCTCCTCGGAGGACGTCGCCCGGGTGCGCGACGAGCAAGACTTTCTGCAGTTGGTCGAATCGGCGATCGCCGCCCAGGCGGTGGCCGCCTGACCGAGAGGAGCCCTGATACGTCCATGCCCATCGTCGCCCACAACGATCTGCCCACCTTCAGCCGGTTGCGCGAGGAGGGGCAGACCATCCTCGAACCCAACCGCGCCTTGCAGCAGGACATCCGCGAGCTGCATATCGGGCTGTTGAACATGATGCCTGACCCGGCGCTGGCGGCCACCGAGCGGCAGTTCTTCCGGCTGATCGGTCAGAGCAACCAGATCGCCCAGTTCTACATCCATCCATTCACCCTCGACGGGCTCAGACGCAGCGACGAGGCCCGCGCCTATATCGAGCGCTATTACGAGTCGTTCGAGACCATTCGCGCCGAGGGGCTGGATGCGCTGATCATCACCGGCGCCAACGTCACCGGCCCGGAACTGGCTGACGAGCCGTTCTGGGAGCCGCTGATCGAGGTGGTGGAGTGGGCCAGCGAGTATGTCTGCTCGACCCTGTTCTCCTGTCTGGCGACCCATGCGGTGCTGCAGTTCGCCTATGGCCAGCGTCGTCGGCGTCTGGCGGAGAAGCGCTGGGGGGTCTATCCGCACCGGGTGTTCGATCGCTCCCACCCCCTGGTGAGCAACGTCAACACCTGTTTCGACGTGCCGCACTCGCGCTACAACGAGGTTTCGCGCGCCCAGTTCGAGGCCGCCGGCCTGCACGTGCTCGCCGAGAGCGCGGCCGGGGTGCATCTGGCGGTGAGCGCCGATGGGCTGCGTCAGGTCTTCTTCCAGGGCCATCCGGAGTACGACACCATCTCGCTGCTCAAGGAGTACAAGCGCGAGGTGCGTCTGTTCTTCGCCGCTCAGCGCGAGGAGTATCCGCCCTTCCCCGAGGCCTACTTCGGGCTGCAGGCGCGGGCCATCCTCGACGAGTATCGCGGTCGAGTGATCGCGGCCCGGGAGCGGGGGGAGGCGCTGCCGCCCTTCCCCGAGGCGCGAATCGTCGCCGGGCTCGACAACACCTGGCACGACACCGCCGAGGGCGTGCTCGGCAACTGGATGGGCCTGATCTATCAGGTCACCAACAGTGACCGCAAGCTCCCTTTCATGCCACATGTCGACCCGCACGACCCGCTCGCGCTGAGTTGGCATCGCGATGAGGCGACGCATCCGGGCTGATCCGGTCTCGCGCTCGGCGTCGTCGGCAGCCTTGTCGTCGGCGTCGTCGTCGTATCGTGTGTAGTGCGCGCGGCGTCACGCATCGCCGTCTTCATCGTTTCCCTGCTTCCCACGCTTCCCTTCACCCCCTCCCGCATCCTTCGCCATGACTGACGATGGTCGAGATGCTGCGCTTTCAAGTGGCTGTTTTGATTGGGTCGAGGCCGGCCTGCGCGGCCCTGTTCGTGTTGTCTTTGCCCCCTGAGTGTCGTGTTTTGTTGCGCCGAAGTTACACAAAAGGTCTTCGTGTTGTGAAAAATCCACGACTGCGGCAGGGGGATTGCTTGGGTGGTCTCTGTGCCGGGTTTTGTGAAGACAGCATCAGTTTTCAGGTTTATGGACATTTTGGCTCGATTGTGCTTGTTGACTGTTGCTTTTTTGTACTAGACTGAAGGTGTGAGATGGCGTTGATGATGCGGCACGGATGGTTTGTTGCTTATTTGCATCATTCCTGTCCTTACCAGGCCACAGGTACCGCGTCTCCCCTCGATCGCCCGCCCCTCAAATGCTCAACCGGACCAGGCCCGACAATGTTTGACGAAACTGAAAACAGCATCCGTTACAAGTGGAATCCACGCACCCAGACCGGCTACAAGCTGCGCTTCGATGCCGAGGGTGCCGCCAAGGGTGGTCACTGCTGCTATCACGTCGAAGACTGGAACTGCCACACCGTCACCAACGAGTGGCCGTGCGAGAACCTCGACGAGGCGCTGCAGGTGCTCAACCACTTCTTCTCGCTCGACCTCGAGCGCGAGCGCGAGCGACTCAGCTCCTGGCTGCCTCGCTACAACGCCGCCTGATCACAACCTGATGCCTGCCGGCGACGCATGGATGCGTCGTCGCCCCTTGCGGACGCCTCCGGCGTCCGTTTTCGTCTCCGCTTCCCCGCTTCCCCGCTTCCCCGCTTCCCCGCTTCAGCGTTTCCGTCTTCCTATCAGTGCCGACCATCAGGGCAGTGTTCATTTATATAAACAAAATGAATGGGCCAATCATTTAATAAAGTTTTTCATCGGCATCTTTGGGTTTGAAAGATAGACGACCGCAATATTAGAATGCGGTAAAACAAATCATCCCCCAAGGGTGTGCCGATGCAAGATCATCCCAGTCATTCGGATAGCGCGATCGGTCGGGTCGAGGTCAAGGAGACCACCTGCTATATGTGCGCCTGCCGTTGCGGTATTCGCGTGCACCTGCGTGATGGTGAGGTCCGCTATATCGACGGCAACCCGCGTCATCCGCTCAACAAGGGGGTGATCTGCGCCAAGGGCAGCTCGGGGATCATGAAGCAGTACTCCCCGGCGCGCCTGACCCGCCCGTTGCGCCGCAGACCCGGGGCCGAGCGTGGCGAGAGCGACTTCGAGGAGATCTCCTGGGACGAGGCGCTGGAGCTGCTCGAGACCCGCCTGCGCCGGCTGCGCGCCGAGGACCCCAAGCGCTTCGCGCTGTTCACCGGGCGCGACCAGATGCAGGCGCTCACCGGGATGTTCGCCAAGCAGTTCGGCACCCCCAACTATGCCGCCCACGGCGGCTTCTGCTCGGTCAACATGGCCGCCGGGCTGATCTACAGCATCGGTGGATCGTTCTGGGAGTTCGGCGGTCCGGACCTCGATCGCGCCAAGCTGTTCGTGATGATCGGCACCGCCGAGGATCATCACTCCAACCCGCTCAAAATCGCGATCTCCGAATTCAAGCGGCGTGGCGGTCGCTTCATCTCGATCAATCCGATCCGCACCGGTTATTCGGCGATCGCCGATGAATGGGTGCCGATCCGCCCGGGGACCGATGGCGCGCTGCTGCTCGCGATCAATCACGAGATCCTCGCGCGCGGGCTGTTCGATCGCGACTTCCTCATTCAATACACCAATGCCGCCGAGCTGGTGGTGAGCGACGAGGCGCACGACGAGGCCGGGCTGTTCTATCGCGTCGAGACCGAGGCCGCGCCCGACTGTTTCGATCCGCAGGACCGGTTGTGGTGGGATCGCGCGAGCGATGCCGCGGTGCGCGCCCGCACCCCCGGCGTCGAGCCGCGGCTGCTCGGTGCCTATACCCTGGAGGACGGCACCGCGGTCAAGCCCGCCTTCCAGCTGCTCAAGGACCGACTCGCCGACTACACCCCGGAGTGGGCCGCCGAGGTCACCGGCATCCCCGCCGCAACCATCCGCCGGCTCGCCCACGAGATGGGCGTGACCGCGCGCGATCACCAGATCGAGCTGCCGATCCCCTGGACCGATTGCTGGGATCGCGAACACGCCTCGGTCACCGGCAACCCGGTGGCCTTCCACGCCATGCGCGGCATGGCGGCGCATTCCAACGGTTTCCAGGGCATCCGCGCGCTCGGCGTGCTGATGAGCCTGCTCGGCACCATCGACCGCCCCGGCGGCTTCCGTCACAAGGCGCCCTTCCCGCGCCCGATCCCGCCCTGTCCCAAGCCGCCGAACGACCCCGCGGCGGTGCGCCCGGATACCCCGCTCGACGGTCTGCCGCTGGGCTGGCCGGCCGACCCGGACGACCTCTTCGTCGATGACGAGGGCGAGGCGGTCCGGCTCGACAAGGCCTTCTCCTGGGAGTACCCGCTGGCGGTGCACGGGCTGATGCACAACGTCATCACCAACGCCTGGCGCGGCGACCCCTATCCGATCGACACCCTGGTGCTGTTCATGGCCAACATGGCCTGGAACTCGACGATGAACACCAGCGAGGTGCGACGGATGCTCGTCGACAAGGACGAGCAGGGCGATTACCGCATCCCCTTCCTGGCGGTCTGCGACACCTTCTCCTCCGAGACCGTCGCCTTCGCCGACCTGGTGCTGCCCGACACCAGCTATCTCGAGCGTCACGACGTGCTGTCGATGCTCGACCGGCCGATCTCCGAGTTCGACGGTCCGGTCGACGCGGTACGGGTGCCGGTGCTGCCGCCGAAGGGCGAGTGTCGCCCCTTCCAGGACGTGCTCATCGAGCTCGGCACCCGGCTCGGGCTGCCGGCCTTCGTCGACGGCGAGGGACGGCGCAAGTACCGCGACTACCCCGACTTCATCGTCAACTACGAGACCTCGCCCGGCTCCGGGATCGGCTTCCTCGCCGGCTGGCGCGGCGCCGAGGGCGATCAGGTGCTCAAGGGCGCGCCCAACCCCGAGCAGTGGGAGCGCTATGTCGAGCACGGCTGCGTCTTCCACCACCAGTTGCCGCCGAGCTACCAGTACATGCGCAACTGGAACAAGGGCTATCTGCACTGGGCGCGCGCCCACGGCATGATCCGCTATGCCGACCCGATCATCATCCATCTCTACTCCGAGGTGCTGCAGCGCTTCCGCCGCGCCGCCCAGGGCAAGGGCGAGGGGCGGCGTCCGCCGCCGCGGCTGCGCGAGCGCATCGCCACCTATTTCGACCCCTTGCCCTTCTACTACGCGCCGCTCGAGGACGGGCTGATCGACGCCGAGCGCTATCCGCTCAACGCCCTGACCCAGCGACCGATGGCGATGTACCACAGCTGGGACAGCCAGAACGCCTGGCTGCGCCAGATCCACAGCCACAACTATCTGTTCGTCAACCCACGGGTCGGCGCCGCCGAGGGTTTCGCCGACGGCGACTGGATCTGGGTGGAGTCGGCGCATGGTCGGGTGCGCTGCATGTGTCGCTTCTCCGAGGCCGTCGAGCCCGGCACGGTGTGGACCTGGAACGCCATCGGCAAGGCCGCCGGGGCCTGGGGCCTGGCGGCCAATGCCGACGAGTCGCGCAAGGGCTTTCTGCTCAACCACCTGATCGCCGAGGAGCTGCCCGAGCATGTCGCCGGGGCGCACCTCTCCAACGCCGATCCGGTGACCGGCCAGGCCGCCTGGTTCGATCTGCGGGTGCGGGTCTACAAGGCCGGTCCCAAGGAGCCTGCGATCACCGCGCCGCAGTTCGCGCCGATGCCGCGACTGCCCGGCCAGGAGCCGGGACGCGGTCGCTGGCAGGCCTATGTGGCCGGCATCTTCTCCAAGAAATGAGCGACTGGCGACCGCATCGCGAGTGCCGGCGTCTGCGTCGCGCCGTCTCGTCGATCACTGGCCGCTGGTGGCAGGAGGCCCTCTGACATGACCCAACTCGCCCTCGTCATCGATCTCAACGTTTGCGTCGGCTGTCATGCCTGTGTCACCTCCTGCAAGGAGTGGAACACCTCGGGCGCGGCCGGTCCGCTGGTCGACGAGCACCCCTACGACGGCTCGCCCACCGGTACCTTCTTCAACCGCGTCCAGACCTTCGAGGTCGGCACCTTCCCCGATACCGAGACCGTCCACTTCCCCAAGAGCTGTCTGCACTGCGAGGACCCGCCCTGCGTGCCGGTCTGCCCCACCGGGGCCTCCTACAAGCGCGCCGACAACGGTGTGGTGCTGGTCGACTACGACAAGTGCATCGGTTGCAAGTACTGCTCCTGGGCCTGCCCCTATGGCGCGCGCGAGCTCGACGCCCAGGAGCGGGTGATGAAGAAGTGCACCCTGTGCATCGACCGTATCACCGACGACAGCCTCCCCGAGCGCGATCGCCAGCCGGCCTGCGTGCTCGCCTGTCCGACCAGCGCGCGGCTGTTCGGCGACGTCCACGACCCCGACTCCGAGGTCTCGGTGGCAATCCGTGAGCGTGGCGGCTATGCGCTGATGGCCGAGTGGGGCACCAAGCCCGCCAACCACTACCTGCCACGCCACAAGACCCGGATGCACATCGCTCCCGAGGACCTCGAGCGGGTCGACAACCCGCTGCGTCGCGAGGATCTCACCGACTACACCGGCGAGGAGTCCGTCGACGACGTGGCCTGGTAAGGGCCGTTCCCGTCCACCGCAATCAGGAAGCCGCCCATGCATCCCGCCTTCTCCGTGATCCTGCTGACCACCCTGCTCGGCGCCGGCCAGGGGCTGTTCCTGGCGATGTTCACCGGACAGCTCTATGCCATCGCCCACTTCCTGCCGCTGCAGACCTCGGGCTTCTACGCCAGCGGCAGCCTGCTGGCGCTGTCGCTGCTGCTCGGCGGGTTGGCCGCCTCCTTCTTCCATCTCGGTCGTCCCGAACGCGCCTGGCGCGCGGCGAGCTGCTGGCGCACCTCCTGGCTCTCGCGCGAGGTGATCGTGCTGCCGCTGACCATGGGGCTGGTCGCGGCCTATGCGCTGACCCACCTGCTGGGCTGGACCGCGCCCTGGTTCCGGGTCGGCGCCCTGGCCGTCGACCTGTCGCTGATCCTCGGCGTGCTCGGCACCCTGGCGAGCCTGGCGCTGTTCGTCTGCACCGCGATGATCTATGCCGCGGTGCGCTTCCTCGAGGAGTGGCACTCGCCGCTGACGGTGAGCAACTTCCTGCTGCTCGGTAGCGCCTCGGGCTTCATGCTGGCGGCGGCCTATTCGGCCTGGCTCGGCAACCCGCTGGTCGGTTTCTTCGGCACCTGGGCGGTGATCCTCACCCTCGCCGCCGCGCTCTCGCGCGGCGCACACTTGTTGCGCAATGCCCGGCTCGAACACCGCAGCACGGTGCAGAGCGCCATCGGGGTACGTCACAGCGCCTTGCAGCAGAAGGCCCAGGGCGCCACCGGCGGCAGCTTCAACACCCGTGAGTTCTTCCACGGGCGCAGCGCCCGGACCCTGCGCTGGGTGCGTGCCTTCTTCCTGGTGACGGTGTTCCCGCTGCCGGTGGTGCTGATCGCCCTGGCCCATGCCGAGGTCTCGAGCACCCTGGCGCTGACGGCCTTCGCCGTCCAGTTCGTCGGGCTGCTGGCCGAACGCTGGTACTTCTTCGCCGAGGCCCGCCACCCGCAGAACCTCTACTACCAATCGGTGTCCTGACGGCTTGCGGGCAGCCGAGTCGTCAGCGACCAACTTCCAGTCGCCAGCGACTAGCCGCCAGCCGCCGGTAGGACCTCTTACGCCCCGCTGACGCGCACACTAAGCCGCTACTGGTAGCTGGAGGCTGGAAGCTACCCGCTAGATCGGCACGAACAGTGGGTGTCCAGCCAGTTCGCCGCGGACCACCGGGACCCGGTAGGCCCGCTCGACCTGCTCCGGGGTGAGCGTCGCCATGTCGCCGGTGCGATGGCCGCCGTCGCCGTCGAGCAGCAGGAAGCGGTCGGCGAAGCGCAGCGCCAGGTTGAGGTCGTGGAGGACCACCAGGGTGACCAGATCACGTTCGCGGGCGGTGCGTCTGACCAGCGCCAGGACCTCCAGCCGGTTGGCGAGGTCGAGATGGTTGACCGGCTCGTCGAGCAGCAGCAGACGGGGGGCTTGCGCCAGGGCGCGCCCGATCAGTACCTTCTGCAGCTCGCCGCCACTGAGCTCGGTGCAGCGTCGGCCGGCGAGTGCGGCGAGCCCGAGGTGATCGAGGATGTCGTCGACCAGCGCGAGATCGCGCTCGCCGGTCTGCCAGCGCAGGTGCGGCACGCGCCCGAGCAGCACCGCCTCGTAGACGGTGACGGCGACCGGGCGCGACTGCTGGGGCAGATAGGCGATCTGGCGGGCGCGGGCGCCGCGCTCGAGTCGGTCGAGCGGGGTGTCATCGAGCCGTACCCGCCCGCCCAGCGGCGGGTGGAGCTGGGCGAGGGTGCGGATCAGGGTCGACTTGCCGGCCCCGTTGGGCCCGAGTACCGCCAACAGCGCGCCGGCGGGTAGCTCCAGGTCGAGTCCCCGCAGCAGGGTGCGGCCGCCGTGGCCGATGCTGAGCGCCTCGATCCCGAGCATGGTCAGCGCTCCCCGCGGCGCAGCAACAGCGCCAGCAGCAAGGGTGCGCCGAGCATGGCGGTGACCGCGCCGACCGGCAGTACCACCGGGGCGATGATCAACCGTCCCAGGGTGTCGGCGCCGAGCAGTACGATGGCCCCGGCCAGGGCGGCGTAGGGGAGCAGATAGCGGTGGTCGACACCGATGATCAGCCGCACCAGGTGCGGCGCGATCAGCCCGACGAAGCCGATCACCCCGAGGAAGGCGGTGCTCACCGCCGCCAGGACCGCGCCGGCGGCCAGGACCGTCAGCCGTAGCCGCGCCACCGCCACGCCGAGCGCGCGGGCGCTGTCCTCACCCCAGGCCATGGCGTTGAGCTGCCAGCCGGTGCGGGTGAGCAGGACGAGCAGCGGCGCCAACACCAGGGCGAGCCAGCCGACCTCGCGCCAGCCGGCCTTGCCGAGGTCGCCGAAGGTCCAGAACAGGGTCGCCGCCGCCTGGGTGTCGCTGGCGAAGTACTGCACCAGCATGGTGCCGGCGCTGGAGAAGGCGCCGAGTGCGATCCCGGCCAGCACCAGCGCCTCGGGGCGCAGCTGGCGCAGCAGCGCGATCAGCAGGATGGCCGCGGCGGTGCAGAGACCGCCGACGAGTGCCGCGCCGACCACCAGATAGGGCTGCTCGACCACCACCGTCTCGGGTCCCAACCGATTGAGCTCGCCGGCGCCGAGCAGCACGATGGCGCAGGTCGCGCCGAAGGCCGCGCCCTGGGAGACCCCGAGTGTCATCGGCGAGGCCAGGGGGTTGCGCAATACGCTCTGCATCACCGCCCCGGCCAGCGCCAGGCTCATGCCGGCGAGCAACGCGGCGAGCAGCCGCGGTAGCCGGATCGACCAGATCACGTGTGCCGCGGGGTCGGGGGCGGCGGGTCCGGCGCGCAGCGCCGTCAGCACCTCGCCGGCCGTCAGTGGGTAGCTGCCCTGGCCGAGGGCATAGACCACCAGCGCCATCAGCCCGACTCCCAGCGACAGCCCGGCGAGCAGGCGCCTGCGGCGTTGGTGGCGGAAGCTCGCGCGTGGCGCCGGGCTCAGGACACTGGCGTCCATCGTCCCTGCTCCAGATCGAGTCGTCCCAGGCCATGGCCGTGCTCGGCCAGCGCCGGCATGATGTCGGTGCCGAGAAAAGCGCGCATGATGGCGCCGGCCCGCGCCCCGATGTCGATGTCCGCCAGCGCCTCGGGGTGGAGCACCTTGGCCATCATCCAGGCGTTGACCAGGGCGTTCTCGACATTGGTGTTGTAGGCGTTGAACGGCAGGGTCAGCCACACCTGTCCGGTACGGACCGCGCGCAAGCGGTGATAGAACCCAGGGTCCCTGGCGTATTCGGTGAGGATGCCGGCCAGCCCGCCGCCGTCGATGAAGAGCACCGGCGGGTCCCACAGCAGCAGTTGCTCGCGATCGAGGAAGAGATGTCCTGCCGGGCCCGCCCGGTCGGCGAGGTTCTGTGCCCCGGCCCAGCGCAGCGGCTGGTGACCGGCCTGGGTACTGGTGAGACCGTGGCTGCCCTGCATGCTGACGCCGCCGAGATAGGCGGCCACGGGGGGCGTGGCGCCGACGCGTCGGTGCAGCGCGTCCAGCTCGTCGGTGAGGGCGGCGACGAGCTGGGCGGCGCGCTGGCCGCGCCCCACCGCCTCGCCCAGGGCCTGGAGCGACCCAATCAGTTCGTCGATGCGGAGGATGCCGGTATCGCCATAGTCGAGCACCAGCAGCTCGACCCCGGCGCGTGCGCGCAGTGCCTGCAGCTGCTGATCGTCGAGGGCGGCGGCGGCGACCAGATCGGGGCGCAGCCGCAGCACCTGTTCGAGGTCGGGCATCCGCCCGGGACCGCCGGGGCCGATCGAGGGCAGGGCGTCGATCCCCGTCGGCAGGGCGTAGCGATAGCTGCTGGTGGTGAGCGCGCGTCGCTCGAAGTCCTCGACCCCGACCAGTCGATCGGCGACCGCCAGGTAGGTCAGCAGGCGTAGTGCGCCGGGGCCGATTGCCAGGAGTCGCTGACTGGGTGCGGCCCGTGCCGGAGACGGCGCGGGGGGGATGAGGGTGGCGGCGAGCAGGGCGAGAAGCTGGCGCCGGGTGCAGCGCGCGGCTGTGCCATGGTTGATGGTCTTCGTCCGGGCGCTGGTGGCGGGCGTGTCCGGCGTCCTGCGTGTCGGTTTCGTATCCATGTCTCGCTCCCTGGGGGCTCTCCATCGGACCGCTGTCGCTCGGGGACAGCGGTCGGCGTGACTCCGGGCATGATGGCGTCTGGCCGCGGTGCCCGGCAAGGTGTCTGCGCGCGGTCCGGTCGGTCTGGGCGCCCGTCCGGGGGTGATTGATCCCGCCTGCCGGCGGGCGTATCTTGGTCCAGCCGTCGTCGCGCGGCGGCTTGTACGGCGCGCGTTCTCGGGCCTCGCGCCTGTTCGATCGTCCCACCGCGTCAGCCTAGCCGCATGAAACACCCCCAGTGTGACCAGATCGTGCTCGTCAGCGCCGACCTCGAGGCCAGGCGGGTACGTCTGACCCTGCGCGCGGCCCTGCTGGGGGTGGTGTTGAGTGCATTCTTCAGTTGGTTCGACTTCTGGGTCACCGGCTATCTGTTCCACGCCCTCGCCGAAGGGCTCTTCTGTGTCCTGCTGTCGTGGCTGGCCTGGGGGCTGTATTGCGGCCGCGGTCAACGCATCCTGCCGCTGCTCGGCGTGGTGCTCGCCGGGGTGTTGCTCGCGGCGCTGTCGATCACCGGTGAGGCCGGTGACGGGGTGTTGATCTGGGCGGCGCTGCTGCCGCCGTTGGCCTTCTTCGTGCTGGGGCTGTGGCTGGGGCTGGCGGTCTCGCTGGGATTCAGTGCGGTGCTGATGTCGATGCTGTGGCTGCGGATCGCGCTGGACCCCGGCTTCGGTCTGAACTGGCTGGCGATGGTCAATGGCGGCGGGGCCCTGCTGGCCTCGACCGTGATCTCAATGCTCTACGAGCACAGTCGTGCCCATACCGCGCGGCGCCTGGCCCATGCGGCCAACACCGATCCGCTCACCGGGGTGGCCAACCGGCGTGGCTTCCTCGCCGGTTTCGAGTGCCGGATGACGCTGGCGCAACGGTCGCGGACGCCGGTCTCGCTGCTGCTCTTCGACCTCGACCGGCTCAAGCAGCTCAATGACGAGCTGGGACATGCGGCGGGCGATGCCGCCATCCGTCACGTGGTGCGGGTGATCCAGGGGCTGGTGCGGCGCCAGGACCTGTTGGCGCGGCTCGGCGGTGATGAGTTCGCGCTGCTGTTGCCCGGCACCGACCTGGAGGGGGCTGCGACCCTCGCGCACAAGCTGCGCGAGACGCTGGCGCGTGCGCCGCTGGAGATGGCGGGATGCACCCGGGCGCTGACCCTGAGCATCGGGCTGGCCCAGGCCGAGCCGGGCGAGACCGACTACGACCGGCTCGCCTCGGTGGCCGACCGCTGTCTCTACCGCGCCAAGGAAGGGGGGCGCAATTGCGTGGTCGATCGCTGCTGAGGGCCGGCGCGTCGTGGCGCCAGCCCGGTGCGCGTCAACAACCGTATTCGCAGACCTGATAGCTGCTGACGGTACCGCCGCAGTTCTCGTAGCAGAGTCGGTACTCCTCATCGCACTGGCCGGTGTCGGCACCCTGGTTGCAGTAGCTGCTCGACGAGCACTTGCTGCGCTCGATGTCGCTCTTGGCCGTGGCCATGCAGGCGGTGTAGTTGATCATGGCGTTGCGCTCGCAATCGGCGCGGGCGTTGGCGGCGCGGTTCTCGGCCTGGTTGCGGCACATCGCGCGCATGCTCAGGCACTGGTTCAGGCACTGCTTGCCGGCGCTGTCGGCCGGGGGCATGTAGCTGTACTCGGTGCGATAGGACGGGCCACAGGCGACGAGCGCGATGGCGAGCGTGGCGAGGAAGACAAGGCGCTGCAGTGCGCGGGAGTGGATGGGCATGATCGATCCTTGAGCCGGAGTCCGGCAGTCGTTGAGTCCGTTTGATTCTAGCCAATTCTGTCCCCAATGCAGGTGCGCTGGCGCAGGTCGTGACGTCCTCATCGGTGCGCCGGGGCGAAGCGGTGGGTCAGGGCGCTCGGTCCGCTCGGCCACTGGCCCTTGAGCCGATTCTCGGCGCGTGCGCCGACGAAACCGAGATAGCCGTACTTGCCGTAGTGGGGCAGCTTGCGCGCCAGTGCCGGCAGCGCCTCGGCCAGCTCGGTACCGAGCCAGGCGAGCGGCTGTTCACCGCGCGCGGCGGTGAGCACGATGCTGTCGAGCCCGTCGAGACGTTGCGTCGGGGGCGCTGCGGTGGGGGCGGGGACGGCGTGCTCGAAGGTTGCGCGATGGCGATTCTCCCAGCCGAGCAGCCAGATCGCGCCGTGCTCGGGCAGGGTGTCGAACGCGCTGTCGAGCGCCACCCGCCAGCCCGGATGTCCGCTGCGCCAGCGCTCGGCCAGTGCCCGATAGCCGTCGAGCAATGCTGTCGGCGCCCGTGCCGGCAGCAGGATCAGCCCCCGCTCGGCGCCGAACAGGTTGCCGAGTGCCACCGGGGTCTCGCCGGACAGCAGGGTGCGGAAGACGTCGAATTCGGGGTCGACGGCGAGGGCGAGCGGGCGCTGGTCGAGCGCGATGCCGAACGCCTGGGCGCGCTCGTCGGTCTCGATCCAGAGCGTGCGAGTGCTGCCGTCTGACCACGCGAGCCGCAGCGGCAGGTACAGCGGGAAGGGTGCGCCCGGCTGGGTCTGGCGGATCTCGCCGTGGACCTCTATCTGGCCGTCGTGTTGCTCGAGTCTGACCCCGTCGAGCGCCAGCGTCGGTGCCCCGGGTCGCTCGACCCAGGCGGCGAAGAAGTCGCCGAGGTCGGTGCCCGAGACCTGCTCGAAGGCGCGGCGCAACTCGGCGTAGCCGGCGGCGCGGAAACGGTTGTCGGCATAGAAGCGGCGCAGCCCGGCGTCGAAGGTCTCGTCGCCGAGGCGGCGGCGCAGCATGTGGAAGACCATCGCCCCCTTGCCGTAGCCGATCGCCTGGGAGCCGCCGTCGTGACGGGCGCTGAAGGCGCTGAGCGGGAAGTCCTCGCCGTGGTGGACGTGATCGGCGTAGGCCTTGAGCATCTCGCGCCGCGCCTCGACCCCGGTGCCGGCGCGCTCGCGCTGCCAGTAGTCGGCGAGATAATTGGTCAGGCCCTCGCTCCAGTTGCCCGAGTCGGCGTCGACATAGACCCCGTTGCCCCACCAGTTGTGGAGGATCTCGTGCGGGTAGGAGGTGTGGAGGATGAAGGGCAGACGGATCACCCGTGAGCCGAGCAGGGTGAAGGAGGGCATGCCGTAGCCGCTCTCCCAGAAGTTCTCGACCAGCGCGAACTTGGCGTAGGGGTAGGGGCCGATGCGCTCGCCATAGTCGCGCAGATAGGTGGCGGTGGCGTCGAGATAGCGTCGCGCGAGTGCGGGGTCGGGCGCGCGCAGATAGACCTGGGTGGCGATGCCCTCGCTGCTGTCGCGATAGAGGGTGAAGGGCGCGGCGACCAGATAGATCGACTCCTGCGGCTGCGTCTCGCGCCACTGTGAGCGACCCGACTCGGGCGCCGCGCCGGGGCCGCTGCCTTGGGAGACGGCGATCCAGCCCGCGGGCAGGGTGACATCGAGCGTGAAGCGCAGTCGCTGTCCGGGCAGCAGCGGGTACCAGCCGCTGGCCCCGGAGAGGAAGATGCCATCGCTGTCGATGGTGCCGAGCGACCACTGTCGGTCGCGTCCAACCCCCTCGATCTGGCGGCGCAGGCCGTGACGGATCTGGCCCCGGTAGTCGAGGGTGACCGGCCCGGTGCCGGCGTGCCGCAACCGATAGACGGCGAGGTGGCCGCGTCGCCCGACCGGGGTGAGGGTCGCCGTCTCGTCGCCGACGGTGGGCGTGAGCCCGGCGTCGAGCAGCACCAGGGTGTCCTCGAGCCCGGCGGGCAGGCGCAGCCGATCGCTCGCCTCCAGGGTGCCGGTGGCGGGGTCGATGTGCACCGCGAGCTGGTGCTCGACGAGCGGTGGCGGGGACGCGGCCTGGGCCGGGGTCAGACCGAGCAGCAGCAGGGTTGAAAGGATCAAGTGTCGCATCAGTATCCGGATCCTCGGCAGAATAGGGAGCGGGGCGGTGTGTGCCCCGGGCAACAGGGTCGGTGGTCGGCGTTCCTTCTCGATGCTCGAGGGAAGCGCAGAGCGCGTGACCTGGTCAATCATGCGGGCCGCGGTGGCCCGAAACCAGCGGGGTGAGACGTGTCCTACAAAAGCTTGGCGATGATTGCCGTCGCCGTCGTGCTGGCGGCGCCGGGGGCGAGTGTCCTTGCGCGGGATGCCGAGCCTGCGGCGGGGGCGGCCACCCGGGTGCTCGAACTCGATGCGCTGACCGGGGTCGAGACCCTGCTCGGGCGCATCGCCGAGCGCCGCGTGGTCTATGTCGGCGAGCACCACGACCGCTATGCCGACCATCTCGATCAGCTGGCGGTGATCCGCGGCCTGCACGCCCGCGGCAAGCCGCTGGCGATCGGTCTGGAGTGCTTCCAGCAGCCCTTCCAGATCCATCTCGACGCCTATGTCGCCGGCGCCATCGACGAGGCGCAGATGCTGCGCCGCACCGAGTACTTCGAGCGCTGGCGCTTCGACTACCGGCTCTATCGTCCGATCCTGCGCTTCGCGCGCGAGCACGAGATCCCGCTGATCGCGCTCAATCTCGACCAGGCCCTCACCCGCCGTGTCGGCGAGGTCGGCATCGACGGGCTCGACCCTCGTCAGCGCGCCGCCCTGCCCGCCGCGCTCGCCCGGCCCGACGCGGCCTATCGCGAGCGGCTGCGCGAGATCTTCGCCCAGCACCCCTTCGGCGACGAGCGCGATCTCGATCACTTCATCGAGGTCCAGCTGCTGTGGGACGAGGGCATGGCCGCGCGCGCCGCCGACTATCTCGCCGCCAACCCCGAACGCACCCTGGTGGTGCTCGCCGGGGCCGGGCACCTCGAGTACGGTATCGGTATCCCCGACCGGGTCGAGCGCCGGCTCGGGCTGCCGGGTGCGGTGTTGCTCAACGGCGAGGGGCGACCGGTCGAGCCGCCGGCGGCCGATTTCTATCTCTATCCCGCCCCGGCCGAGCTGCCCCCGGCCGGGCTGCTGGGGGTGCAGCTCGGCGAGGGCGAGGAAGGGGCCGGCACCCGCGTGGTCGGCTTCGCCGCCGACAGTGGCGCGCAGGCCGCCGGGGTGGCGGTGGGCGATCGTATCCTCGCCCTTGCCGGGCGAGCGGTCGCCGACTATGCCGATATCCGTCTGGCGCTGCTCGATCGTGTCCCCGGCGAGCGGGTCGCGGTCACGGTGCTGCGCGGCGCCGAGGAGCGGCGCGATCTTGAGGTGGAGTTGCGCTGATGTCGATCTCGCACCGCCCCGAGCTGCTCTCCCCGGCCGGCAGCCCCAGCCATCTCGACTATGCCTTCGCCTATGGCGCCGATGCCGTCTATGCCGGGCTGCCCCGGTACAGCCTGCGGGTGCGCAAGGGCGGCTTCGACGCCGCCTCGCTCGCCACCGGCATCGCCGCGGCCCATGATCTCGGCAAGCGCTTCTATCTCGCCGTCAACCTGATGCCGCACGGGGCCAAGCTGCGCACCTTCGTCGACGACATCGGCGCGCTGGTCGCGCTCGGCCCCGATGCGCTGATCATGGCCGACCCCGGGCTGATCATGCTGGTGCGCGAGCGCTGGCCCGAGCTGCCGATCCACCTCTCGGTGCAGGCCAACACGGTCAACGCCGCGGCGGTGCGCTTCTGGGCGATGCAGGGGGTCGAGCGGGTGATCCTCTCGCGCGAGCTCTCGCTCGACGAGATCGCGGCGATCCGCGAGGCCTGTCCCGACACCGAGCTGGAGGTCTTCGTCCACGGCGCGCTCTGTATCGCCTATTCCGGGCGCTGTCTGCTCTCGGGGTACTTCAACCACCGCGACGCCAACCAGGGGGTGTGTACCAACGCCTGTCGCTGGCGCTACCGCTTGGGCGAGGTGGCTGGCGGCGAGCCCGGGTTCGTGCTGGAGGAGGGCGAGCGCCCGGGCGAGTACATGCCGGTGTTCGAGGACGAGCAGGGCACCTACATCATGAACTCGCGCGACCTGCGCGCCGTCGAGCACGTCGCCCGGCTGATCGAGATCGGCATCGACTGTCTCAAGATCGAGGGTCGCACCAAGTCCGACTACTATGTCGCGCGCACCGCCCAGGTCTATCGCCAGGCGATCGACGACGCGCTCGCCGGGCGCGCCTTCCGTGCCGACCTGCTCGAGGCGCTCGAGGGACTGGCCAACCGGGGCTATACCGAGGGTTTCTATCGCCGTCACGGCGCCGATCCGGCGCTGCAGAACTACGACTGCGGTGCCTCGCGCAACCAGCGCCAGTTGTTCGTCGGCGAGGTGCTGGGGGCACGCGAGGGCTGGGCCGAGGTGGCGGTGCGCAACCGCTTTGCGCGCGGCGATCAACTGGAGCTGATGAGCCCGGGCGGCAACTACGCCTTCCGTCTCGAGGCGCTCAGCGATCGCGAGGGCGCGCCGCTCGAGGTCGCGCCGGGGGCGGGCTGGACGGTGCGGGTGCGCCTGCCCGAGGGCGTCGAGCCCGGCGCGCGGGCGCTGCTCACCCGCGCGGTCTGAGCGCGGCGGCTCAGCGCACCCAGTCGATGAGGTGCATCAGCGGGTTCTCCCCGGTCTCCGGGCTGAGCACGCGTCCGCGTACGCTCTCCCCGGCCTCGGCCACCGACTCCGGGTCGCCGCTCACCAGCGGGTGCCAGCGCGGCAGGGGGCGGCCCTCGGCGAGCAGCCGGTAGGCGCAGGTCTCGGGCAGCCAGCGCGGGTCGGCCAGGTGCTCGGGGGTGAGGGTGATGCAGTCGGGCATGCGCCGGGCGCGGTTGGGGTAGTCGCGGCAGCGGCAGGTGTCGAGATCGAGCAGGGCGCAGGCGATGCGGGAGTAAACGATGCGGCCCGTGTCCTCGTCCTCGAACTTCTCCAGACAGCACTTGCCGCAGCCGTCGCAGAGCGCGTCCCATTGCCCGGTGTCCATCAGCTCGAGCGGGGTGGTCTCCCAGAAGGGGGCGGCGGTCTGGTTCATGCGGGGTCCTCGGTCGCCCGATCGGGCGCGAAAAGCGCTTCATCTTGCCGTAAAGCCGAGGGTCTCGCCAGGGGAATGATTGAACCGCAAAGACACAAAGGAGCAGAGTGCTAACAGCGTCCCGTCGCCTGTGGATGCATTCATCTGGCTCGGCGATCCCCGGCGAGCGGTGTTGCTTGCGGGTGAGGCGAGTGGGGGCACTGGAGGTGGTCATCCCATCAGCGCTTTGCGCTCTTTGGGTCTTTGCGGTTCAGACCGTCCCTGGTCGCTGAAGGTCGGCCGCCGGGCGCCTGGGCTATAATCGCCGGTCCGGTCGCTGGGCCGGTGGTCGGGTCGAGGAGGAGGGGAACATGGCGAAGGCGCTGATCCAGGCCCCGTTCGGGCCGATCGCCGTCGACTGGCGCGGGGGCGCGCTGGCCGGGGTCGATCTCGTGCCGCAGGGCGAGCGCGATGGCGCGGTCTTGCCCGATTGGGTGCGCGCCGAGTTCGTCGCCTATCTCGAGGATCCGGGGCATCGGATCGACCTGCCGCTGCAGCCCGCGGGCACGGCCTTCCAGCAGCGCGTCTGGAGCGCGCTGCGGGCGATCCCGCCGGGGCGCCCCTGTACCTACGGCGAGCTGGCCGCGAGACTCGGCAGCGCGGCGCGCGCCATCGGTCAGGCCTGTCGCGCCAACCCCTGCCCGCTGGTGGTGCCCTGTCACCGGGTGGTGGGCCGGCGCGGGGCGGGTGGTTTCGGTGGTGCGCGCGCCGGTGCGCCGCTGGCCGTCAAGCGCTGGTTGCTGCGCCACGAAGGCTGGGAGGAGGACTGATGGCCGAGGACGGGATCCTGATCGAGCGTTTCGTCGAGTCGCTGTGGCTCGAGCGCGGCGCGAGCCGCAACACCCAGAGCGCCTATCGCTCCGACCTGCGCGCCTTCGCCGCCTGGCTTGCCGCCGAACGCAAGCGGGGTCTGGCGGCGGCCGGACGTCAGGACCTGCTCGATTATCTGGCGCTGCTCGCCGAGCAGGGCCGCAAGCCGCGCTCGAGCGCGCGCCTGGTCTCCTCGCTGCGGCAGTTCTATCGTTATCTGCTGCGCCGCGGGGTGATCGCTGACGACCCGAGCGCGCGCATCGAGACCCCGCGCCTGGGCCGCCCGCTGCCCAAGAGCCTGAGCGAGGCCGAGGTCGAGTATCTGCTGCGCGCGCCCGATACCACCGACCCGCGCGGTCATCGCGACCGCACCATGCTCGAGGTGCTCTATGCCAGCGGGCTGCGGGTGACCGAGCTGGTCACCCTGATGCCCGCCCAGATCAGCCTCACCCAGGGGCTGGTGCGGGTGCAGGGCAAGGGCGGGCGCGAGCGTCTGGTGCCGCTCGGCGACGAGGCCACGCACTGGGTGCGCGAGTACGTCAAGGGGCCGCGCCTGGAGTTGCTCGGCGGGCGTTGCAGCGACTATCTGTTCCCCACCAGTCGCAGCGAGCACATGAGCCGTCAGGCCTTCTGGATGCTGATCAAGCGCTATGCCATCGAGGCCGGGGTGCTCAAGCCGCTCTCGCCCCACACCCTGCGTCACGCCTTCGCCACCCATCTGCTCAATCACGGTGCCGATCTGCGCGTGGTGCAGATGCTGCTCGGACACAGCGACCTTTCAACCACCCAGATCTATACCCACGTTGCCCGAGAGCGGCTCAAGCGGATGCATGCCGTGCATCATCCGCGCGGCTGAGCCGGTCGGGCCATATCCCTGTTCGAGGTTCTTCATGCCATCGTTTGACATCGTTTCCGAGTTCGATCTACAAGAGGTGCGCAACGCGGTCGATCAGGCCAATCGCGAGATCGGTACCCGCTTCGACTTCAAGGGCGTCACCGCCAGCTTCGAGCTCGCCGAGGACAAGATCCAGCTCGCCGCCGAGCAGGAGTTCCAGCTCCAGCAGATGCTCGACATCCTGCGCCAGAAGCTGGTCAAGCGTAAGATCGATCTCGCCGCGCTGGAGCCGGGCGAGGCGGTGCAGACGCTCAATGCCGCGCGCCAGGAGATCGTCCTCAAGCAGGGCGTCGACAGCGACACCGCCAAGCGCATGGTCAAGGCGATCAAGACGAGCAAGCTCAAGGTGCAGGCCCAGATCCAGGGCGAGCAGGTGCGGGTCACCGGCAAGAAGCGCGACGACCTGCAGGCGGTGATCACGCTGCTGCGCGAGTCCGACTGGGGGCTGCCGCTGCAATTCGAAAACTTCAGAGACTAGGAAGCCCCATGCTGAGAATCAGATCCCTCGCGCTGGCCGCCACCCTCGGCTGCCTCGCCACCGCCGTGCAGGCCGGTCCCGAGCAGCAGATTCGCGCCGCGCTCGAGGCGGTGTCCCCGGACATCGCCATCAGCGATATCCGTCCGGCCCCGGTCGATGGCCTCTACGAGGTGCTCGTCGGCAGTGAGCTGATGTACATGACCGCCGACGGTCGTTATTTCATCGATGGACGCATCGTCGATCTCAAGACCCGCACCGATCTCACCGAGCCGCGTCTGGCCGAGGCCCGCAAGGGGCTGATCGAGTCGATCGGTGAGGAGTCGATGGTGAGCTTCGGTCCCGCCGACGCCGCGCACACGGTCACGGTGTTCACCGACATCGAATGTGGCTACTGTCGCAAGCTGCACAGCCAGATCGACGACTATGTCGCCAACGGTATCCGCGTGCGCTATCTGTTCTTCCCCCGCGCCGGCGAGGGCAGCGAGGCCTATCGCGAGGCCGTCTCGGTGTGGTGCGCCGGTGATGCCGAGGCGCGTCGCGAGGCGATGACCGAGGCCAAGCAGGGCAAGTCGATCGAGATGCGCAAGTGCGACAACCCGGTGGCCGAGCACATGGCATTGGGGCGTGAGCTGGGCCTGCGCGGTACCCCGGCGATCATCACCGAGGACGGCACCCTGATCCCGGGCTATGTCGACCCCAAGCGCCTCGCGGTCGAACTCGACCAGATGGCAGGCTCCTGAGCGCGGCGACGGCGAGTGGCCCCGTGATGTGGTCGCATCAGCTCGAGTACGCCTGGCAGACCGACTGCGGTCGGGTGCGCGCGCACAATGAGGACGCCGTCGGCGTCCACCCCGCGCTCGGCCTGATCGTGGTCGCCGACGGGGTCGGCGGCGCGAGCGCCGGCGAGGTGGCCAGCCGCACCGCGGTCGAGACCATCGCCGAGCGCTTCCGTCGTCACCCCTCGCCACGCCACGACGCCGAGCGTACCCGGCTGTTCGTCGAGGCGGCGATCGAGGAGGCCAATATCGCCATCTGGCGCCATGCCAACACCAACCCGGGGTGCGCCGGGATGGGGACCACGGTGGTGCTCGGCGTGCTCGGTCCCGGCTGGATGGTGGCTGCGCATGTCGGCGACTCGCGTCTCTACCGGTTGCGCGACGGCGTACTCGAACAGCTCTCGCGCGATCACAGCCTGCTCCAGGAGGTCCTCGACCAGGGACTCTACGACTCGCGCGAGGAGGCGATGGCGAGCGGCATCGGCGAGAACATCCTCACCCGTGCGCTGGGTTCGCTGCCGAGCCCCGGGGTGAGTTCGTCGATCTGCCCCCTGGCACCCGGGGACCTCTATCTGTTCTGCAGCGACGGGCTGAGCGGCATGCTCGGCGAGGCGCAGCTGCGCGAGGCGCTGCGCGCGGCCGATCCCGCCTCCCTGGGACGGACCGCCGAGGACCTGATCACCGCGGCCAACGCCGCGGGCGGCAAGGACAACATCACCCTGGCGTTGCTCGGTGTCGGCCCCCGGCTGGTGCCGGAGACCGATCCGCTCGGCTGAGTGGCGTGCCGGCTCAGTCGGTCGTCAGCAGCGCCCGCAGTCGGTAGAGCGCGTCGAGCGCCTCGCGCGGGCTGAGTGCGTCGGGGTCGAGTGCCTCGAGCGCCTCGTGCAGCGGGTCCGGTGCCGGCGGTTCGGGCGTGGGTGCGGCCGCCGGCTCGGCGGCGAACAGCGACAGCTGCACCGCCTCGCGCTCGGCGTGGGCGCGGGCATTCTGCTCCAGCTCCTGCAGCCGCGCGCGGGCACGCGCGATCACCGGCTGCGGCACCCCGGCGAGCGCAGCCACCGCCAGCCCGTAGCTCTGGTTCGCCGGTCCCTCGCGCAGCGCGTGCATGAACACCACGGTGTCGCCGTGCTCGACCGCGTCGAGATGGACGTTGGCGATCCCCGGATACTCCTCGGGCAGCGTGGTCAGCTCGAAGTAATGGGTGGCGAACAGGGTGTAGGCGCCGATCCCGGTGGCCAGCTCGACCCCGCACGACCAGGCCAGCGACAGCCCGTCGAAGGTGCTGGTGCCGCGACCGATCTCGTCCATCAGCACCAGGCTCTCGGCGGTGGCGTTGTGGAGGATGTTGGCCGTCTCCTCCATCTCCACCATGAAGGTCGAGCGCCCGCCGGCGAGGTCGTCGGAGGCGCCGATGCGCGAGAACACCCGATCAACCGGGCCGAGCCGCGCGCTGCGCGCCGGCACGAAGCTGCCGGCATAGGCCAGCAGCACGATCAGCGCGCACTGACGCATGTAGGTCGACTTGCCGCCCATGTTGGGGCCGGTGATCACCAGCATCCGCCGCTCGCCGTCGAGCCTGAGCGAGTTGGCGACGAAGGGCTGGTCGATGACCTGCTCGACCACCGGGTGACGGCCGTCGACGATCTCGATGCCGGGGGTGTCGTCGAGCGTCGGTCGCGCCCAGCCGAGGCGCTCGGCGCGCTCGGCGAGGTTGGTGAGCACATCCAGGGTGGCGATCCCGGTGGCGCTCGTCTGCAGCGGCGCGAGCCGTTCGGCCAGGGTCGTGAGCAGCGCCTCGTAGAGCGCCTTCTCGCGGGCCAGGGCGCGCTCGCGGCTGCTCAGGATCTCGTCCTCGAAACCCTTCAGCTCCGGGGTGATGTAGCGCTCTGCGGCCTTCAACGTCTGGCGGCGCACGTACTCGACCGGCACCGCGTCGCCGTGGCTGCGCCCGACCTCGATGTAATAGCCGTGCACCCGGTTGTAGCCGACCTTGAGGGTGGCGATGCCGGTGCGCGCGCGCTCGCGCTGCTCCAGTTCGACGAGGAAGCGGTCGGCGTTCTCCGAGAGCCCGCGCAGCCGGTCGAGTTCGGCGTCATAGCCCGCGGCGATCACCCCGCCATCGCGGATCAGTAGCGGCGGCTGGGGGATGACGGCGCGGGCGAGCAGGTCCTGGGTCTCGGGGTGGGTGGCGATCCTGTCGGCCAGCTCGGCGAGCAGCGGGTCGTCGATCGCCCCGAGGTGTTCGCCGAGTGCCGGCAGCAGCGCCAGCGAGTCGCGCAGCACCGCGAGGTCGCGCGGGCGCGCCGAGCCGAGCGCGACCCGGGCGAGGATGCGTTCGAGATCGCCGATGCCGGCGAGCAGCTCGGCGAGGTCGGCGCGCCCCGGGGCCGCGAGCAGCGCGGCGACCGCGCCGTGACGGCGGGCGACGGCGTGACGGTCGCGCAGCGGGCGGTTGATCCAGCGGCGCAGCAGTCGGCTGCCCATCGCCGTGGCGGTGTGATCGATCACCCCGGCGAGGGTGTGCTGGTGCTCGCCGCTGAGGCTCTCGGTCAGCTCCAGGTTGCGCCGGGTGGCGGCGTCGATGATCAGCGCCTCGTCGCGCTGCTCGGTGCTCAGCCCGCGGATGTGGGGCAGGGCGGCGAACTGGGTGTCGCGCACGTACTGCAACAGACAGCCGGCGGCGCCGATCGCCAGCGTCATGCCGGCACAGCCGAAGCCGCCGAGGTCGCGGGTGCCGAACTGCTCGCAGAGCATGCGCGCGCCGTTGTCGGCCTCGAAGTGCCAGGCCGGGCGACGGGTGAGACCGCGCTCGAGGCGCAGCGCCTCGGGCAGGGAGGAGGACTCGTCGACCAGCACCTCGGCGGGGCGCAGGCGTTCGAGCTCGCTGGCGAGCGCCTCGCGACCGCTGACCTCGAGCACCGAGAAGCGCCCGCTGGAGAGTTCGAGCTGGGCCAGTCCGTAGCCCGCGCGCGCCGACTCGGCGATCGCCACCAGCAGGTTCTCGCGACGGTCCTCGAGCAGCGCCTCGTCGGTGAGGGTACCGGGGGTGACCACGCGGGTGACCTTGCGCTCCACCGGCCCCTTGCTTTTGGCCGGGTCGCCGATCTGCTCGCAGATCGCCACCGACACGCCCTGGCGCACCAGTCGCGCGAGATAGCCCTCGGCGGCGTGATAGGGCACCCCGGCCATGGGGATCGGACGCCCGGCCGACTGGCCGCGCTTGGTCAGGGTGATGTCCAGCAGCCGGGCGGCGCGCTCGGCGTCCTCGAAGAAGAGTTCGTAGAAGTCGCCCATGCGATAGAACAGCAATAGGTCCGGATACTCCGCCTTGAGTCCGAGGTACTGCCGCATCGCCGGGGTGTGCTGAGAAAGATCCTGGGACATCCGCTCTCGTCTGTCGTGGCCGGGTGGAAAAGGCCAGCTAGTCTAGAGGCTTTGGCGCGGGTGTGCATGGGGCGCTAGCTATCAGCCGCCAGCCGCCAGCCGCCAGCCGCCAGCCGCCAGCCCTCAGCCGTCAGCCGTCAGCCATCAGCCATCAGCCATCAGCCATCAGCCGCGCCTGTTGCTGCGGATGGCGCGTCTCCTCGAGGGTGGGCAAGGAGCTGTTCGCCCTGCAAGCTGCAACCTGGAGGGCAGGGTGTCAGGCGAGACGATCGCACCCACTGGCGACTGGAAGCTGGTGGCTGGCGGCGGTCTCTGCCCGCTGCCGCAGATGGCGCGCCTCCCCGTGGGAGAGCAGGGGACGGTTCGTCCATCGCTGGCGTGATGCAAGTTGCAACCCAGAGGGCTGGCTGTCAGGCGAGATGACTGCGCCCACTGGTGGCTGGCGGCTGAAAGCTGGTGGCTTGCCCCGTGGACGATTGGGTGTCCGTGCGGCGGCGCTTCCCGGTAGAATGCCGGCCATGAAAAAGAATGACCTGAAACTCCCCAAGACCTACAAGACGCTGCTGATGCTGGCCCTGGTGTTCGGGCCGTTCTTCTGGCTGACCTTCACCGATGACGGCAAGCGTCGCACCGACCTGGCGTTGATGTACGTGCTCGGCAAGAGCGAGTTCAACGCCGCGCTCGAGTCCTTCGACAGCGATCTGACCGAGGCGCGGTTGCGCGAGACCTTCGCGGACCTCGAACTGCAGTGCGCCGATGGCCCCAACCCCTATGGCGACCGGCTGTGCGGCGCCGCGATCGGCAGCTTCAACCAGATGCCGGCCTCGGCGGTGACCTTCTTCTTCCGCGACGGCCAGCTGCGTGCGACCAAGCTGGTCTATCGCCGCGCCTATCATCAGCGGATCGGCGACTGGATCGCCGGGCGGGTCGCGACGCGTGGCGATGCGCTGCACCGCGAGAGCGAGGTGCGCGACAGCGGCGGGGTGCGCCAGCTGGCGGTGGCCGACGGCGCGATCTTCCTGCGTGACGGCGAACTCGGCAAGGACGAGGAACCCGCGCTGCTGTGGCTGTCCCAGGCGGCACTCGCCGGGCGTTGAGCCGCGATCAGCGATCGGCCGACAGGGTTGAACCGCAAAGCCGCGAAGCACGCACACTGAATGATGTGTGATGTCGGCGTGAGGCCACAGGCGGCACGGGTCCGCACCCACTGGCGGCTGATCGCTGGCGGCTGGCGGCTGGCGGCTGGCGTCTTCCTCGGCTACAGTCGGCGTTTGTTTCGGCGTGACCGCGTTGGCCGCGCCCGCTCCGTGTCACCCCACAGGTATCCCTCATGCTGAAAGAATGGTCCGACGTCTATTCCATCGGTATCCCCGAGATCGATGAGCAGCATCGCTGCTTCTTCTCCGCCTCGCACCGGCTCTACAACGAGATCCTCGATCGCAAGGGCAAGGAGGCGGTCGAGGGTGCCGTGTCCTTCATGCGCGAGTACGCCGAGCGCCACTTCTCCACCGAGGAGGCGTTCATGAACGAGCACGGCTATCCGGACCTCAAGGCGCACCTGCAGCAGCATGCGGCCTTCTTCCGTCGGCTCGATATCCTCGAACAGGAGCTGCAGATGTTCGGTCCGACCCAGGACCTAGCCGAGCGCGCGCTCGACATCACCCAGGACTGGCTGATCGACCATATCGCCGACGAGGATATGCTCTACTCCCTCCACATCAAGAGCGGCGACGCGGCCTGAGTCCGTTCAGCCGAGCAGCTGCTCCCACAGCAGCCGCGCCGAGATCGCGATCGACACCACCACCAGGATCGGGCGCACCAGCGCGGCGCCGTGACGCAGTACCAGATGAGCGCCGATCCAGGCGCCGACCAGCTGTCCGCCGGCCATCACCAGCGCGATCTGCCAGAGTACGTGGCCGCCGCTGACGAACAGGAGCAGCGCGGCGAGGTTGCTGGTGAAGTTGAGCAGCTTGGTATGCGCCGTCGCCCGGCGCAGGTTGTAGCCGAGCAGGGACACATAGGCGATGGCGAAGAAGGTGCCGGTGCCCGGCCCGAAGACGCCGTCGTAGAAGCCGACCCCGAGACCGATGGTGAGCGCGAAGGCGCCGTGGCCGATGCGCTGGTGCGAGTCGATGTCGCTGACCCGGGGCGAGAACCAGAAATAGAGCGCGAAGCCGATCAACAACAGCGGGATGGCGTGCTCGAGCGCGGCGGCGTCGATGTGTTGCACCAGCACCGCTCCGGCTGCGGCGCCGAGGAAGGTGAGGAGCACCGCGGGTAGCGTCTCGCGCAGCGCGATGGCGCCGCGGCGGATGAAGTGGATGGTTGCGGTGGCGCTGCCGAAGACCGCCTGGGCCTTGTTGGTCGCCAGGGCCTCGACCGGGCCGAGTCCGGCCCAGAGCAGCGCCGGGATGGTGATCAGTCCGCCGCCGCCGGCGACGGCGTCGACGAAACCGGCGGCGAGCGCCACCGGCAGCAGCCAGAGTGCGGTATCGAGCATGGCGTGAGGCGTGGGGCAAACGCTTCATTATCGCCGCTCGGCGCTCGAGCGTCAGCCGCCGTCGAGCGGCCAGTTTCCAGCCGCCAGCGACCAGAACGTGTGAACCGCCAAGAACGTGTGAACCGCCAAGGGCCAAGAGCGCGAAGATGAGGAAGGGCTTCCAGCCGCCAGCCTCCGGTGAGGGGGCAGGGTTGTCTCGTCGCGTCGCGGTTGACCGCATACCGACACTGGAGGCTGTTTGCTGAAGGCTGGTCGCTTTCTTCGTGTCCTTTGGGTCTTTGCGGTTCAATCCCCTGGCGGCTGGCGGCTGGCGGCTGGCGGCTGGCGGCTGGCGGCTGGCGGCTGGCGGCGCCGCTTGCGAGCGCGCGGCCGGCGCCGCTAGAGTAGTCGGCTATCCAGATCCGCCGGCCCGGTCGTTGGCGGGCCGCCTCGCGCGGGCCGTCGGTCCGCCGCTCATTCGGTCGCAATCCGTCAGACTTCCATCATGCTCGCACTCGATGTCCAGCAACTCACCAAGACCTACAAGGGTGGCTTCCAGGCGCTCAAGGGGATCGACCTGACGGTCGATGAGGGTGACTTCTTCGCGCTGCTCGGCCCCAACGGGGCGGGCAAGTCGACCTTCATCGGTATCCTCTCGTCGCTGGTCAACAAGAGCAGCGGTCGGGTCAGCGTCTTCGGTCACGATCTCGATCGCGACCCCGAGCGGGTGAAGTCGTGCATCGGCCTGGTGCCGCAGGAGTTCAACTTCAACCTCTTCCTGCCGGTGTTCGAGGTGGTGCTCAACCAGGCCGGTTATTACGGCATCCCGCGGCGCGAGGCCAAGGTGCGCGCCGAGCGCTATCTGCGCCAGCTCGATCTCTGGGATCGGCGCGACACCGAGATGCGCCGACTCTCCGGTGGGCTCAAGCGCCGGCTGATGATCGCCCGCGCACTGGTGCACCAGCCGCGGCTGCTGATCCTCGACGAGCCGACCGCCGGGGTCGACATCGAGATCCGTCGCTCGATGTGGTCCTTCCTGCGCGAGCTCAACGCCGAGGGCACCACCATCATCCTCACCACCCACTATCTGGAGGAGGCCGAGAGCCTCTGCCGCAACATCGCCATCATCCAGCACGGCGAGCTGGTCGAGCGCTCGACCATGGGCGCGCTGCTCGGCAAGTTGCACACCGAGACCTTCGTGCTCAACCTCAAGGGACAGGTCAGCGAGCTGCCCGAACTCGGCGGCTTCGTCCTCCAGCATCTCGACGACTGCACCCTGGAGGTGGAGATGAACCGTGATCACACCATCAATGGGCTGTTCGAGGCGCTCTCGCGCAACGGCATCGAGGTGATCAGTCTGCGCAACAAGCAGAACCGGCTCGAACGACTGTTCCTCGACATGGTCGAGCGTCGTCCCGCCGACGAGGGGGTCTGAGTATCATGGCCGAGACCTATCGCTACTGGATCACCTTCCAGACCATCCTCACCAAGGAGATCCTGCGCTTCTCGCGGATCTGGGTGCAGACCATCCTGCCCTCGGTGATCACCACCACCCTGTATTTCGTGATCTTCGGTCGGCTGATCGGTGAGCGCATCGGCGAGATGGACGGGGTCGCCTATCTGGAGTTCATCGTCCCCGGTCTGGCACTGATGAGCGTGATCACCAACGCCTATTCCAACGTCGTCTCGTCCTTCTACAGCAGCAAGTTCTCGCGCTATATCGAGGAGTTGCTGGTCTCGCCGGCGCCCAACTGGGTGATCCTCGCCGGCTATGTCGCCGGCGGCGCGGCGCGCGGTATGGTGGTGGGCGTGGCGGTGATGGTGGTGGCGATGCTGTTCACCGACATCGAGGTGCACAGTTATGGCGTCACCCTGCTGGTGTTCCTGATGACCGCGGTGCTGTTCGCGCTCGGCGGCTTCATCAACGCGGTCTATGCCAACAGCTTCGACGACATCTCGATCATCCCCACCTTCGTGCTCACCCCGTTGACCTATCTCGGCGGGGTCTTCTACTCGATCGAGCTGCTGCCGGAGTTCTGGCAGGGGGTGTCGATGGCCAATCCGGTGCTCTACATGGTCAACGCCTTCCGCTACGGCCTGCTCGGCATCAGCGACATCCCGCTCGGCGTCGCCTTTGCGATGATCGCCGCCTTCATCGTCGCGCTCGCCGCCTACAGCCTGCACCTGCTGCGCCGCGGCATCGGGATCAAGAACTGAGCCGTCGGGGGCGGCTCGGCTTGCAGCGGCCAGAAGGTTGAACCGCCAAGGGCGCGAAGGGCGCAAAGAAAGCGACCAGCCTTCAGCAAGCAGCCTCCAGTATCGGTTTGCGGTCAACTGCGGCGGTACGAGGCAATCCAGCTTCCTCACCTGGAGGCTGGCAGCTGGAAGCCCTTCTTCTCTTCGCGTCCTTCGCGCCTTGGCGGTTCAATCTTCTGGCCGCTGGCCGCTGGCCGCTGGCCGCTCGCAGTTGTGCGCCGCCGCCGCAAATGGGACCATAAGCAACTGATTACAGCGAGACTCAGGACAGCCCGTGCCCGCGACGCCCCGATCCCAGCAGCCGAATCCCGTCCAGTCGATGCGCCGCGCCGTGGCGCGGCGGTGGGGCTGATCCCATGGCCACGACCCGCAAGACCCGTCGCCGTCCGCTGCGCAAGCGTGGCGGCAAGATCCTCGGCTTCCTGATCCGGGTGGGGCTGTTGCTCGCGCTCGCCATCGGGCTCGGCACCACCCTCTACGGCATCCATCTCGACCGGGTGGTGCGCGCCAAGTTCGAGGGGCAGCGGTGGGCGCTGCCGGCGCGCGTCTATGCCCGTCCGCTGGAGCTCTATGCCGGGCGCCAGCTTGCCGTCGACGAACTCGAACAGGAGTTGCAACGGCTCAACTATCGCCGGCTCGCCAACCCCGACAGCCCCGGTAGCTATCACCGTGAGGGCGAGCAGATCGTGCTGCGAACCCGTCCCTTCCGCTTCTGGGATGGGCGCGAGTCGAGCCGTGGCCTGCGGGTGCGCTTCGACGGCCACCGGGTGAGCGTGCTGGAGGCCGTCGACGGCGGTCCCGATCCGGCGCTGGTGCGGCTCGACGCGATGCTGATCGCGAGCATCTATCCGACCCACAACGAGGACCGCATCCTGGTGCGGCGCAAGGATCTGCCCGAGCTGCTGGTGCACACCCTCTATGCGGTCGAGGATCGCAGCTTCGAGCGCCACCTCGGGGTCGACCCGCGCGGCATCGCTCGCGCCGCCTACAGCAACCTGATGGCCGGCGGCGTGGTCGAGGGGGCCAGTACCCTGACCCAGCAGCTGGTGAAGAACTTCTATCTCTCCGCCGAACGCACCCTCGAGCGCAAGCTCAAGGAGGCGTTCATGGCGGTGCTGCTCGAGCGCCGTTATACCAAGGGCGAGATCCTCGAGGCCTACGCCAACGAGATCTATCTCGGTCAGGACGGCAGCCGCGCGATCCACGGCTTCGGGCTGGCCAGTCGCTTCTATTTCAACAAGTCGCTGGCCGATCTCGATGTCGCCGAGACCGCGTTGCTGGTCGGCATGGTGCAGGCGCCCTCGAGCCTCGATCCGCGACGTCGCCCCGAGGCGGCGCTCAAGCGGCGTAATCTGGTGCTCGACGTCATGGTGCGCGACGGTGTGGTCGATGCCGCCACCGCCGCCGCGGCCAAGGACGCGCCGCTCGGGGTGGTCGACGGTGGCGGGCGTCCGGCCGGCGAGTATCCGGCCTTCATCACCCTGGTGCGGCGCCAGCTGCAGCGCGACTATCGCGACGAGGACCTGCGCTCCGAGGGGCTCAACATCTTCACCACGCTCGATCCGCTGGTACAGACCACGGTCGAGCGCTCGGTGCCGGAGCGTCTGGGGGCGATCGAGTCGGCGCGCGGCAAGCGCAAGGACTCACTGGAGGCCGCGGCGGTGGTCACCTCGGTCGCCCAGGGCGAGGTGCTGGCACTGGTCGGCGGACGCGATTCGGCCTATGCCGGATTCAATCGTGCGCTCGACTCGGTGCGCTCGATCGGCTCGCTGGTCAAGCCGGTGGTCTATCTCACTGCGCTCACCCACCCCGAGCGCTACAGCCTCTCGACCATCATCGAGGACAAGGCGGTGAGCATCCCCGACGGCACCGGGTCGCGCTGGGAGCCGAGCAACTACAGCCATCGCGTTTATGGCAAGCTGCCGCTCTACGAGGGGCTGGTGCGCTCGCTCAACCTCGCCACCGTCAACCTCGGCATGGACCTGGGCGTCGACGAGGTGGTCGACAATCTCTACCGGCTCGGTGCCCAGCGGCGCATCTCGGCGGTGCCGGCGATGCTGCTCGGTGCGGTCAACCTCTCGCCGCTGGAGGTGGCCCAGGTCTACCAGTCGATCGCCGCCGGCGGCTATCGCTCGCCGTTGCGTGCGATCCGCGAGGTGGTCGACGCCGAGGGGCGTCCGCTCAACCGCTATCCGCTGGCCGTCGAGTCGGTGGTCGATCCCCGCGCGGCCTATCTCACCACCTGGGCGATGGAGCGGGTGGTCGAGCGCGGCACTGCCGCCTGGCTGGGACGTCAGCTGCCTGATGGCATGAGCATGGCCGGCAAGACCGGTACCACCAACGGACTGCGCGACAGCTGGTTTGCCGGCTTCTCGGGCGACAAGGTCGCCGTGGTCTGGGTCGGGCGCGACGACTTCAAGCCGATGGGGCTGACCGGCAGCAGCGGCGCGCTGCGGGTCTGGGGCGACTTCATGCTCAAGCTCGAGAACGAGCCGCTGGCGCCGCTGCGCCCGGAGGGCGTGGTGACGGCGCAGGTTTGCGATGGCGCCGAGATGCCTTATGTCGCCGACTATGTCCCGAGCGCCGACAGTTGCGGTGGCGACGAGTCGGCCGAGGAGCAGGAGGGCGAGGCCGTGGCCGAGGGTGCGGCGCAGGATGAAGAGCCTGCGCCGCCCGAGCGTTCACGCCCCGCCAGGGAACAGAACCTCTTCATGAGCGATTTCTACAACTGACGATGCGAGCCTTCATCATCCTGATCGCCGTCCTGGCGCTGAGTGCCTGCGCCGGCCAACCCCGTCAAGGGGACCCCGCACCCGTGGTCCGGGTGACCCCGCGCCCCGAGCAGGCGCCGACCCCGGAGTCGGCCGAATCCGCCGCCGAGGATCCGGCGGTCGCGGAGCCGCAGACCGAGGTCTATGCCTATCGCGACCCGGCGCAGCTCCCGGCGCCCGAGGTGGTTGCCGAGCCAGGCCCGACCGGCTCCACTGTGCCGGCGCTGGTCTCCGAGGCGCCGACCCAATCTCCGACGCCGACGCCGGCGCCGGTCGAACAGCGCCCGAGCGCCCCGAGCGTGCGCTCGAACGCGCCAGCGGCCATCACCCCGCCGCCGCCGGAGACGCCTCGTACCGCGGCGGTGACCACGCCTCAGCAGGCCCCGGCGCAACCCGCGCCTGCGCCGGCCTCCTCGGTGAGCGCGCCCGATCTGCCGGCTGCCGCCGAGGCCCTGGCGCGACAGGCCGAGCGCCAGCGTCAGTCGGGCGACTATGCCGGCGCCGCCGCCTCGCTCGAGCGCTCGCTGCGCATCGCGCCCAAGCAGGCCTATCTGTGGAACCGGCTGGCGCGGGTGCGGCTCGAGCAGGGCCAGACCGGGCAGGCGGGCAATCTCGCCTCGCGCTCCAACAACCTCGCCGGCGAGGACGCGGCGGTACGTCGTGACAACTGGCTGATCATCGCCGATGTGCGTCGGCGCGCCGGTGACGCCGCCGGTGCGAGCGAGGCCGAACGTCGCGCCAGCGGCGGTTGAGCGCGACGGGCACGGCGACGGCCAGGGTGGACCGCATGGAGCTTGCGCGGGTCTTCGGCGACGACGGGCCGTTGAGCGCCCGCGTGCCGGGGTTCCGGACGCGTCAGCCGCAGCGCGAGATGGCCGAGCGGGTCGGCGCCGTGATCGACGGCGGCGGGGTGCTGGTGTGCGAGGCCGGCACCGGCACTGGCAAGACCTTCGCCTATCTGGTCCCGGCGATCCTCTCCGGGCGCAAGGTGCTGATCTCCACCGGTACCCGCAACCTCCAGGACCAGCTCTTCCATCGCGATCTGCCGTTGATCCGCGACGCCCTCGGCCTGCCGTTGCGCGCCGCGCTGCTCAAGGGGCGGGCGAACTATCTCTGCGTCCACCGCCTGGGTCTCGCGCTCGACGAGCCGGGGCGTCACGATCGGGTGCTGCGCGCGCATCTCGAGCGGGTGCGCGACTGGTCGGCCAATACCCGCAGCGGTGACATCGCCGAGTTGCCGCTCCCGGACGAGAGCGCGGTGTGGCCGCTGGTGACCTCGACCACCGACAACTGTCTCGGCCAGGAGTGTCCGCAGTGGCAGTCCTGCCACCTGCTCGCCGCCCGGCGCGAGGCCCAGGCCGCCGACCTGGTGGTGGTCAATCATCATCTGTTCTGCGCCGACCTGGCACTCAAGGACGAGGGCTTCGGCGACATCCTGCCCGGCGCGGACTGCTTCATCCTCGACGAGGCCCACCAGCTGCCCGATACTGCCTCGACCTTCTTCGGCATGGCGTTGAGCAGCCGTCAGCTGCACGACCTGCTGCGCGACACCGAGCTGGAGTACCAGCGCGAGGCGGGCGACGTGCCCGAGCTGCTCGAGCACTGCGCCCGGGTGCGCCGGGTGCTGCAGGACCTGCGCCTGGCGCTCGGCAGCGGTGAGCGGCGCGGCCCCTGGGAGTCGCTCAAGGAGGAGCCTGCGGTGATACGCGCGCTCGATGCCCTGGCGCGTCGTCTGACCGCGCTCGGCGAGGGGCTCGGTGCGCTCGGCGGGCGGGGCAAGGGGCTCGATGCCTGTGCCGAGCGCGCCACCGAGCTGCTGGCGCGGCTGCAGACCCTGCTCGGCGAGCCCGACGAACGGGTGGTGCGCTGGTTCGAGACCCAGGGGCGTGGTTTCCGTCTGCACCAGACCCCGCTCGAGGTCTCCGGGGTGTTCCGTGCCCAGATGGCGCGACCCGGCACCGCCTGGGTGCTGACCTCGGCGACCCTGGCCGTGGGCGACGACTTCGGTCATTTCATCCGCCGGCTCGGGCTCGACGAGGCCGAGACCGCGCGCTGGGAGAGCCCCTTCGACTACTCCAGCCAGGCGCTCTGGTTCGTCCCCCGCGGTCTGTCCAAGCCCTCGGAACCGGACTACAACCAGCAGGTGCTGGCGCTCGCCCGCGAGGTGATCGGTTACAGTCGGGGGCGGGCCTTTCTGCTGTTCACCAGCCATCGGGCGTTGCGCGAGGTCGCCGCCGGGCTGGTCGGCCAGATCGACTATCCGTTGCTGGTGCAGGGGCAGGCGCCGCGCGGCGAGCTGCTCGAACGCTTTCGCGAGCTGGGCAACGCGGTGCTGCTCGGCACCTCGAGCTTCTGGGAGGGGGTCGACGTGCGTGGCGAGGCGCTCTCCTGCGTGCTCATCGATCGCCTGCCCTTCGCCTCGCCCGGCGACCCGGTGCTCGCCGCGCGCATCGAGGCGTTGCGCCAGCGCGGCGGCAACCCGTTCCGCGACTACCAGTTGCCGCAGGCGGTGATCGCGCTCAAGCAGGGGGCGGGACGGCTGATCCGCGGCAGCGAGGACCGTGGCGTGCTGGTGGTCTGTGACCCGCGACTGCTCTCGCGCTCCTATGGCTACGCCTTTCTCGACAGCCTGCCGCGCACCGCGCGCACCCGCGACATCGCCGATGTGCGCGACTTCTTCGCCACCGCCGACTGAGGTCCGGGGCCCCGGTCGATATCGACAATCGAGGAGGATGGATGGCTCGTCTGCTGGTCCTGATCGCGCTGCTGGTCCTGCTGTGGTGGGGGTGGCGCTGGTTCGTCCGTACCCCGGCGCCCGAGGTCGCGCGCGCCCTGCGTGGCTGGGTGGTGTGGGGCCTGGTCGGCCTGCTGGTGCTGGCGGCAGCCACCGGACGGCTCAATCCGCTGTTCGCCGCCCTGGGCGCGGCGATCCCGGTGGTGCTGCGGATCGCCAATCTGGCGCAGCTGTTGCCGCTGCTGCAGCGCTTTCTGGGGCGCGGGCGCGCCGGTCAGGGGCCGCGATTGCGCAGTCGTTATCTCGAACTCGAGCTTGATGCGGGTGGTGGCGCGCTCGACGGCCAGGTGCTCGACGGCCCCTTCGCCGGGCGGCGACTGAGCGCGCTCGATCGCGAGGCGCTGGCACGGATGCTCGAGTTCTATCGCGAGTCCGACGCGGAATCGGCGCGGTTGCTCGAGACCTATCTCTCCCGGGCACGCGGTTGGAGCGGGGCGAGTGGCGGCAGCGGTGGCGCCGGCTCGGGACGACCGAGCCCGAGCGAGGCGCGCGCCATCCTCGGCCTCGGCGCGGACGCGGGGCCGGACGAGATCCGCGCCGCCCACCGTCGGCTGATGCAACGTCTGCATCCCGACCGCGGCGGCTCCGACTACCTGGCCGCGCGCATCAACGCCGCCAAGCAGGTGCTGCTGGAGGAGTAGCGGCCAGTTGCCGGAAGATTGAACCGCCAAGGCACCAAGGGCGCAAAGGGGTGTTCAAGCTGTTACCGACCGGTCGCCGGTGGTCGCCTGCCCTCAAGCGCTGGGCCAAGGACGTGCGCACCGGTTGATGACGGCAAACCGTGCTGTTGTCGAGGGCGCACACCCACTGGCGACTGGAGGCTGATCGCTGGAGGCTCTGCTCTTCTTTGCGCCCTTCGCGCCTTGGCGGTTCAACCCCCCGTCGGCTCTTTCCCCCGACTAATCTTTCGTTTCCAAAGCCCCCTGAGTTTGCGTACAATGATCGATTCCCCGAATCCTCGGGGATACTCCTTGCCTCACCGTCTCGGCGCCGAGTCTGCGCGGCGGGAGGCTGTCCAATCCGTAAGGAGCCAAGATGCGACACTACGAAGTGGTTTTCCTGGTGCACCCGAGCCAGAGCGAGCAGGTGCCCGGCATGGTCGAGCGTTACAAGACCAATCTCGAGAAGCGCGGCGGTCAGATCCACCGCCTCGAGGACTGGGGCCGTCGTCCGCTGGCCTACCCGATCAACAAGGTGCACAAGGCACACTATGTGCTGATGAACGTCGAGTGCGATCAGGAAGCGATCGACGAGCTCGAGAGCGCCTTCCGTTTCAATGACGCAGTGCTGCGCAACATGATCATCCGTCGTGACAGCGCCGTCACCGAGCCCTCGCCCCTGGCCAAGACCGAAGGCGAGGACGAGGGCGCTTCGAGCAAGCGCGACGACTGATCACTAGGCACTGGAGAACATCATGTCCCGATTCTTTCGACGCAAGCGTTACTGCCGGTTCACCGCTGAAGGCATCACCGAGATCGACTACAAGGATCTCAACCTGCTGAAGGCCTATGTCAGCGAGTCCGGCAAGGTCGTGCCCAGCCGCATCACCGGTACCTCGGCCAAGTACCAGCGCCAGCTCGCCCAGGCGGTCAAGCGCGCGCGCTACCTGGCCCTGCTGCCCTACACCGACGGTCATTGATCCGGCGCGTCGTGCCGCCCTCGGTTGAGACCGGTGGCGGCACGGCTGCAGGTCTGATGCGATGAAGTCACTGGCGAGTTTCATCATGCGCGGGCCTTCGCAGGCGGCGCTGGTGGCTGCCACCTCGGCCCTGCTGTCGGTGATGATCCCGGTGTTCGGGGTCGTCGCCGCAGCGGCAGTGGGCCTGGTGACCCTGCGCAACGGCGCGCGCGGCGGTGCCCTGGTGGCGCTGCTCGCGACCCTCGGGGCGGGACTCTTCTACGGTCTCGTGTTCGGGGCCCCGCTGCTGGTGCTCGGGGTGTTGCTGCTGTTCTGGGTGCCGATCTGGGGGCTGGCGCTGGTGTTGCGCTACAGCCGATCGCTGGCGCTCACGGTCGAGTCCGCGAGCCTGCTGGTGATGCTCGGTCTGGTGCTGGTCTACGCCATCGTTGGCGACCCCGCCGTCTTCTGGGCGCGGTTGCTCGAGTTGATGCGCGAGGCGGCGCTGGCCGCTCAGCCCGATGGCGCGGCGGCCAACGCCGCGCTGTTCGGCGAGCTGGCGCGGTGGATGACCGGGGCCTTCGCCATGGCGCTGACCTTCCAGGTCGTGCTCGCCCTGTTCCTCGCCCGCTGGTGGCAGGCGCAGCTCTACAACCCGGGCGGCTTCGGCGAGGGCTTCAGGGCCTATCGCCTGCACCGCGCCTTCGCGCTGTTGGCGCTGTTGCTGATCGCCGGCTGGGCGCTGGTGCGAGGCCCGGGGTTGCTCGCCGATCTCGCGCTGGTCGCCGGGGTGGGCCTGTTGCTCCAGGGGCTGGCGGTGGTCCACCAGCTGCGAGTCCAACGTGGCTCGGGGACGGGCTGGCTGGTGCTGCTCTATGTGCTGCTGGTGCTGTTGCCGCAGATGGCGGTGGCGATCGCCGCCCTCGGCCTGCTCGATGTCTGGGTGGACATCCGCGCCCGGGCAGCGCGCCTGCCCTCGCGGCGACGCTGAGGCTTGAATCGCATGCAGACGACGAACGATTTAAGAGGAAATATCACGTGGAACTCATTCTGCTGAAGAACGTTGGTGGTCTTGGCTCGCTCGGAGACAAGGTCAATGTGCGTCCGGGCTACGGTCGTAACTACCTGGTGCCGCGCGGCTTCGCCGTGGTCGCCACCGCCGAGAACCTGGAGGCCTTCGAGGCGCGTCGCGCCGAGCTCGAGCAGCTCGCCGCCGAGCAGCTGGCCGCGGCCGAGGCGCGCAAGGCCGAGCTCGAGGAGATGCGCGTGACCGTCGCTCGCAAGGCCGGTGACGAGGGACGTCTGTTCGGCTCCGTTGGCACCGCCGACATCGCCGAGGCGGTCACCGCCGCCGGTATCGCGCTCGACAAGTCCGAGGTGCGTCTGCCCAACGGCGCCTTCCGCGCCACCGGTGAGTACGAGGTCGCGCTGCACCTGCACGCCGACGTCGATACCACCATCATGGTCGACGTCGTCCCGGAAGACTGAGTCCGCCGCTCGCCCCGCCCTCACCGGGGCCTGTGCGTGGATACAGGGGCGCTCTGCGCCCCTGTGTTGTCTCTGCGCCGCCGTGCTGTCGTTGCTGTCCCGCGCCTGCTTCGGGTGATCTCGGATCGTCGCGGACCATGCTTGCCAACGCCTGGTGCATGACACCACAATCAGGGCGTCCGAGCCCCGCTCGAACGACACGCCAGCGGATCCCGATCAACCTCCCCGAGCGTCGCCGAGCCGGTTATCCTTTCCACCGGGGGCCTCATGTTCGACCCTGATACCGAAGAGCTTGCCGCGCTCGCCACCGAGGGTGGCATGGATCGGGTGCGGGTGCCGCCGCACAATCTCCACGCCGAGCAGTCGTTGCTCGGTGGTCTGATGCTCGACAACACCGCCTGGGACCGGGTCGCCGATGTGGTCTCGGCGCGTGATCTCTATCGTCGCGAGCATCGGTTGATCTTCCAGTCGATCGCCCGACTCGCCGAGTCCGACCAGCCCTTCGACGTCGTCACCCTCGCCGAGACCCTGGAGCGCTCCGAGCAGCTCGAGGCCGCCGGCGGACTGTCCTATCTCGCCACCCTGGTCAACGAGACCCCGAGCGCGGCCAACATCAAGGCCTATGCCCAGATCGTGCGCGACACCTCGGTGCTGCGCCAGATGATCGCCGCCGGCACCGCGATCGCCGACAGCGGTTACGACAGCCAGGGACGTCCGGTCACCGAGCTGCTCGACGACGCCGAGCGCCAGGTGTTCGAGATCGCCGAGCAGCAGTCGCGCGGCGGCGGCGGTTTCCAGCCGATCAAGTCGTTGCTCAACCTCGCCGTCGAGCGCATCGACACCCTCTATCAGAGCGACGAGCCGATCACCGGCCTAGCCACCGGATTCACCGACTTCGACGGCATGACCTCCGGGTTGCAGCCCTCCGATCTGGTGATCGTCGCCGGGCGTCCGTCGATGGGCAAGACCACCTTTGCGATGAACATGGCCGAGCACGTCGCCATCCAGTCGAAGCGTCCGGTGGCGGTGTTCAGCATGGAGATGCCGGGCGATTCGCTGGCGATGCGCATGATGTCCTCGCTCGGGCGTATCGATCAGCACCGCATCCGTACCGGCAAGCTCGAGGACGACGAGTGGCCGCGACTGACCTCGGCGGTCAACATCCTCGCCTCGGCGAAGATGTTCATCGACGACACCCCGGCGCTGTCGCCGACCGAGGTGCGCGCACGGGCGCGCCGGCTCAAGCGCGAACAGGGCGACCTGGCGCTGATCGTGATCGACTATCTGCAGCTGATGCAGGCGCCCGGGGTGGGGGAGAACCGCGCCACCGAGATCTCGGCGATCTCGCGCTCGCTCAAGGCCCTGGCCAAGGAACTCGACGTCCCGGTGATCGCGCTCTCGCAGCTCAACCGCAGCCTCGAACAGCGCCCCAACAAGCGCCCGGTGATGTCCGACCTGCGTGAGTCGGGCGCCATCGAGCAGGACGCCGACCTCATCGTGTTCATCTATCGCGATGAGGTCTATCACGAGGACACCCCCGACAAGGGGATTGCCGAGATCATCATCGGCAAGCAACGTAACGGCCCGATCGGCACCACCCGGCTGACCTTCCTCGGCAAGTACACCAAGTTCGAGAACTATATCGGCAGCTATTACGGCGAGGGCGACGACGGCTGACCCCTGGAGACTGAACGCGGATGGCGACCCCCCCCAAGAAGCCCAAGACCAGCTATGTGTGCAGCGAGTGCGGCGCGAGCCAGCCCAAGTGGGCCGGCCAGTGTCCGGATTGCGGCGCCTGGAACAGCCTCAACGAGCAGCTCGCGCCGGCGCGTCCGGCGGCGGCGCGTGGCGGCGGCTATGCCGGGCTCGCCGGCGGGGCGGTGGTCGAGACCCTGGCCGAGGTCGCCCCGGAGGAGCGCGCCCGCACCGCCTGCGGCATCGGCGAGCTCGACCGGGTGCTCGGCGGCGGGCTGGTCGGCGGCTCGGTGATCCTGCTCGGCGGCGATCCCGGCATCGGCAAGTCGACCCTGCTGCTGCAGGCCTGCGCGGCGCTCGCCAGTAGCCGCCGGGTGCTCTATGTCAGCGGCGAGGAATCGCCGCAGCAGATCAGTCTGCGCGCGCGCCGGCTCGGGCTCGACGGCGAGGACATCCGGCTGCTGCCCGAGACCTGTGTCGAGCGCATCCTCTATCACGCCGCCGCCGAGCAGCCGCGGGTGATGGTGGTCGACTCGATCCAGACCCTGTTCACCGAGCAGCTGCAGTCGGCGCCGGGCTCGGTGTCGCAGGTGCGCGAGTCGGCCGCGCAGCTGGTGCGTTTCGCCAAGCAGCGCGACACCGTGGTCTTCCTCGTCGGTCATGTCACCAAGGAGGGCGCACTCGCCGGTCCCCGGGTGCTCGAACACATGGTCGACACCGTGCTCTATTTCGAGGGCGAGTCGGGCGGCGCCTTCCGCCTGGTGCGCTCGATCAAGAACCGCTTCGGCGCGGTCAACGAACTCGGCGTCTTCCTGATGGGCGACCAGGGGTTGCGCGAGGTCAAGAACCCCTCGGCGATCTTCCTCTCGCGTCACGACGAGCCGACCCCCGGCAGTCTGGTGATGGTCACCCGCGAGGGCACCCGGCCGTTGCTCGTCGAGGTCCAGGCGCTGGTCGACGAGAGCTCGCTGGCCAATCCGCGCCGGGTCGCGCTGGGGCTCGATCAGAACCGCCTGTCGATGCTGCTGGCGGTGCTGCACCGTCACGGCGGCATCGGCATGTTCAACCAGGACGTCTTCGTCAACGTCGTCGGCGGGGTGCGGATCGGCGAGACCGCCGCCGACCTGCCGGTGCTGATGGCGGTGTTGTCGAGCTATCGCGACCGCCCGCTGCCGCTGGAGCTGGCGGTGTTCGGCGAGGTCGGACTCTCGGGCGAGGTGCGTCCGGTGCCCAATGGCCCAGACCGGCTGCGTGAGGCGGTCAAGCATGGGCTTCGCCGGGTCATCGCCCCGGCCGGCAACGTCCCCAAGGGCGGTGTCGAGGGCCTGGAGATCGTCGCCGTGCGCACCCTCAGCGAGGCGCTCGACGCGCTCTGATCAGGGCGCGTCGCGATGGAGCGGTCGGGCGTCGATGCGCCGCTCGATGTGCTCGGCGATGCGGCGGTAGCGCGGGTCCTCGGTGTCGCCGAAACGGGCGGCGAACTCGGTCTTGTTCATCCCCTCCGGCAGCCCCGCGATGCGCGGCATGAAATCGTCCTCGATCAGCCCGGCGCGGGCCCGCTCGCGCACCCAGCGCGCCTGCTCCGGGGTGGCGGTGGCGAGGGTGGCGAGGCGGATGCCGGCGCGGTTGGCGGCGAGGTCGGCAAAGCTGAAACCACTGCCGCCGTCGCTGTCGCTGTGCTCCTTGTACCAACCGACCAGGGTCGAGAACAGGTCGCCGCCCTCGAGCGCGAGCGCCGCCGAGGCGGTGAAGTGCTGGGCGAGGTCCTCGCGCTTGCGCAGGGTCACGGTGCGCTGTGGCAGCCGCGCGCCCTCGGGATCGTGCAACTGCTGGCCGTTGACATAGAGCGCGAGCAGCAGCAGCGCGGCGCGGTTGTCGGCGAGCGGGGCCTCGCTCGGCGCGCCGAGCAGCACGCCGAGCAGGGTGGCGAGATCGGGCGCCGAGCGATCCTCGGCGAGATGCCGGCCGAGCCGGCGCTGCGCGGCGAGCATGGCGGGGCGGTCGGTGTCGGCGATCAGGCTGCTGGCCAGGCGCTCCAGCCCGTCGGCCTGCCAGGTGTAGATCACACTGATCCGCTCCGGTCCGAGCCGGGTGCGCTGTACCAACCGGCTCTGACCGAGCGCATCGAGCAGTCGCTCGGTCAGGCCCTGCACCAGTCCGGCGGGCAGCGGCAGTCCGGCGACCCGGGCTTTGACCACCTCGGGCAGTGCCCCGTCGGTCTCGACCAGACCGAGTTCGAGGTTGAGATAGCGTCCGGGTCCCACCCAGGGCAGCGCAATCGAGCCCTGCAGGTCGAGTCGCCCGGAGGCGAGCTGGACCGCGGCGCGTCCCTCGGCGCCGATCCGGGCGATCAGATGGTTGGCCACCCGCTCGGCCTCGGTGGCGCTGAGCGCGACCATGGTCGGCATCCCGGCGAGGCGGTCACGCGGGCGGTTGTGACGCAACCAGTCCTCGGCCCAGGCATGGTCGGCGGCGCTGAGCGGCGCGCGCTCCGGGACCACCGCCTGGCCGTCGAGCGCGACCCTGAGCGCGAGCCCGGCGAGACCGAGCAGGATCAGCAGGCCGAGCCAGCCGAGTCCCTTGATGATGAGATGCATGATGCGGGTTCCTGTGCGGCGCATGGCGGGCAGGGTAGCGGCTGTGTTGCGCGCGGCCAAGCCCGCGGCTTGCGGGGTGTGTCCGGCGCGGTCATGCTGGGGCGATCCGTGTCAGATCGAGTGAGGCGATGGTGATGTGTCCGATCCGTGTATTCGAGGGGCGTGGCCCGGAGATCGACCCAGGCGCCTGGGTCGACCCGAGTGCGGTGCTGATCGGTGCGGTGCGGCTTGCCGCCGCGGCCTCGGTGTGGCCGGGGTGCGTGGTGCGCGGCGATGTCGAGCGCATCGAGATCGGCGCCGCCAGCAACATCCAGGACGGCTGCGTGCTGCACGTCTCGCACGACGGGCCCTTCCGACCGGGCGGCGCGCCGCTGCTGATCGGTGAGCGGGTCACCGTCGGTCATCAGGCGCTGCTCCACGGTTGCGAGATCCGCGAGCGCTGTCTGATCGGCAGCGGCGCCCGGGTGCTCGACGGCGCCCTGATCCATCCCTACACCCTGCTCGGCGCCGGCGCCCTGGTCACCCCGGGGCAGGAACTCGCCGGCGGTCAGCTGTGGCTGGGCGCGCCGGCGCGTCCGGTGCGTCCGTTGAGCGAACGCGAGCGGGCGCAGATCGACTACTCGGCCGAACACTATGTCGCGCTCGCCGCGCGCCATCGCGCCGCCTTGGCGGAGATCGACGGATGAGCCGGCGAGCACGACGTCCGGCGGCCGCGTCGCACGATGCGAGCACGCAGGCGGCCCTGGTCGATGCCTTCCGCGGTGGCGATCTGCCACGTGCCGAGACCCTGGCTCGACGTCTCACCGCGACCCGTCCGGGCGCGGCCTTCGGCTGGAAGGCGCTCGGTTCGGTGTTGCTCGCCGAGGGCCGTCCACGCGCGGCGCTGGATGCGCTGGAGCGGGCGCTGGCGCTGGCCGGGGACGATCCCGAGTGTCGCAATACCCTGGGCCGCGCGCTGCTCGATCTGGGCGAGCCCGGGCGTGCCCTCGAGGTGCTCGAGCGCGCCCGGGCGCTGCGTCCGGCAGACCCCATGGTGCTCGGCAATCTCGGCGCCGCGCTGCAGACGCTGGGCCGGAGCGAGGCGGCGCTCGTGCCGCTGGCCCGCGCCGTGGCGCTGGCGCCCGATTCGGCGGCGGCGCTCAACAACCAGGCCGGTGCCTTGCTCGCGCTCGATCGCGCCGCTGCCGCGCGCCCCTTGCTGGAACGGGCGCTGGCGCTCGATCCCGGGCTGGTGCAGGCGCGCGCTAACTGGGTGCGCAGTGTCGAGATGCTGCGCCCCGACGCGCCGTCCCCGGCGTTGCGCGGCCTGTTGGTACGGGCGCTGGATGAGTGTTGGTGTATGCCGCAGCGGCTGCTCGTGCCCAGTTGTGCGCTGCTGCACGCCGAGCCGGTCATCGCCGCGGCGCTCGCGCGTGTCGCCGCGCACTGGCCGGGGGCGCCGACCCTGGCAGCGCTCGGCGGTGCTCCGGTGGTTGCGGCCCTGCTCGCCGACGCATTGCTGATGGCGTTGCTGCCACGGGTGATCCTCGGTGATGTCGGGCTCGAGCGGTTGCTGACCCTGTTGCGCCGGGCGTTGCTCGTCGAGGTTGAGCAGGGGCGACTCGACACCGACGGCTTGGCGCTGCTGGTGGCGATCGCGCAGCAGTGCGAGCTTGCCGAGTTCGTCCACGACCAGGACGCCGAGGAGACCGCGCGGGTCGCGACGCTGCGCGCTGAGCTCGCTGAGGCGCTGCGCTGGCGCGCGCCGATCGCCGCCGAGCGGGTGGCGGCGCTGGCCGCCTATCTGCCGCTCGGCTCCATCCCGTTCGCCGAGCGTCTGCTCGAGCGGGACTGGCCGGAGGGGCTGCAGCCCCTGCTCGAGCGCCAGCTCGTCGAGCCCCTGGCCGAGCGGCGTCAGCTCGAACACATCGAGCGCTGGGCGCTCACCGAGGACGTGGTGAGCCGGCGGGTGCGCGCGCAGTACGAGCGCAACCCCTATCCGCGCTGGCGGGTGAGCGAGCCGGTACTGACGCCGGCGCCCGACCTGCCGGCGTTGTTGCGCCAGCGTCTGCCCGGCGTCGAGCTGGAGGGCGTGACCTGTCCGGAGACGCCCGAGGTGCTGGTCGCCGGCTGCGGTACCGGCGAGCACGCGATCGCCACGGCGCGGCGGTTGCGCGGGGCGCGGGTGCTGGCGATCGACCTGTCGCTACGCAGTCTCTGCCATGCCCGCGCGCGCAGCGAGGCCCTCGGGGTCGCGGTGCGCTATGCCCAGGCCGATCTGCTGGCGCTCGCCGCGCTCGACGAGCGCTTCGACCTGATCGAGTCGGTGGGGGTGTTGCACCATCTCGACGATCCGCTCGCCGGTGTGCGGGTGCTCGTCGGGCGTCTGCGGCCCGGCGGGGTGATGCTGCTCGGGCTCTACAGCGAGCGGGCACGCGCGGCCGTGTATCGTGCGCGGGCGCTGGTGGATGCCGTCGGGATCGGTGACGACCCGGCGCGGATCCGTCGCGCCCGTCAGCGACTGATCGAGGCCGCCGACGAGGAGCGGGTGCTGCGTCCGCTGCTCGATTCGCCCGATTTCCACTCGATGAGCGGTTGTCGCGATCTGCTGTTCCACGTCCAGGAACACTGCTTCACGCCGTCTGGGCTTGCCGATCTGTTCAGTGATGCCGGACTGGAGCTGCTCGGGGTCGAGCTCGATCCGACCCGGCGCGCAGCCTATCGCACGCGTTTCCCGGAGGATCCGACGGTGGCCGATCTGGCGCGGCTCGATACCTTCGAGCGCGATCATCCGCTGACCTTCACGGCGATGTATCACTGCTGGGTCAGGCCGCGCGCCGGGGCGCGGCCGGGCTAGACGGAGGGGCGATCAGCTACCGCGCAGCTTGGGTGGACGGGGCGCGGGCTTTTGACTGATACGGTGCTCGAGCTGCTCGGGCGGAAGCGGCGGGGCGTAGAGTTCGCCCTGGGCGTGCGGACAGCCGATGGTGAGCAGCAGTTCGCGCTGACCCTCGGTACGTACGCCATCGGCGAGCAGGCCGATCTCGAACGACTGGGCGAGGGCGATGACCGCGTGTACCACGTCGAGATCCTCCTGGGCCTCGGGCAGGTTCTCGATGAAGCCGCGATGGATGCTCAGGGTGCCCACCGGCAGCCGGCGCAACAGCGAGGGGGCGAGCCAGCCGGCGCCGACGTCACGCAGCGTCAGGTGGACGCCGAGCTGGTGCAGGGCGGCGAACAGCTCGACGATCTGATCGCTGTGCTTGAGCAGCAGCCCCTCGGTGAACTCCAGCTCGAGTTGATCGCCGTCGAGTCCGTGGGTGTCGAGCGCGCGCGCGATGGTGCTGGCCAGATCGAGTCGCAGCAGCAGCGGCTCGGAGACGTTCAGCGCCAGTCGTCCGACCGGCAGCCCCCGGCTGCGCCAGTGCTGGAACTGCTCGCAGGCGCGGTTCAGCGTCCAGTGACCGAGCTCGACCAGGAAGCCGCCGTCATCGGTCAGTGGCAGGAAGCGCTCGGGCGCGACCAGACCGAGTTGTGGCTGGTTCCAGCGCGCCATCGCCTCGATGCCGCACCATCGACCCGACTCGACGTCGACGCGCGGTTGGTAATGGAGCTGGAAATCGCCGCGCTCGAGCCCCTCGCGCAGCTGGCCGATGAGCCGTTGGCGCTCCTCGGCGGCGGCATCGGTGTGGATCGCCAGACAGCGATAGGCGTTGCGTCCGCCCTGCTTGACCGCGCGCAGCGCCGACTCGGCCTTGGCGAGCAGCAGGTCGCGGTCGCGGCCGGTGCTGGGGTCGAAGGCGATGCCGATGCTGGCGGTGACGAAGACCTCGTGCTCGCGGATGTGAAAGGGCGCGGCGAGACAGTTCTGCAGTCGCTGGGCGATCGATTCGGCCTCACGGATCCCGGGGATCTCCTCGAAGATCAGGCCGAACTGGTTGGCGCTGAGTCGGGCGAGGGTGTCGGCCGGGCGGATCTCGCTGCGCAGGCGCAGCGCCACCGAGCGCAGCAGCTCGTCGCCGATCTGCGGACCGAGATGGGTGTTGATGTTGGCGAAGCGGTCGAGGTCGATGAGGAAGAGCGCGAGCGGGATCTGCTTGCGCTGGCGCAGCTCGATGGCGTGCTCCAGGCGGGAGTTGAACAGCAGCCGGTTGGGCAGCTTGGTGAGCTGGTCGTAGTGGGCCAGGTACTCGGCGCGGCGGGGGGTGTTGAGGGTGGCGCTGTGCTCGGCGAAGACGCCGACATAGTTGAGCAGGTTGCCGCGGGCGTCGACGATGCGGTGGATGGCCAGGCGCTGGAGATAGATCTCGCCGTCCTTGCGGCGGTTCCAGACCTCGCCGATCCAGGAGCCGTGCTTGAGCAGGTGACGCCACATGCCGACGAAGAAGCTGCGCGGGTGCCAGTGCGAGTTGAGCAGGCTGGGATTGCGACCGAGGACCTCGGCCTCGGTGTAGCCGGTGATGCGGCTGAAGGCGGCGTTGACGGCGACGATGCCGCCCTCGGGGTCGGTGATCAGCACGCCCTCGGAGGTCGCGGCATAGACCGCGGCCGACTGCAGCAGACGGCGTTCGGCCTCGCGCACCAGGGTGACGTCGCGGACATTGATCACCGCGCCGGCAAGCTGGTCGTCCTCGCCGCGGTGCGGACTGACCCGTATCTCGAGGTCGCGTGGTTCGCCGTCGGGGCCGGGGCGACGCAGGTCCTCGGCATGTTCCTTGGCGTGCGCGAGACAGCGCTCCAGTGCCTGCTGCAGCGCGGCACCGAGTGTCTGGTCGGAGATCACCCGGCCAAGTGGCTGGTCGATGACCGCGTCGTAGTCACGATCGAGCGCGTTGAGGAAGGCGCGGTTGACGGCGCGGATGTGGTGCTCGGGATCGACGAAGGCGAGCCGCTCGGATGAGGCCGAGAGGATCTCGCTGTAGTGCGAGAGCGCCTGCTCGGCGCGGTAGCGCTCGGTGATGTCCATGACCACGCCGCAGATACGGGCGTCGCTCTCGGTGGCGCGCGGGTCGATGTGGCCGGTGCCCTCGATCCAGCACTCGCTGCCATCGGGGCGCTGCAGCCTGAAGCGCACCTGGATCGGTGCTTGGGACTCTCCAGCCTGCTCGAGGGCCTGTTCGACGCGCGGACGGTCGTCGGGGTGGATGAGCCCGAGCGCGTCCTCGAGCATCAGCGTCTCGGTCGGGGGCAGCCCCCAGATGTCGTACCAGGTACGGGTGACGCGGACCTGACCGGTCGCCACCTCGAGCTGCCAGTTGGCGACCCGGGCGAAGGCTTGGGCCTCTTCGGTATGGGCTGGATACTGGTTTGCGAGTTCGCTCCAGGCGGTATCCATGACCATCACCAGCCATTGCGTCTCCTGGTCTTGGTAGGGCGATACCGTCAGCTGCGCCCTCAGCTGTCCGTTCTTGGTCGTCAGCAGGATATTCAGTCGCCGCGGCGATGCCTCGTGAGTGGCGATGTCGAACTGTGCGAGTAGCGCGGGGGAGGGGTTTGCCAGCAGGTCGCTGAAGCATGTGCCACGCAGGTCGGTGTTGGGCTTGCCGACCAGTTCGAGAAGCGGGCGATTGATTTCGGTGATGCGCAGTCCTTTGTCTAGGAGAAGCGCTCCTTGCGGGATGGCTGAGAGCAGAGACATAAAGGGATCGAGGGACGTTTTTTTTCGGTTCCGGGGAATGGTGTCGTTCCTGAATCGATCGGGGAGTTTGGCCGGTTCATATGATTTGGATGTCCGTTTTCCGGTCGGGGTTTACCAGCAGCCACTAACGCCGCCGCTACCGGATGCCCCCTTCTTCCCTGATTGGTCCAGGCTCAGTGTCGCGCACTTGGTGTCATGTGTGCTTTGTGCGCCGATGGGGATTGCTTCTATGGTGTAGGTGCTGCGGCTGAGGTCCTTGACTGAAATGGTGTACCTGGTATCCATGCTGTCGTCGCTGCTGCAGGACAGGTTTGGGACTGCGTCTGCATAAGACATTTTCTCGGTGTAATAACGCTCCATGAACTGAGCGTATTCGCCGATGCAGGACTTGGCTCGTCCACGATAGGTCTTGGTGACCTGGTCGATATAGGATGGATAAGCGATCGCTGCCAGTATTCCGATGATGGCAACGGTGATCATCAACTCGATCAGCGAGAAACCAGCGCTGTGATTCTTTCTCATGACCTAGTACTCCAGGATCTCTCGCCAGGAGGCGCGGTTGATCGAACTCTCCGGTGCACGGATCTGGATCGTCTCGGTGTCACTGTTGTCGAGAACGACCTGCATGAAGTTGGCGACGAAGGTCGGCTGGTTCGGAACGTGCGAGAATCCGACCCCGGATACCGGGATTGGCTCGCCGCTGACCTCGAGCGCGTCACTCTGGTCGAATTCTCCGTCTCGGTCAATGTCGAAGATCCCCTCGCTAAGCCTGGCTCCGGTGAAGGGGTCGATCGCCATGACGAAGCCGTTACCCGTGGGTTGGCAACTGTCACTCGAGTCGGGTATACGGGTGGTACCGAACAGGACCTCCCCTTGGAATTGGTTGGGCAGGGTCATGCGTTCACCCTCGCGACCATTGATCGGCGAGACGAGATCGATGTACCACCCGCTCTTGCCCTCGAGATCCTCGCTGTCACCGGCGGAAACGACCCTGACGGCCAGCTCGTCGACCAGCCCTTCGGCCTCGATCTGACGCGCGACGAGGTTGGAGCGGCTGGAGATGGTTTGACCTTCGTCGACCAGGCCGTACCAGCTTTGCACTTGCGTGTCGGTGATGTCGGTCTCGTTGAGATAACGGCCAGTGCCGAAGAAGACCCAGCGTAGGTCGCTGTCGGGATCGACGCCGACCAATGGCGCGACGGTGATGGGTTGGGAGGTGTTCGAGGCATCCGTTGCACTGAACAGTAACCTGCTCTGTGGGGTGTTGCTGGAGAGGTTCTCGAATCTCCACAGGTTGCCCTTTAGGTCGCCGGCATAGACAGTGTCGGTGAAGCCGTCACCGTTCGAGTCCCATGCATAGATCGCGGACAAGGCGTTGTCGGTTTCCGTCGTCGGCTCCACGCTTACCGCGCTGCCATCGGCCACGTCGATCATCAACAGTTGGGCCGTGCCGCTCTGGTTGTCCGGGCCGTTGCCGAGCAGAACGCGCCACTCGCCGTCGTCGACCTGAGCGACGATCGGCTTGCCGATGTTGCGACCGAGTCCGGGGATGTCCTGCTCATCCCTTTCCCAGAGCAGCGAAATGTTGGTCGGATCGGTGACATCCAGTGCGAATACCCCGGGGCCACCTCGCCCCAGGGTCCCGATCAGCACGCTCTTCCAGGCCCCGGAGGTATAGACGTCTGCCACCGTCAGCTCACCATCGACGAAGTAGCGATGGGCATAGTCGGGGTTGGCCAGGGATACGAGGCCCTTCGAGAAGACAGCGTTGGGGATGAATGCGTAGATCTCTTCTCCGGTGGCGGCGTCGAATGCGTGCAGCATGCCGTCGTTTGCGCCGACGTAGAGTGTTGCTGAACGACTCTGCTGGTTGCGACTGAAATTGGCATAGCTACTGGCGCCGAGGAAGGTTGCACCGACATAGAAGGACGGGTCGGGTGAGGACACATGGACCGGTGCTGAGTTGACGATGTCGCCGAGCAGGTGCTGGCGACTCCTCAGGGTTCCGCTCGGCGTTTCGTTCGAGGTGTCTCCACGGAGATAGTCGACGATCGAGCTCGATTGCAGGAGGGCTTGCTGAGCGCCGCTGAGATTATCCCAGGTGAAAGGTTCGGCGGTTTGCGAGTCCGGGCGGTTGAAGAAGATCTTGCGGGCATCCCAGGCAGGAAGGGCGTCGTTTGCGCTCCACTCCGGTGTTTCGCTGAGCACTCCGGTCTGGGTGTCCATGCTGAAGGCCTCGACATCTCCGTCCCAGGAACCGCTGACGAAGCTTGCCTGGTAGCTTCTGGTGTCGGTACTCAGCTCCGATGAGTTGGTCGCCAGTCCGCTCCCGGTTCCCACGGTCTCCTCGACGATGTTGCTGAATGCCTGGGTCAGGCTTTCGATCATCTTGTCGGCCTCGCTGGCGACATAGAAGTTGTCGGGGCGCTTGTCGCCTGTCGACAGGATGTCGCCGGTTGTGTGCCACCAGCTGTCGGGGAGTGGTTCGGTCTGCTCGTAGGTTCGGTAGTCGTTCGGTACGGAGAAGCCGCCGTACTTGGTGGCGAGCCAGTACTGGTTGCGCGCTCGGGATTCCAGTTTCTGTGCCTCGCGGACATCGACCCAGTAGGTCGACACGGTTTGCTTGTCGATAAGATCTGGACGGATATCGCGGGTATGGGCGTCATAGGCGAGCCCCACGATGTAGGCCGAGTTCTCGCGTCCGGTGAAGGGGGTGCTGATGGTGATGCCTTCGAGCAGTGCGACGCGCTGGGTTGCGGTTACGACGTCGATGCTGCTGTCACCGCTGACCTCGCTCGGTGTTGCTGGCTCGTCGCTGCTCCTGCTGTTTCCCGGGAGGTTCTTGTCCCTGTGGGTATTGGCGTCGCCGATACCGAGAATGACGCTCTTCTGGCAGTAGTGCTGGATGGGGTCCTGCCATGAGGTGATGACGGGGAAGCCATCGGCAAGCTGGTACTTCTGGTCGTCGGAGCCCGAGATGTCCGAGTATTCGGGGACATTTCCCTGATGCTTGAAGTAGCGTAGTGCGGCATAGAAGAGTTCGCTGACCGGGTCGATGCTCTTGTGGTTCGCACTGGTCATCTCGCCGAACTTGTTGAGATAGTTGATGACGCCGCTATCCTCGACACCAGCTGCGATGAGCGTCGAGGTGATATCCGATGGGGTTGGGTTTGGGGTCAGGACGCCGGTCGCCAGGTCCCATTCGGGGTTCGGGTTCTCGATGGTGAGCCCGGAGTCATCGATCATGTTCTCGCCGATGAAGCGCATCCCGGCCCTGAGTACTCCACCGTCCCGATATTTGTTCGAGTCGTTCAGATATCCGAAGACCGCATAGCGAATCCTGCTGGAGTACTCCTGAAGTAGCCCCTCTGGCTTGTAATGGCTGCCGTATCGCACGCAATTGTCTTCGAGGGAAACACTCGGGTCGCAGACCTTGACGCGGACATGAGCCTCGAAGGTGCTCGACTGGGAATCGGAAGACTTCAGCGGGTAGGGTATGTCGCTATCCGTTGTCGATACGGACAGGTTGTCGACATAATACGTGTGGCCGCCATGGATGACGATACGGTCGAAGCTGCTATAACTACTGTCGGTGATCCCGCTGATACTGCCGAGCTGCTGGTTTCTGTCGTCGTAGACCTCTAAGGAAATTTCGCCGTCATCATATGATGTAAGGACGAAGCGATACCATTCGTTTTCCGGTCTGTTCCAGCTCTGTCTAGAGCCAAGGGATGATGGGTTGCCATCGCTACGCTTCTCGATGCCAAATTGTGTGCTGGTGAATACGACGCCGTAGCCGTCGAAATCGGAGTCGCTGATGGAAAGACGGTCGGCATTTCCTCCGCCGCTGTTGGAAGGGCGATAAATCCAGCCGGTGAATATGAAATTTCTATCGACCGTCTGGGACATTGTCTTGTAGCCGCCGTTGGGGTCGTTCGAATCTGTCTTTCTTAGACTTCCTGTTATCGCGTCGACAGAGCGCGAACTGTCTCTTGAAACCTCTCCGTTGCGATATTGAATCCAGCCGGATGAGAAGTCAGAGTCGTCGAACACCTGTTGGCTCGTCTGTGTGTCACTAGTCGAGCTGAAATCGTTCGGCAAGGTGAAATACATCCTGTTGCCGAGGCCATTGATGCGAATGTTTATCCAGTCCGCCTCGAATGGGGTTGCGCCAGAGATAAGTGATGCATTACTTCCGGATTGAGGTGTTCTTCTCTCGGGATACACATTGGTGCCGCCTTGGCCGTCATGCCTCGCTTTTTGTAGCCAGGTTTCTTCGACAGTGTCGCGGTATCTGTATCCCCCCGAGAGTGCTGCGCGGAAGGGGTCAATGGTTTGGGTTGCTGCCCAGTTCATGAAGTTGCCACTCCATTCGCCATCCCCTGAGCATCTGCGATTATTCGTGGTGGATGAAGGGTAGAAGTGGCGCTCCTCCTCGGCTGAATCGATCCCTTCATAGCGATAGCATTTATTTGAATCGAAATAACCTGCGTAGGCGCGATCCTCGGTGTATGCGCCGAGATTGGCGACACTGTTGATCGTGGGCCATTCCACGGAAGGAACCAGCGCGAGATTACCGGGGACATTGGTTCCTACGGACAGAGGGATCTGTGAAACCATGTCTGCGCATGCAAGCTGTGAGATCAGGAGCGTGGCGAGTGTCAGCTTGATTCTGGCGGCCGATCTTCTGATGTGATTCTCGAGTTCAGTATGCATGGAGCTTGCCCCGCGAGTTCAGAGGTTCCTTTCGAAGATGCCGGAGAGGACGACGAGTGCGCGATCCTGTACCGCTGTCGGGCTTGCGCTTCGCGCGATGACGCGATAGTAAGCGACCTCGCCGCCGCTGCCGCTGCCGCCATACTGCATGTTGTTGGCACTGTTGCCGGAGTTGAGTGAGGTCGTACTGGGGGCTTTGCCGAGATAGTGGATCTGGTATTGTGGTGCACCGATGACCATGCCATCGTTGATTCGGTATTCGGTGTCGACGGTGATCCAGTTGGTGCCGTCGCTCTGGAAGGTTTCTGGTGGAACAGGGGAGCAGTTATTGGCACTGGTCGGAGAGCAGTCGATTCCACCGAGTGCGCTGATCTCCCAGTCCTCGGCGATCGCGCTCTGGGCTGCACGTAGCGCGGCCTCGCTCATCTGCATGGCGAGCGAGCGGTCGTAGGTGTTGGCGCTCATCTTCTCCTGGACCCTTGCCTGTTTGATTCCGGAGAGGCCGATCAGGGTGGCGACCATGAGCAGGATCATGGAGATGGCGAGCGCCGCGCCGCGCTGCGAGGATGGCGTGCCCGAAATCGGCTGCTTGATCGTGTTCATTGTGCGCGATTTCTCAATGAGACCAGATAGGTTTGCTGTCTGATGATCCGGCCATCCGTTGCGCTTGCGTCGACAGAGATGTTCTGTGCGGTACTGGCGAATGTCAGGGTGATCTCGACTGCGTTGACCTCATTCCAGTTCGTCGTCGTGTCGACGAACTGATCGCTGCCGGAGAGGCGGTAGCGCAACTGCATGTCGGTGACGCCGGGGATGATCTCGGTGGCGGATGATGTCGGGGTTCCTGAGCTTCCGACCTCAAGCATTGCGCGATACAGGCCTCGGCCGCCTTCAGTCGCTCGTCCATTGTTGCCGATATACCAGAAGGTGGCATTGAGCCTGGAGACAGAGGCGTTCTTTGGAAACTGGTGGTTCTTGGCCGCTGCCGGCTTGCATGCGTGGGGATGGTCAAGACCCGTGGTGCAGTTGCCGGGGGTCCCGCCCGTATCGCTGTAGCCGATGATCCCGGATGATTGGTTGTAGGTGTTCGCTTGGAAGAGTGTCGCGTGGTCGTTGTCGCAGACGATCAGGATCTCGCCAGCGTCGATGTCCGTGGATGCCGGGTCGATCGTGATCCGGGCATTGTCGACGTCGTGTGTGGAGACGGCAAAGCCGTTGTCGCGGATCGACTGCAACTGTAATGCATCGGTGCCATTGACGCGTCCGCCGTTGCTCGATGAAAAGTCGATCGCTGATGCGGCCTCGTCACCCTGATATCCCTGGATTGGACGCCATGTTGCCCACCACTCCGGGGAGGTGTTGAGTACGCTGGAAATCCGCTCGTTGCCACAGCCAGTACTGCCCGCCTGACGGATGTCCCGGCTCAACAGCTCGAAGGCCGTGCGTTGGTTCTCGATCGTCTCCGCGAGCGCCTCGATCGTTCGTTGACTCTGACGGTTGGCGATGAGCGCGCTGATCGTGCCGCCGGTGACCACCAGGCCGAGCAGCATGGCGATCATGAGTTCGACCAGGGTGAAGCCCTTGCTCGATCGGAGTGGAGTAAGCGGCTCTTTCACAGTAATAACTCGATGGTGAATTGCTGCTGATCGCTGCCGGACGTGCCGCGAGAGTCATCCCATTGCACAATGATGGTACAACTGTTGCCGGTGCACGAGACGCTGCCAGTTGCATCTTCCCCGAGCGTCGAGTAAATCTGGTCACGCCAATTCGCCAATGTGACCTCCGGGAAAGACGTGCCTGTCGGTTTGTCCTCGGTAAGACCGATGTCGAAATCACCAGCGGCGGCGCGGGCCGGGATCGCACGCATTGCCTCGGAAATCGAGTAAGCGTGAACGATGGCTGCGTTTCTGTTGATCGCGCTCTGATTGTTCATCAGTGCGCGCATCTGCAGTCCGGAGATGCCGAGCAGTCCGATCGAGAGGATGACGACGGCGACGAGCACCTCGATCAGAGTTGCCCCGGAGGACGATCTTTTTAAATTGATAGGCGACAGTTTGTTCATGACTAAGTCTTCGCCAGTGGTTTCAGCAATCGTCCTTATTCGTTTCGCTGCAGGTCCTGATCCTGCCGCTGGCACTGATGATGAGGTGGCGTGCCTTGTCTTGCAGGTTGACGCTGAAGGTGCCGCTGGATAGGCCGCTGCTGCCCTGGGAAAAACCGGAGGGGAGATAGCTGATGAAGTCCTTGAAGGAGTTCCCAGTGGTGATGGTGACGGCTGGGATGTTTTGTTCGTGTACGATGATGGTCTGATCGTTGCCGTCGATCTGACCTCTCGTGCCTCGGTCGGAGAAGATGATCCAGCCGCTTTCCCAGCCGGAGTCGCCGGTAGCGCAAGCGGGTGAGCTGCTCGATGTGGTGGTCGATTTGCAAACGGTGACGCGTGTGCCGCGCTTGATCGCCTCGGAACGCGCGACATGGAGCGCCTCCAGGAGGTCGTTGTTGATCACTGCGATACGGTTGGTTGCAATGATCTCGCGGAAGCTGGGTATCGCGACGCTGAGGATGATGGTGAGAATGCTGATGGTCACGATCAGCTCCAGCAAGGTGACACCTTGTTGACGGCTGGTGTCTCGAGGTGGTGGGAGTGCTTTCATAAGCCCTGGGCTGACCGCTGTCGGTTCGATCGTTGGCGACTGACCACGACACTAGTCTAGTGCAAGGGTCGTGGTGCCGATCGGGCATGCTCCACAGTTGAAGCCTAAACCCCAGGAAGGGTAGGGGTTCTGGGGGTACGATGAACCCCTTATACTGGCCGTCCATTCGATAACACTTATGTACGCGGAGACGAGGACGAGTCATGCATAACAACCGCACCACCATCACCCAGTACATCATCGAGGAGCAGCGTCACGTCGCCGGGGCCACGGGCGATTTCAGCGGGCTGCTCAACGATGTGGTCACCGCCTGCAAGGTGATCAGCAACATGGTCAACCACGGCGCCCTGGTCGGTGTGCTGGGCAGCGCCGGGCAGGAGAACGTGCAGGGCGAGACGCAGAAGAAGCTCGACGTGCTCTCCAACGACGTCTTCCTCAAGTCGAACGAGTGGGCCGGTCACCTCGCGGCGATGGCCTCGGAGGAGATGGAGGCGATCTACCCGATCCCGGCACGCTATCCGCGTGGCAAGTATCTGCTGACCTTCGACCCGCTCGACGGCTCCTCGAACATCGACGTCAACGTCTCGGTCGGTACCATCTTCTCGATCCTGCGTCGCCCGGACGACACCGCCGAACCGACCGAGCAGGACTTCCTCCAGCCCGGCACCGAGCAGGTCGCCGCCGGTTACGCGCTCTACGGCCCGTCGACGATGATGGTGTTGACCACCGGCAACGGCGTCAACGGCTTCACCCTCGACCAGAACATCGGCGAGTTCATCCTCACCCACCCGGGGATGATGATCCCCGCCGATACCCGCGAGTTCGCCATCAACGCATCCAACATGCGCTTCTGGGAGCCGCCGGTGCGGCGCTATGTCGACGAGTGCCTGGCCGGGCGCGAGGGTGAGCGCGGCGAGGACTTCAACATGCGCTGGATCGCCTCGATGGTCGCCGAGGTGCACCGCATCCTCACCCGTGGCGGGGTGTTCATGTACCCGATGGACGAGAAGATCCGCGCCAAGGGGCAGGGCGGCAAGCTGCGTCTGCTCTACGAGGCCAACCCGATGTCGTTCATCGTCGAGCAGGCCGGCGGCGCGGCGATCACCGGGCGCGAACGGATCATGTCGCTACAGCCCGAGGCGCTGCACCAGCGCGTGCCGGTGATCCTCGGCTCGCGCAACGAGATCGAGCGTATCCAGGGCTACCATCGCGAGAGCTGATAGCTGACGACGGCCCTCGCCCGATCGGGCGGGGGCCGTCGTCGTTCAGGGTCGCAGATAGACATAGCCGCGCGACTGCAGCTCGGCGATCCGGGTCACCCCGCCCTGTTCGACGATGCTGAAGCCGGGCACCAGGTCCTCCAGCGCATAGCCGTAGCCCTTGAGGGTGTTGCCGCAGATCTCCAGGGCGACGCCCTGCGCGCGCAGCCTCTCGGTGGCGTCGCGGATGCGGTCGGTGGTCTCGATCTGGTCGAGCGCGCGGATCGCCGGGCCGTGGGCGACCAGCACCACGTTGAGCCGCTCGGGCCCGCCGGCGCCGTCGATGTGGTTCTGGATGTTGTTGAGCACGAAGGCGACCTTGGCGGTCTCGGAGACGTGATAAACGACGTCGAGCGGGGGTTGCTCGGCGAGTGCGGCGGGGGCGATGAGCGCGGACAGCAGCGCGAGGGTGGCGCGGGCGTGCATGGTTGGCTCCTCCCGGTGCGGGGTGTCGGTTGTGCACCGGGAGGGGCGGACCCTGGGGTCCGCCGGCAGGGGTCACAGTGTCTGCGAGGCGAAGTCGGCCAGACGCGAGCGCTCGCCGCGCATCAGGGTGATGTGCCCGCCGTGCTCCCAGTGCTTGAAGCGGTCCACCACATAGGTCAGGCCCGAGGTGGTCTCGGTCAAGTAGGGGGTGTCGATCTGACCGATGTTGCCGAGACAGACCACCTTGGTGCCGGGGCCGGCGCGGGTGATCAGGGTCTTCATCTGCTTGGCGGTGAGGTTCTGCGCCTCGTCGAGGATGATGTACTTGTCGAGGAAGGTGCGCCCGCGCATGAAGTTCAGCGAGCTGATGCGGATGCGGTTGCGCAGCAGGTCGTTGGTCGCCTCGCGCCCCCAGTCGCCGCCGCCCTCGGGGCGGGTGAGCACCTCCAGGTTGTCCATCAGCGCGCCCATCCAGGGCGTCATCTTCTCCTCCTCGGTGCCGGGCAGGAAGCCGATGTCCTCGCCCACCGGGACCGTCACCCGGGTCATGATGATCTCGCGATAGCGGTTCTGGTCGAGCACCTGCGCCAGCCCGGCGGCGAGCGCCAGCAGCGTCTTGCCGGTGCCGGCGGTGCCGAGCAGGGTGACGAAGTCGAGCTCGGGATCCATCAGCATGTTGAGCGCGAAGTTCTGCTCGCGGTTGCGTGCGGTGATGCCCCAGACGTTGTGACGCGTCACCCGATGGTCCTCGACCAGCTCGATCACCGCCTCGGTCTCGGCGGGTTTGTCGCGCACGATCGCCTCGAAGCCGTCGTCCTGATCGAGCGAGAGACACTGCGCCGGGTACCAGTCGGCGATGTCGGGGCCGGAGACGCGGTAGAAGGTGTGGCCATCCTCCTGCCAGGCGTCGACCGCCTTCTGGTGTCGCTCCCAGAAGTCGGCGGGCAGCTCGTCGTGACCGCTGTAGAGCAGCTCGGCGTCGTCGAGCACGCGGTCGTTGCTGTAGTCCTCGGCGACGATGCCGAGGACCGCCGCCTTGATACGCAGGTTGATGTCCTTGGAGACCACGATCACCTGGCGGTCCGGGCGCTCGCGGCTGAGCACCTGGGCGATGCCGAGGATCTGGTTGTCGGCGACGGTGCCGGGGAGCGCCTCGGGCAGGTCGAGTTTGAAGGCCGTGGTCTGGAAATAGAGCCGGCCACTGGCCGCCTCGAGCCCGCCGCCGTTGCCGGCGAGCGGGCCGAGCGCTAGTCCGGCGTCGATCTCGGCCTTGTCCGCCCCGCCCATCAGCTGGTCGAGGAAGCGGCTGACCTGGCGCACGTTGCGCGCGACCTCGGACATGCCCTTCTTGCCGCGGTCGAGTTCCTCGAGCACCACCATCGGCAGGAAGAGATCGTGCTCCTGGAAGCGGAACAGTGCGCTCGGGTCGTGCATCAACACGTTGGTATCGAGGACGAACAGACAGGTAGTGTCGTTTTCGCGTTTGATCATGACGGTCTGCAGGGAGCGGTTGGGGCGTGGCCTGGCGCGCAGGGTTGCGTCGGTCGCGCCGTTGCGGACGCCCGCGCGCCGGGCCTCGGGGGGCGGGCGCGACCGGTCGGGGTCGTACCCGGCGGTACCCTGGAGGTCCGTCCGGCGGGGTGAGGATGGGGGGAGGCGAGGGGCCTGCGGCGGGCGTGGCGGGACATGATGCGATGGCGCGCCCTCTCCGCCTGCTACTGGGCCAGGCCCCTGGCCGCTTCAAGCACCTCGTCGACGTGCCCCTTGACCTTCACCTTGCGCCACTCCCGCACCAGGGTGCCGGTGGCGTCGATGAGGAAGGTGCTGCGTTCGATACCGAGGCTCTCGCGACCATAGAGCGTCTTGAGCTTGATCACGTCGAAGGCGCGGCAGAGCTGCTCGTCGGTGTCGGCGATCAGCTCGAAGGGGAAGGATTGCTTGGTCTTGAAGTTCTGCTGCGCGCGCAGCCCGTCGCGCGAGACGCCGAGGATGAGGGTGTCGGCGGCGCCGAAGTCGGCGTGGGCGGCGGCGAAGTCCAGCCCCTCCTGGGTGCAGCCCGGGGTACTTGCCCTGGGGTAGAAGTAGAGCACCAGGTTGCGGCCACGATAGTCGGTCAGCCGGATCCGCTGGTCGCCGGTGGCGGTCAGCTCGAGGTCGGGGACCGGGTCACCGATGGCAATGCTCATGCGTCTTGCTCCCTGTAGCGATGGCTCATCCGCCGATGTGCGGTCGCCGTCGCCGGATTGGAAGCGGGCATCGCCGTCGACTCAGCTCTTGAGCGGCTCGAGCACCGCGTCGAGGTTGAGTCCGTCGCAGTAGTCCATGAACTCGTCGCGCAGTCCGGCGATATGGATGTCGGCGGGGATGCCCACGGCGATATGCACCGAGAACATCGGGGTGCCGGTATGGGCCGCGGCATAGGTGCTGGTGGCCATGTCCTCGATGTTGATCCGGCGCTCGGCGAAGAAGGCGGCGAGGTTGTTGACGATCCCCGGATGATCCATCGACACCACGTCGACCGCATAGGGCAGCAGGTTGGCCCCGGCGTTACGCTGGCCAGTGCGCTTGGAGACGATGGTCATGCCGAGCTGGCGCTCGAGCTCGGGCAGCGCGTTCTCGATCTTGGCGAGGGTGTTCCATTTTCCTTCGACCAGCAGCATGGCGGCGAACTCGCCACCCAGGACGCTCATCCGGCTGTCCTCGATATTGCAGCCGTGCTCGAGCACGGTCCGGGAGATCTGATCGACGATACCGGGGTGGTCTTCGCCGAGCGCCGAGATCACGAGGTAGGTCTTCTGCCTGGTCATGTCCTTGCCGAAGGTGGAGGGTTGAGGAGACAACGCTGAGTGTAGCATGGCGTGTCTGCGCACCCCTATCGGCGGCTTTCGGCCGCCAGCTAACAGCCGCCAGCTACCAGCCGCCAGCTATCAGCGATCAGCCGCAGTGAGGCAGGGTCGGCTACTTTGGCTGGCGGCTGGCGGCTGGCGGCTGGCGGCTGATGGCTCGAATCCCCCTCACCCCGGCTCGGCCCACATCCGCAGCAGGTTGACATAGCTGCGGTCGACCCGCTGGGCGGCGGGGTCGTCGGGGGCGCGCTCGAGCAGGGTCTCGCGGGCCTGGCCGAGTTCGTAGAGCAGCTCGCGGCGGGCCGGGTCGCGCACCAGGCTCTGGATCCAGGTCACCGCCACCAGCCGCTCGCCCCGGGTCACCGGGGCGACCTGGTGGAGGCTGGAGGCGGGGTAGAGCACCGCGTCGCCGGCCTCGCCCCGCACCCGCTGCTCGCCGAAGCTGGTCCGGATCACCAGTTCGCCGCCGTCGTAGTCGTCCGCCGGGCTGAGCCACAGGGTCAGCGCCAGGTCGCTGCGCATCCGTCCCCCGGCCCCACCCATGATCGGCTCGTCGACGTGCTCGCCGTAGTGCATCCCCGGGCGGTAGCGGGCGAAGATCGGGTCGGCGACCCGCTCGGGCAGGGCGGCGGCGCGGAACACCGGGTGATGGCCGAGCGCCGACATGATGATGCGCGCGAGTCGCTGCATCCGCTCGGGGTCGGGTTGCAGCTCCTGGTTGTGCTTGACCCGTGCCGCGCTGCGCCCGGCGCTGCGGGTGCCCGCGACCGCCGGCAGTTCGGCCAGCGTGGCGTGGACCTTGTCGAGTTGAGCCGGGCCGAGTAGCTGGGGGATGATCTGCAACATGGGATCTCCTTGGTCGGGATCTCGGTGATGGTCGCCCCGCGCCCGGGGCGATCGGATTGGTCGAGACACGAGGGAGGCGGCGACATGATCCTGCAGGTCAGCATCGATGACCGGACCCATCGACTCGAGGTGCCCGAGGCGCTGCTCGAACAGGCGGCGGCGTTCTTCGCCCAACTCGATCGCGACATGGACCGTGGCTGGCAGCTCGGACGCACCTGGGTCGAGCACCCGGATCGCGAGCAGCGCTGCCGGATCGTCGCCGACAAGCTGCTCACCGCGATCGAGGACGGCAACACCCGGCTCGGGCTGCTGATGGCCGGCTATCTGCTCGATCGCCTGCCCGAACTCGAATCCGTGGCGCTCGCCGTCGATGGCGAGATCCACGACCATCGTTTCAATCTCGTCGTCGCGCCTGATGCCGCGCCCGTCGTCGATGTCGAGATCGCCACCCCGGCGCTCGGGCTCGACAAGCTCGCGGCGCTGGCACGCGCCGGCGAGGAGGTCACGGCGGTGTTCAAGGTCGGTCGCGGCTATCGCTTCTCGGTGTTCGACCACGCCAGCGGCGCCTGGCGCGACGGTCCGCTGTGCGGCGCCGAGGCGGAGGCGGCGCGGCTGCGCGAGGCGGCCTTCAAGGCACGCTATGAGGCGCTGCAGCGGGGGCGCGCCGACTGAGCGCGAGGCGGGCATGGAGGCGTTGACGCAACTCGACTGGCAGGGCTGGTTCAGTCTGGCGATGGTGGCCTGCTGCTTCGTGTTGTTCGCCTTCACCCGGGTCGCCCCCGACATCGTCACCAGTGGCGCGCTGACCCTGCTGCTGGTCAGCGGGGTGCTCACCGCCGAGGAGGCCCTGGCCGGTTTCGCCAACCCCGGCATGCTCACCGTCGGGGTGCTCTACGTGGTGGTCAGCGGGCTGGCCGAGACCGGCGCCATCGGCTGGCTCGGCCCGCGCCTGCTCGGCCGCCCGCGCGGACCGCGCGCGGCGCGGGTGCGGCTGATGGCGCCGGTGGCAGCGCTCAGTGCGCTGCTCAACAACACCCCGGTGGTGGCGATCTTCATCCCCGCGGTGCAGGACTGGGCCAGACGTCATCGTCTGGAGCTGTCGCGGTTGCTGATCCCGCTGTCCTATGCCGGGATCGTCGGTGGGACCTGCACCCTGATCGGCACCAGTACCAATCTGGTGGTCAACGGGCTCTATATCGAGCACCAGGGCGGCGCCGGGCTGGGGTTGTTCGAGCCGTTGTGGATCGGTCTGCCGGTGACCCTGGTCACCCTCGGCTTCCTGCTGCTCGCCGGCGACTGGCTGCTGCCGCGCCGCCAGCCCCCGGCGGCCGGCTACGGCGACCTGCGCGAGTACGTCGCCGAGATGCTGGTCGAGCCGGGCAGTGCGCTGGTCGGGCGCTCGATCGAGGCCGCCGGGCTGCGTCAGCTCCCGGGGCTGTTCCTGGTCGAGATCGAGCGCGGCGCCCAGGTGTTGCCCGCCGTCTCCCCGCAGGCGGTGCTCCAGGCCGGCGATCGGCTGGTGTTCGTCGGGGTGATCGACTCGATGATGGAGCTGCAGCGCACCCGCGGGCTGATCCCCGCCACCGACCAGGTGTTCAAGCTCGACCTGCCACGCCCCGGGCGCTGCTTCGTCGAGGCGGTACTCTCCGACAAGTCGCCGCTGATCGGACTGAGCGTGCGCGACGGGCGCTTTCGCAACCGCTACGACGCGGTGATCATCGCGCTCTCGCGCAACGGCCGACGGGTGCGCGGCAAGATCGGCGACATCGTCCTCGCCCCCGGCGACACCCTGCTGCTGGAAACGCGTCCGGACTTCGTCGAGCGCCAACGCAACGTCCGCGACTTCCTGTTGGTGAGCCAGATCGGCGACTCGCACCCGCTCGAGCACGGTCGCGCCCCACTGGCCATCGCCATCGTGCTGGCGATGGTGGTGGTGGTCGCGTTCGGCTGGCTGAGCATGCTCGAGGCGGCGCTGCTGGCCGCCGGCAGCATGATCCTCACCGGCTGCACCAGCGGGCGCATCGCCCGGCGCGCGCCCGACTGGCAGGTGCTGGTGGTGATCGCCACCTCCTTCGGCATCGGCGCGGCGCTGGAGAAGACCGGCGCCGCGGCGCTGCTCGCCGGCGGTCTGATCGGGCTCGCCGACGGCCAGCCGTGGTCGGCGCTGGGTCTGGTGTTCGTCGCCACCGCGCTGCTCACCTCGCTGGCCACCAACAACGTCGCCGCGGTGCTGGTGTTCCCGATCGCGGTCGAGACCGCGCGCACCATGGGGGTGGCGCTCGAGCCCTTCGTGCTGACGCTGATGATCGCCGCCTCGGCGAGCTTCGCCACCCCGATCGGCTATCAGACCAACCTGATGGTGTTCAACGTCGGCGGCTACCGCTTCGGCGACTTCGTCCGCGCCGGGGTGCCGCTGACCCTGCTGGTGGGCGTGGTGACCGTCGCGCTGACGCCGTTGGTGTGGCCCTTCCGGCCCTGAGTTAAGCTCGGGGCATCGTCCCGTCACTGGCCCGGAGGTCCGGATGTCGCCCTTGTGCTCTCGCCCGTTGCGTCCCCTGTTGCTGTTGTCGCTGTCCCTGGGCTGGTGCGCCGTCGCCGTCGCCAACCCCTGGCCCGGGGTCGAGCGCCCGAGCGCCGGTCCGGCGCAGGTCATCGGCGCCCCGGCCAATGGCTGTCTCGCCGGTGCCGTGGCACTGCCCGCGAGCGGGGTCGGTTATCTCGACGTACGCCGTTGGCGTGGTCGCTACTACGGCCATCCGCGTCTGCTCGCGCTGATCGAGGCGCTCGGCCGGGCGCAGCAGGCGCGCGACGAGCGGCTGGTGATGGTCGGCGATCTCTCGCAGCCGCGCGGCGGGCGGATGTCCGGCGGTCATCGCAGCCACCAGCACGGGCTCGACGTCGACCTGTGGCTGACCCTGGCGGCGTCGCCGACCGATGCGCGAGCGCTGCTCGACGAGGGCGACCCGCCGAGCCTGGTCGGCGGCGATCGGGTCAACGGGCGCTGGGGCGAGGATGCGCGCTTTCTCATCGAGTGGGCGGCGCGCCGCCCCGAGGTCGACCGTCTGTTCGTCAACCCGGCGATCAAGCGCGCGCTCTGTGACGCCACCGGTGGCGCCGGCGACTGGCTGCGCAAGGTACGCCCGTGGTGGGGACACGACGCCCACACGCACGTGCGTCTGGCCTGCCCGGAGGACAGCCCGGCCTGCGAGCCGCAGTCCCCGATCCCGGCGGGGCCGGGCTGTGGCGCCGAACTCGACTGGTGGTTCAGCGCCGAGGCGCGTAGCCCGGGCGGCGGAGGGCGCGCCGTCGAGCCGACCCCGCCGGCGGCCTGCGCGCTGCTGTTGCGCGCCCCCTGAGCCGGTCCGCCCGATGACGCGCCAGCCCGCTGGCCATGCGGGCTCGGCGCGTTTCGCTGTACCCGTTGCATGGCTTCCGGTATGTTTCTCGCATGCGTCTCGAAAAGATCAAACTCGCCGGCTTCAAGTCCTTCGTCGACCCCACCAGCGTCGCCTTCCCCAGCAACCTCGTCGGGGTGGTCGGCCCCAACGGCTGTGGCAAGTCCAACGTGATCGACGCGGTGCGCTGGGTGATGGGCGAGAGCTCGGCGAAGATGCTGCGCGGCGAGTCGATGGCCGACGTCATCTTCAACGGCAGCACCGGGCGCAAGCCGGTGGGCACGGCGAGCATCGAGCTGGTGTTCGACAACAGCGATGGTCGCGCCGGCGGCGAGTACGCGCGCTTCGCGCAGATCTCGGTCAAGCGTCAGGTCACCCGCGACGGCCAGTCGACCTACTTCCTCAACGGTGCGCGCTGTCGTCGGCGCGACATCCAGGACCTCTTCCTCGGCACCGGCCTGGGGCCGCGCTCCTACGCCATCATCGAGCAGGGGATGATCTCGCGGATCATCGAGGCTCGCCCCGAGGACCTGCGTCTGTTCCTCGAGGAGGCCGCCGGCATCTCCAAGTACAAGGAGCGCCGCCGCGAGACCGAGAACCGGATGCGCCACACCCGCGAGAACCTGGAGCGGCTCGACGACCTGCGCGAGGAGGTCGGCAAGCAGCTCGAACACCTCGAGCGCCAGGCCGCCACCGCCGAGAAGTACACCCGGCTCAAGGCCGAGGAACGCCAGCTCGGGCTCGAACTCAAGGCGTTGCGCTGGCGCGCGCTGGCCACCGAGATCGCCACCGACGATCGGCGCATCGCCGAGGCCGAGACCGGCGCCGAGGGCCATCTCGCCGAGCAGCGCCGGGTCGAGTCCGACCTCGAACAGCGTCGCGCTGCGCGCGCCGAGGCCGGCGAGGTCTTCAACAGGGTCCAGGAGCAGTTCTACGCGGTGGGCGCCGAGATCGCCCGCACCGAGCAGGCGATCGAGTTCGCCAGCCAGGCGCGCGCGCGCACCGAGTCCGAGCTGGCGCGGCTCGACCAGGAGCAGGGCGACGCGGTGCGTCATCTCGAACGCGATCGCGCCCGTCTGGTCGAGCTGGAGCAGGCGCTCGCCGCCGACGAGCCCGAGCTGGCCCGCGCCGAGCAAGCGCTCGCCGAGGTTGCCGGCTCGGTGATGACCGCCGAGGAGCAACTGCGGGTGTGGGAGGCGGAATGGGACCGCTTCAACCGCGAGGCGGCGCAGCCGGCCGAGCAGGCGCAGGTCGAGCGCGCGCAGATCAATGCCATCGAGCAGCGAATCGAACGCGATCGCGAGCGGCTGCGCCGGATCGAGGAGGAGGTCTCGCGGCTGCGCTCGGCCGACGTCCACGAGCGCATCGAGGTGCTGGAGGAACAGGAAGAGGTCTCTCTGGCGCGGATCGACGACTTCGAGCAGCGCCAGCACACCCACGCCGAGACGCTCGCCGAGCACGATCGGGCGCTGCGCGCGCTCGCCGCCGAACTCGATCAGGTCCGCACCGAGCTGCAGCAGACCAAGGGGCGTCACGCCTCCCTGCAGGCGCTGCAGGAGGCGGCGCTGGCCGAGGCCGACGGCGCGCGCGCGCAGTGGCTCGCCGAGGCCGGGCTGGAGGACGCGCCCCGTCTGCTCGACGGGCTGACGGTCGAGCCGGGCTGGGAGCGGGCGATCGAGTGCGTGCTCGGCGAGCGTCTCGGCGCGCTCGGTTGCGCCCAGCCGCAGCGCCTGCTCGCGCGGCCCGAGTCGATCCCGCCGGGGATGATGTTGTTCGACACCGCAGCAGTCGCCGAGCCCGCGCCGGCCCATGCCCTGGCGGCGCGGGTGCGCGGCGGCGGCCCGCTGACCGCGCTGCTCGCCGGGGCATGGGCCGCCGAGGACCTGGAGCAGGCGCTCGCCGATCGCGCCGGACTTGCCGCCGGCGCGTACTGGGTGACCCGCGAGGGGCTGCGCGTCGGTCGCGACTGGTGGTGCGCGCCGCCGAGCGACGACGACGGCGTGCTGGCGCGCGCCGAGGCGATCCGCGGTCTCGAGCAGCGGCTCGATGATCTGGCGGCGCGCGAGCAGGCGCTGCTCGAGGACGACGAGCAGCGTCGCGCCGCGCGCGCCGAGGCCGAGCAGGCGCGTGCTGCGAGCGCCGCCACCCTCGCCGAGTACCAGCGCGAGCTCTCCACGCTGCGCTCCGAGCTGGCCGGGCTGCGCACCCGTGACGAGCACCAGCGTGCCCGTCTGCAGGCGCTCGCCGAGGAGCGGACCGAGCTCGAGGAGCAGCGCGCCGAGGCGCTGCTGGAGATGGAGGACCGGCGCGAGCGCTTGCACGACCTGCTCGCCGAGGTCGACGCCCTGGCCGAGCGGCGCGAGTCGCTCGACGGCGAACGCGAGCGGCTGCGCGCGGTGGTCGCCGAGGGGCGCGAGCGCGAGCGAGGCTGTCGCGAACAGGCGCAGACGTTGCGGGTGCGGGTTGAGTCCAACCGCACCGCGCAGACCGCCACCCGTCACAGCCTGGACCGCGCCGAGGAGCGCGGCGCCCAGCTCGCCGAGCGGCGCGAGACCCTGCTCGACAGCCTGGAGGCGGGGGTCGAGCCGCTGGCCGAGCAGCGCGAGCGGCTGGAGGAGCAGCTTGAACTGCGCCTCGAGGTCGAGGCCCGGCTGGGCGAGGCGCGTGCCCGGGTCGAGACCCTCGAGGCCGAGCAGCGCGCGCTCGAACAGGAACGCCAGCGTCTCGAACAGCTGCTCGCCGGCGCCCATCAGGGCTTGGATGCGCTGCGCCTGGCGCGACAGGAGCGGTTGGTACGCCAGCGCACCCTGGAGGAACAGCTCGCCGAGTCCGCCGCCAACGCCCCGGCGCTGCTCGAGGGTCTCGACCCCGAGGCCACCGAGGAGGTCTGGCAGCAACGCCTGACCCAGACCGGCAATCGCATCCAGCGACTCGGCGCGATCAACCTCGCCGCCATCGACGAGTTCAAGGAACAGTCGCAGCGCAAGACCTACCTCGACGCCCAGCACGCCGACATCTCCGACTCGCTCGAGACCCTGGAGCAGGCGATCCGCAAGATCGACCGCGAGACCCGCACCCGTTTCAAGGCGACCTACGAGCAGGTCAACAGCGGCTTCCAGGCCATCTTCCCGCGGCTGTTCGGCGGCGGTCACGCCTATCTGGAGCTGACCGACGACGACCTGCTGGAGACCGGGGTGAGCGTGATGGCGCGCCCGCCGGGCAAGCGCAACTCCAGCATCCATCTGCTCTCCGGCGGCGAGAAGGCGCTCACCGCGGTGGCCCTGGTGTTCGCCATCTTCGAGTTGAACCCGGCGCCCTTCTGCATGCTCGACGAGGTCGACGCCCCGCTCGACGACGCCAACGTCGGGCGCTTCTGCGAGCTGGTGCGCTCGATGTCCGACCGGGTGCAGTTCATCTTCATCAGCCACAACAAGGTGACCATGGAGATCGCCGACCACCTGCTCGGCGTCACCATGCACGAGCCCGGCGTCTCGCGCCTGGTCGCCGTCGACGTCGACGAGGCGGTGCGCCTGGCGGCGGTGTGAGAGCGAGCGACCAGCGACCAAGGGATTGAACCGCCAAGGCGCGAAGGACGCAAAGAAAAGTCCATGCTTACCGCTTCAGCACTGGCGCCAATCCCCGCTGGTGGCTGCTTGCTGGTAGCTGATCACTTTGTTCATCCTTTGCGCCCTTTGTGTCTTTGCGGTTCACCGTTACTGATCGCGCTCGCGCGGCGCTGCCCCTCTACAGCGCCGGGCCTCGGCATTGTTATACTCATGCGCACGAAAACGCGGGCCTGGGGCCGAGTCGCGCCATGGCCGTCCGCTGGAATCCCGCGCCTCTGCGCGGGGCGAGATCCCGTCACCCGTGCAGCAACCGAGAGCCGAATGGACGCCGATACGCTTCGCCTGATTCTGTTGGTCGTGGGGGCCATCCTGATCCTTGCCCTCTATCTCTGGGAGCGTGGTCACGAGCTCGAGGACCCCGCCGGTCCCGATGACGATGACGACGCCGGGCCCGCGCGCGCCTCGACCCGCGCCAAGCGCGAGCCGGCGCTCGGCGACTTCGATGCCGGTGACGAGCCGCGCGATCCCCGTCATCGTGAGGCGCGAGAGGACGCCCCCGAGGACTTCGATGACGCGCTCGAGGCCGCGCACCAGCAGGCGCTCGAGCCGCCTGCGCCCTTGTTGCTGCAGGTGAGCGTGGTCGCCCCGGACGAACGGCCCTTCACCGGCGAGGCGCTGATGGACGTGGCCGAGACCTGTGGCCTGCACCCCGGCGAGATGGAGATCTTCCACTACACCGATACCCTCGACGGCGAGCCGCGTTACGCCTTCAGCATGGCCAACATGGTCAAACCCGGTATCTTCCCTTTCGATGAGATGGAGACCTTCTCCACCCCCGGGCTGTTGCTGTTCGCCCAGCTCGAGGGTGAGCCGGAGGATATGGCGGTGTTCGACGAGATGATCGCCACCGCCCGCAAGCTCGCCACCATGCTCGACGGCGAGGTCCACGACGATCACCGCAAACCGCTGTCGATCAAGAAAGAAGAAGAGATGCGCCGCGCAGTGCGTGAGAACGAGCGCCTGTGGGCCGGAGTGACCCTGAATTGAACCCGCCCGATTCGGCGCGCGCCCGCGCCGAGGCGCTGCGCGCCGAACTGCTCCACCACAACTATCGCTATTACGTGCTCGACGATCCGGAGATCCCGGACGACGCGTACGATCGTCTGTTGCGCGAGCTGCAGGCGCTCGAGGCCGAATACCCCGAGCTGGTCAGCCCCGACTCACCGACCCAGCGTGTCGGCGCCGAGCCGCTGGCGGCCTTCGCCGAGGTCGAGCACCGGTTGCCGATGCTCTCGCTCGACAACGCCAAGAGCACCGAGGAGCTGGCCGCCTTCGCTACCCGGGTAGGCAGGGCGCTGGGGCGCGAGGCAGTCGACTTCGTCGCCGAGCCCAAGCTCGACGGGCTGGCGATCAATCTCACCTATGAGGACGGGGTGCTGAGCCGTGCCGCCACCCGCGGCGACGGTCGCCGCGGCGAGGACGTCACCGCCCAGGTGCGGACCGTGCGCAGCGTGCCGCTGCGGCTGCGCGGCGCCGACTGGCCGCACCTACTCGAGGTGCGCGGCGAGATCGTGCTGCCGACCGCAGGCTTCGTCCGGCTCAACGCGCGGATGCGCGAGAGCGATCAGCGCACCTTCGCCAATCCGCGCAACGCCGCCGCCGGCAGCCTCCGCCAGCTCGACCCCGCGGTCACCGCGACCCGACCGTTGGCCTTCGTCTGCTACGGCTTCGGCGCGGTCGAGGGCGGGCCGGCGTGCGCGACCCAATATGAGATGCTGCAGGCACTGCGCGATTGGGGACTGCCGCTCTCGCCGCAGCTCGAACGGGTGCGCGGGCTGGACGGCTGCGATGCCTACCAGCGCCGCATCGGCGCGCTGCGCGAACAGCTGCCCTATGACATCGACGGGGTGGTGTTCAAGGTCGACGCGCTGGCCGATCAGGCCTCCCTCGGCTTCGTCGCCCGCGCGCCGCGCTGGGCGATCGCCTTCAAATACCCGGCCCAGGAGGCGCTCACCCGGGTCGAGGCGGTCGAGTTCCAGGTCGGGCGCACCGGCGCCGTCACCCCGGTGGCACGGCTCGCCCCGGTCCAGGTCGGCGGGGTCACGGTCGCCAACGCGACCCTGCACAACATGGACGAGGTGGTGCGCAAGGACGTGCGCATCGGTGACACCGTCTATGTGCGGCGCGCCGGGGATGTCATCCCCGAGGTGGTGCGGGTGCTGGTCGAGCGTCGTCCCGCGGACGCCGAGGCGGTGGCGCTGCCCGCACACTGCCCGGTGTGCGGGGCCGATGTCGTCCGTCCCGAGGGCGAGGCGGTGGCGCGCTGCTCCGGCGGGCTCTATTGCCCGGCGCAGCGCAAGGAGGCGCTCAAGCACTTCGCCTCGCGTCGCGCGCTCGACATCGAGGGGCTGGGCGACAAGCTGATCGATCAGCTCGTCGAGCGCGAGCTGGTGCACGGACCGGCCGATCTGTTCCGGCTCGATCAGGCACGGCTCGCCGGGCTCGAACGCATGGGCGAGAAATCGGCGGCGAACCTGATCGCCGCGCTCGATCGCGCCCGCTCGACCGATCTCGCCCGCTTCGTCTATGCGCTCGGCATCCGCGAGGTCGGCGAGAGCACGGCGCGCGCGCTGGCGCGTGGCTTCGGTTCGCTGGACGCGCTGATGGCGGCGCGCGAGGGCGACTTCGTGCAGCGGCGCGGGGTGCGCGGGATCGGTCCGGTGACCGCCGCGGCCCTGGCCGCGGCCCTGGCCGATGCTGCCGATCCAACCTCGGGGGTGACGCCGGTCGATTGGCTGCTCGGGCTCGGCGTACGCGGTCTGACCCGGCCCCGCGCCGAGACGCTGGTCGAGCACTTCGGCACCCTCGAGGCGCTGCGCGCAGCCGGCGCCGAGGACCTGCGCGCCGAGACCCGGAGCCTGATCGAGGGCATCGGTCCGGTGGTCGCGGCGCACATCGTCGCCTTCTTCGCCCAGCCGCACAATCGCGAGGCGATCGCGGCCTTGCGCGAGGTCGGCGTGCACTGGCCGGAGCAGGGCGCGGCGGAGGCCGATGACGCCCCGGTCGAGCCCGAAGCCCGACCGCTCGCCGGTCTGACCCTGGTCATCACCGGCACCCTGAGCCGCCCCCGGCCCGAGATCAAGGCGTGGGTCGAGTCGCTGGGCGCGCGGGTGAGCGGCAGCCTCTCGGGCAAGACCGACTATCTGCTCGCCGGCGAGGCCGCCGGCTCCAAGCTCGCCCGCGCCCGCGATCTCGGCGTCGAGGTCCTCGACGAGGCCGGCCTCGAGGCGCTGATCGGCGGCGCTGGGTAGGGGCGCCAGCCGCCAGTCGCCAGCCGTCAGCCGCCAGCAAATTGAACCGCTAAGACTCAAAGGGCGCAAAGAAAGCGTTTTAAAAGCGCTTTAGCGGCCGCTTTTCATGTGGAAGCTGGTACTCGACGACAGCGGTAAAGACGATCGAGACGAGCAGGGGAGGCTCTGCCCGCCAGTCACCAGTTGGTGGGCGGGCTCGTCTGTCGCCGCTGACGCCGGTGTGCACGCCCACTGGCGGCTGGGGGCTGATCGCTGGTAGCTGGCGACTGTCGCCCCTTCCCCCATTGCCCGGCGGCGGCGGCTGATGCAAGATTGGGGCGCGGGCTGGCGGTCTCGCCCGCGGGGTTTCACGGCGGCATGCCGCCCTCACCGCAGGGATCGATCATGAGCGAACTGTCCCCCGAGCAGCAGATCCTGATCACCATGCGCAAGACGCTGACCGCGATCGTGCGTGATCTCACTCCGCCGCAGGGGATGCGCCATCCTCTCTCGGCCTCCACCATCGACGACGTGCGTCGCTGTCTCGGCATGATCGCCGAGCGCGAGCGTCTGCTCGCCGAGCGCGACGGGCGCGGCGGCGAGCGTCCGGTCTATGCCGATCAGCCCGGCGCGGCGCAGGTGGTGCCGATCGACAGCCTCAGGTCGCGCAAGGACTGAGCCGGTGAGGAGCCAAAACCGGTGCGCGGTCGGGCTGGCCGTGCTGGCGGCGCTGTGGGGCGGCGGCGCGGTGGGCGATGACGGCCTGAGTTTCCCGGTCGATCCGCCCTGGGACTATGTCGGCGACGCCGGCCCGGAGCACTGGGGGGAGTTGGATCCGTCCTTCGCCACCTGCGCCGAGGGGCGTTCGCAGTCGCCGATCGATATCCGTGGTGCGCGCCGCATCGTCTACACGCCGCTGCTGTTTCGCTATCGCTCGCACCTGCTCGAGCTGGTCAACACCGGGCGGGGGATCCGACTGCTCACGCCGCCGGGGAGCGCGCTGGTCATCCGGGGCAGCGCCTACGATCTCTCCTACGTCGACTTCCATGTCCCTGGCGAGCACCGCATCGAGGGCGAGCGTTACGATGCCGAGCTGCAGCTGGTGCATCATGATCGTCAGGGTGGTCATGCGGTGGTGGCGGTGGGCCTGCGCGCCGCCGAGCGCGACAATCGCATCTTCGAGCGTATCCTCGATCATCTGCCGGCGCGCCCGGGCGAACGCACACGTCATCGTCAGATCGGGGTCAATCCGCTCTTCCTGCTGCCGCTCGATCGCGGCTATTTCCGCTATCACGGTTCGCTCACCCAGCCGCCGTGCCGCGAGTCGGCGCTGTGGCTGGTGTTCGGTGAGCCGCTCGAGGTGGGGGTGCGGCAGCTGCAACGGCTGCGTGCCGTGATCGGCGAGAATGCCCGCCCGGTTCAGCCGCGCAACGGGCGCGAGGTGCTGGCGCTGCCGCGCTACTGAACCGGGCGGGGGTGTCCCGCGTCCCGCCGGGACGCGGGGACTCGGGTCAATCCTCCTTGGGCGTGACCGTGACGATCTCCTCGTTGAGCTCGACCATGGCGCCGTCACGCATCTCGGTGAGCTGCTCGCCGAGCGCGCGACGCTTGAGCATGGCGCTGAGCTGCGGCTTGGCATCCTCGAAGCTCGGCGGCTCGGCCTTGCGGGTTTCCTGCAGTTCGATGACGTGCCAGCCGAACTGGGTCTGCACCGGCTTCTCGGAGTGGCTGCCGGGCTTCATCTCGGCAACCGCCTCGGCGAAGGGGGCGACCATCTGCCCGGCGTCGAACCAGTCGAGTTCGCCGCCGTTCTTGCCGGTCGGGCCGAGCGAGTGCTCCTTGGCCAGCTCGGCGAAGTCGGCGCCCTTGTCGAGTTGCTTGATCAGCTTCTTGGCCGTTGCCTCGTCCTTGACCAGGATGTGACGGGCCTTGTATTCGGTGCGGGCGGCACGCTCGACGACCTGGTCGTAGGCCTCCTTGAGCGCCTTGTCGGTCGGCTCGATGTCCTCGGCCATGGCGCCGAGCGCGGCGCTGGAGAGCACCTTCATGCGCTGCAGTTCAAGTGCCATGGCGACCTCGCGACTGTCGTCGAGGTCACGCCGCTCGGCCTCCTGGGAGGCCACCACCAGGTTCATGAACTCGTCGAAGGCGCGCTGCTGCACCGCCTGGGTGTCGGCCTCGGGGTTCTGCTGCAGCCGTTCCACATAGAACAGCCGGAAGAGGTCGAGCGGGTACTCGACACCGTTGACGGTGGCGATGACGGTGTCGGCGTCGGGCTCGGCCAGCGCGCTACCCGGTCCGGCGGCGAGCAGTGCGCAGACCAGGAGCGAGAGGGTGGATCTCTTCATGGTGAAACTTCCGTGGGTTGGGGTGAATGGGCAGGTGCCGGATCGCTCACGGGGCGACCTGTCGACGAATCCGCGTTCGGCGCTTTCTGCGACCCCGGACGGCGACGTCGGTTCCTTGGCGTTCAACCCGCCGTGGGCGGAAAGACCTGCTTGAAGGGGCGTACCTCGACCTCGGCGTAGACACCGGCGGCGCGATAGGGGTCGGCCTCGGCCCAGGCACGGGCGGCGTCGAGATCGGGGAATTCGGCGACCACCAGCGAGCCGGTGAAGCCGGCGCTGCCGGGGTCGGCGGCGTCGATCGCCGGGTGCGGACCGGCGAGCACCAGGCGCCCGGCGTCGTGCAGTTCGCGCAGTCGCTCGAGGTGCGCGGGGCGGGCCTTGAGGCGGCGTTCGAGGCTGTCCGGGGTATCGACGGCGATGATGGCATAGAGCACGTCAGTCGGCCTCCTGCGGGCGGGGTTCGTCTTCGATGTGACGGGCGAGATAGAACGCCTGGAGCAGCACGAAGACCAGGGTCATCCCCATCATACCGAACAGCTTGAAGTTGACCCAGATCTCCTCGCTGGCCTGGGCGCTGGTGCAGAGCGCGAGCAGCTCGCCCTGGAACTGGGCGGCGCAGCTGCTGAGGTCGACACTGGCAAGCCCGCTGCCGGCGAGCAGCGTTTGATGGGCGGCGAAGAAGCCGCTGGCGACATAGACCACGAACAGGTTGGTCAGTCCGAGCACCAGGAAGAAGACGACCCACATCAGGTTGAGCCGGCGCCACACCATCGGTTCGACGCTGACCGCGTGCCCCATGGTGCGCTCGACCAGGGTGCGTTGGCCGACCAGTTGGCTGGCGAGGAAGGCCGCGGCGAACAGCCAGTTGACGATGGTCGGCTTCCACATCACGAAGATCGGGTCGCGCAGGGCGAGGGTCATGCCGCCGAACACCACCAGCAGCCCCAGGGTGACCAGGTGCATGGTCTCGACCCGGCGCTGGCGCCACCAGGTCCAGCCGAGCTGCAGCGCCGCGGCGAGGATCGCCACCGTGGTGGCGACATAGATGCCGGCGAGCTTGTAGGCGACGAAGAACAGCAGGATGGGGAAAAAGTCGATCAGCAGTTTCATGGTGTGTGGTGGTGTCCTTCGTTGGCCTCTGGTCCGTGCCCGGCGCCGGATGGTCGCGCGACCGCTCCGGCGGCACCCGACTCCTCTTCAAGAGCATACGGGCAAGGGCCGGTCGCGGTAAATGGGGCCGCGCCGGCGTTGTAATCAACAGGGGCGGGCGCTGTATAGTGCCCGCTCGTCCTGAAGGCTTTGATTCGAGAGGAGGTGTGGATGGAATCCATGACGACATGGATCGGGGTGCTCAACGGCTGGGTCTGGGGGCCGCCGATGCTGGTGTTGATCCTCGGCACCGGGCTGTTCCTGCTGCTCGGCCTGCGGCTGATGCCCTGGCTCCGGCTCGGCTACGGCTTTCGCATGCTGTGGTCGGGACGGCGTGGGCGTGGCGAGGGGGACATCACCCCGTTCAACGCGCTGATGACCTCGCTGTCGGCAACCGTCGGGACCGGCAATATCGCCGGTGTCGGCACGGCGATCGCGATCGGCGGTCCCGGGGCGCTGTTCTGGATGTGGTGCACCGCACTGGTGGGCATGGCGACCAAGTATGCCGAGGGCGTGCTGGCGGTGAAGTACCGCGAGGTCGACGCCAAGGGCAACCATGTCGGCGGTCCGATGTACTACATCAAGAACGGTCTCGGGCGGCGCTGGTTGTGGCTGGGCGCGGCCTTTGCCGTGTTTGGTGCCATGGCCGGGTTCGGTATCGGCAACATGGTGCAGGCCAACTCGGTGGCCGACGCGCTCAACTCCAAGTTCGCGCTGCCCAAGGCCTGGGTCGGCGGGGTGATGGCGCTGTTGGTCGGGCTGGTGCTGATCGGCGGTATCCGCTGGATCGCCCAGGTCGCCGGCAAGCTGGTGCCCTTCATGGCGATCGCCTATGTGCTCGGCGGGCTGGTGGTGCTCGGGCTCAATGCCGAGGCGCTGCCCGGTGCGGTGGTGCAGATCGTCGAGTATGCCTTCTCGCCCACCGCCGCGGTCGGCGGGTTCGCCGGCGCGACCGTGATGATGGGCATCCAGATGGGGGTGGCACGCGGCGTCTTTTCCAACGAGGCCGGGCTCGGCAGCGCGCCGATCGCGCACGCCGCGGCGAAGAACGACAACCCCGTGCAGCAGGGCACCATCGCCATGCTCGGCACCTTCATCGACACCCTGATCATCTGCACCATCACCGGGCTGGTGATCATGGTCACCGGCGCCTGGACCAGTGGTGAGACCGGCGCCAGCCTCTCGACCGCGGCCTTCGGCGCCGGTCTGCCCGGGGTCGGCGGTTATGTGGTGGCGCTGGGTCTGGCGCTGTTCGCCTTTACCACCATCCTCGGCTGGAGCGTCTACGGCGAGCGTTGTGTCGAGTATCTGTTCGGGGTGCGCGCGATCCTGCCGTTCCGGTTGGTGTGGGTGGCGGCGATCCCGGTCGGCGCGATGGTCAAGCTGGAGTTCGTGTGGCTGGTGGCCGACACCCTCAACGCGATGATGGCGCTGCCCAACCTGCTGGCGCTGGTGCTGCTCAGCCCGGTGGTGTTCCGGCTGACGCGCGAGCACTTCGCCCGCGCCTGAGGTCGGGCTCCCGGGGTCAGGCGGCGCCGGAGCCGCCCTGGCAGGGCGGCGACTGCGGTGCGGCGCCGCCCTTCTCGTGCCATTCCTCCGGGGTCCAGGTGTGCTGACTGAGTGCGTGCAGGCCCTGCTCGAACTCGTCGGCGAGCAGGCTGTTGATGGCTCGGTGACGCTCGATCAGCGGCTGTCCGGAGAAGCCCTCGCTGACCACCAGCAGCTTGAAGTGCGACTCGGCGTCGGGGGCCACGGCGTGCATGTAGCTCTCGTCGACCACGTCGAGGTGCATGGGGTCGAATGCCTCGCGGATGCGGCGCTCGATGCGGGTCCGTCGGTTCATTGCTCATCTCTCCCTTGGTTCGATTGGATCGGCGGCGCTGCGCCGCCGGTGATCTCGATGTGCTCGGTCCAGCGCAGTGACTGTTGCATGGTCGCCAGGACCTGATCGAGCGCGGGGTCGTGACGCGGATCGGCGAGCGCGGCGTGGTCGATGCCCTCGACCCGGCCATAGAGCGCGCGGCGCAGGTGCTCGCGGGTGTGGATCTGGTGGCGCAGGTCCTCGATGAGGTGTTCGAGTTCGCTGCGGGTGGGCGCCTGACCGAGGGTATGGAACAGCTCGGCGAGCGCGGTGAACAGCCCCCGGGCACGAGTATCGAGCCCGAACTCGCGCGGATCCCAGTCGCGCAGCGTGGTGTCGCGTCCGACCCAGACCCGGTAGCTCTCCTTGTGCAGGGCGTGATAGAGCGCCTGCTCCGAGATCAGGAACACCAGCAGATGATGCCGGTTGGCGTCGTAGGGGGCGTCGCGTACCTGCCAACGGCACTCGCGCACCAGGCGATGGATGCGGATGTGTTCGCGGAAGTCGGCGGCCTGGAGCTGGTCGAGGATGAGCACCGTCGGTTCACCCTCGCTCTGCGCGCAGGCCTCGCTGACGGCAAGGTCCAGGGGCGCGATCGGCGGTTCCTCGCGACCGAGTTCGTCGCGGCTCGGTGGCAGGATCACCTCGGGCTGGGGAGGATGGGCGTCGGTGAAGTCGTGATAGACGATCTGGTCCATCCCCAGTGCCCGGGCCAGGGCGTTGGCGAAGGCGCTCTTGCGTCGGCCACCGTCGCCGGCGACATTGAGCGCGCGCAGCCCGCGCGGCCTGCTCTCGAGCAGACAGCGGATCTCGAATTCGTAGTCGTCGTTCGACTCGAACCCGTGCTCGGCCATGCGTTCGCGCAGACTGGACATGTACGGATGATAGCCGCTTGGTCGCGGCGGGAGCCAGCCTTCCAGCCGTCGGGCATTTGAGCCGCCGAGATATCAGCGACCAGCTATCAGCCTCCAGCGACCAGCGATCAGCCTCCAGCCTCCAGCCTCCAGTCGGGGAGACTGCGACTTGCCCGGTCTGCGGATCTGCAGACTGTCCGCTTGCTTTGCGTCCTTCGTGCCTTCGCGGTTCGAACCAGCTTCCAGCGATCGGCTTCCAGCCTCCAGTCGGGGAGACTGCGCCTGGCCCGGTCTGCGGATCTGCAGACTGTCCGCTTGCTTTGCGTCCTTCGTGCCTTGGCGGTTCGAACAGCTTCCAGCGATCAGCCTCCAGCCTCCAGTCGGGGAGACTGCGACTTGCCCGGTCTGCGGATCTGCAGACTGTTCGCTTGCTTTGCGTCCTTCGTGCCTTCGCGGTTCAATCCATGCTGGCGGCTGGCGGCTGGCGGCTGGCGGCTGGCGGCTGGCGGCTGGCGGCTGGCGGCGCCCAACCTAGCCGCCGGCGTCCGCCTTGGCAAGCAGGGCGTTGAGGCGCGCGACCTCGGCCTCGGCCTCGACCTGGTTGGTGACGTCGTGCTGGATGCCGAGGTAGTAGATCAGCCGCCCCTCGCGGTCGAACAGCGGGCGGATGGTGAAGCGGTTGTAGAAGCGGCTGCCGTCCTTGCGGTAGTTGCGCAGGGTGACGGTCACCGGGTGGTTGCCGACCATCGCCTCGCGGATCTGCGCCACCCCTTCCTGATCGTGGTCTTCGCCCTGAAGGAAGCGACAGTTACGTCCGAGGATCTCCTCGCGGCTGTAGCCGGTGATCAACTCGAAGGCGGCGTTGGCATAGACGATGGGGTTGTCGTCCTGGTCGGGGTCGGAGAGGGTGATACCGTTGACGCAGGTGTCGAGGATCTGCGAGAGCACGAAGGGGATCACCCCCGCATCTTTGTCGACGACGAATTCCATGTGGTGACCTCGCTACAAGATTGATGGATCGTGCCTCGCCGGGTGTTTGCCTCAGTGCTGCGATACGGCTGTCGGGGCCTGTTCGAGCAGCCCCCTGATGTTGCCGACGACGCGCTCGCCGCCTTCCTGGATGGCGGCGCGGATCAGCTTCTCGAAGGGACGCATGAACAGCTCGAGCCGCGACAGTTCGAAGACGAAGGTCAGGCGTGTGCCGTCGGCGCTCGGCTCGAAGCGGTAGCTGATGTAGATCGGGGCGCTGAGTCCCTGGAAGTCGATGCGACGGTCCTGCTCGAAGACGCAGACCTCGAAGGTCGCCTCGGTGCGGCGACCGTGATCGACCCGTACCTGTCGGCCGCGGCTGCCCAGCCGGATCGGACCGGGCGAGAGCGCCTCGAGCGAGACCACCTCGGGCGACCAGCGCTGGTAATTGCTGAAGAAGTCGAGGGCGACGAAGGCGAAGACCTGATCCGGCGGGCGGGCGATGTGCGTGCTCGCTTGTGTTCTGACCATGGGTATCGGCTGCCGTGTGGCTGGAGTCGGCGCGTCCGTGCGCGGGCGGACGCTGGACGGGCATGCGCGATCGGGCCCGAAACGGCCCGCTGGTCTATCTGGCGGCGGGGTGGGGGGAATTCCAGGGGGGCTGTCGGGGGGGACGAACCACAAAGACGCGAAGGACGCCAAGGAAATGTCCAGTCAGCGGTCTTCGTTGATCGCTCGGATTGAGCGACGCTTATGGCCGAGGACTGAGGGTTGACGCCGGTCCACGATCGTCTTGCTGATGCGTCCACCCTGCCTCCCTGCTGACAAGGGGGAGAGCAAGGTGGCGCTCGGAGGTCGAACGCTCGAAAAACCTTTGCGTTCTTTGCGACTTGGCGGTTCAGTCTCCTGAATACCGTACTCGATCAACCCGCCTGCAGCAGTGCGAGGATCTCGGGTTTGTCGTTGAGGCGTGCCCAGTCGGCGGCGGTGTTGCCTTCGAAGTCCTTGAGGGTGCGATCGGCGCCGTGTTTCAGCAGGGTCTCGACGGCGGCGGTGCGGCCCTGGGTGGTGGCCCAGATCAGCGCGGTCCAGCCCTTGGTCTGCTCCTGGTGGTCGATCATCGCGCCCTGCTGCAACAGCATCTCGACGATCTCGGCGTGGTTGTTGGAGGCGGCGAGCATCATCGCGGTGTAGCCGCCCTTGTCCTCGGCGTCGACGGTGGCGCCGGCGGCGAGCAGGCGCTCGACCACGGCGGTGTGACCGTTGAGCGCGGCCTTCATCAGCGGGGTCCAGTCACAGCTGTCGCGCACGTCGGGGCGTCCGGTGCGCGAGAGCAGTCCATCGAGCGCGCCGAGATCGCCCTGTTCGGCGAACTCGAGCAGGGCGGGGTCGCCCGCCCCCTGGTCGTCCGGACCGCCGCAGCCGGTGAGGGCGGCGAGCAGCAGGGTGACGAGAAGGAGAATGCGTGCGGGAGTCATGGCGTTTTCCGAGTTGAATGATTGGTTATTATTCACCCGGCCTGACGTCCCGCGACAATGCGAATCCGCAATCTGGCGCCGTTACAGCAGTCCGCGACAGAGGCCGTCGTGACACTGCACCAGGATGCTGTCGGTGCCCTCGCAGGGGACCTTGTGGATCTCGCCATCGGAGCGGTTGTCGATCAGCACCGCGCCCTCGTCGGTCAACACGCAACCGCGCAATCTCGCATATTGCTCGGCATAGGCCGCCCAGGTGACGTCACGCTGCTGCGGGGTGAGGCTGAGCATCTGGGTCTGCGCCTGCGGCGGCTCGGGCGCGAGCGGCGGTGCCTCACGGAGCATCGGTGTGGCGTCGATCACCGGGGCCGGTCCCTGCTGAGGGCGGACGTCTCGCGAGGCGTTCGCCGGGTTGTCGGTCTGTGTCGCTGCAGTCAGCGGTTGGCGCTGTGTGGTCTCGCTGCCCTCGATGGGCGCGGCGGGGATGGCCGCCAGCGTCCCTGCCGGAGTCGCCTCGCCGTCGGTGCTCGGGGCGGGTTGCGGCAGCGGCGGGGCGGCCTCGGCGAGTCGCTGGTGATGGGTCTGCCAGGCCCGTTCGAGCGCGGCGAGCGACTGGGTCAGCAGCGGCTGCAAGCGGCTGGTGACGTCGCGTCGTTCCGGCTCGGGCTGATCGGCGCGTGGGCGGATCAGGGCGGCGGCCGAGGCGACCCGCACGGCAGTCCCCTCGTCGATGAAATAGCTGGCGACCTCGAGTCTGGTGTCGGTCGGCAACTGCCCCGGGGGCAGGTCGAGGACACGGGCGAGCGTCGAGTCGGGCGTGACGGGGCGCTCGAGCAGCAGTCGTTCGGGGTCGCTCTGGGTGATCCGCCAGCCCTTGCTGCGGGCCGCGCCCATCGCCAGCGATCGCACCTGGTCGCGCTCGCTCGCCGCGAGCTGGATCTGGGGCAGGCTCGAGAGGTTGGCCGGGATCAGCGACTGGGGTCGGGTGTCGGGGCCGCTCGCGCAGCCGCCGAGCAGCCAGGCGGCGAGCATGAACAGGGGGAGATGGGCAGCCAGACGTCGGTTCACGCCGAGTCCTCTTGTCGGTTCTGGATGACGGGGAAGAGGCGGTCGCCTGATTGGGGGGGGGCGACGGGCAGGTCGGACACAGGACCGGCGGTCGCGTGTCCGACCCAGGGGCGGAAATCTACGCCAAGCGTCTGGCGCTGTCGAGCGGGGGAGGGGTCAGGCGGCGCTGCCGTCCTCGCCGATCAGCAGGGTGGTGTCGTTGAGATAGGTGTGCTTGGGAATGACCAGGTTGGTCGGGGCCGGCACGCCCTTGAAGACGCGCGCGGCGAGATCGAAGCGCGAGCCGTGGCAGGGGCAGAAGAAGCCGCCCTTCCAGTCCGCGCCGAGGTCTTCGGGGGCGAACTCGGGGCGGTAGGTCGGCGAGCAGCCGAGGTGGGTGCAGATGCCGATGGCGACCAGATACTCGGGCTTGATCGAGCGGGTCGGGTTCTGGCAGTACTCGGGCTGCTGCGGCACCTCGGAGGCGGGGTCGACCAGCTTGGGGTCGTTGCTCGCCAGCATCTCGAGCATCTTCGGTGTGCGATGCACCACCCACACCGGTTTGCCGCGCCACTTGACGCGCAGCAGCGCGCCGGGCTCGATCTTGCTGATATCGGCCTCGACCGGCGCGCCTGCGGCACGGGCGCGCGCGCTCGGGTTCATCGAGGCGACGAAGGGTACGAGGGCGAAGCCGGCACCGACGGCGCCGACCGCGCTGGTCGCTGCGACCAGCAGGCGACGCCGTGTCTTGTTGACCGCTGTAGCGCTCATGATTCAAGGCTCCTTGTGTGATGCGTATCCCTGCATGGATGTCGGGTGGCGCTCGGGGCAACCGTGATCGCCCGGCGTCCGCTCGGGATGCGTGTCGTTGCGAAAAAGAATCTCTTAACGATGAATCCCAGTGTCTCGCCTTTCTTGACTAAAACACCCTGATATTTGTCAATGCAAAACGCACATATGTGCGTTTGAATGCATCCTCGAACCTACCCGAGACAGCCAAGCGGAGGCACTGTGCCCGGTCGAAGACGACGCGTCCGCCGGATCGGACTCGATCCCGGGCGGATCTGTTTCAAGCCCTGTGGCCGCCACGGTCACACCCTGGAGACGGTGATGTTGCGCGCCGACGAGATGGAGGCGCTGCGGTTGTGCGATCTCGAGGGGCTCTACCAGGAGGAGAGCGCCCGGCGCATGGGGATCTCGCGCACCACCCTGTCGCGCACCATCGCCCGGGCCCGCGCCAAGGTCGCTGGCGCACTGCTCACCGGACAGCGGCTGGTGATCCAGATCCCGGAGCACGGGGAAGAGCCGCCGCAAGGTATCCAACACTCTGACAACGACCACCCCCGTTCGGTGCCCGGTTGTGCCGGACAGAGAGATGAGACCTGATGAAAAAGATCGTGATGACCGCCAACGACGCGCTCGGACTGGCCGGCGAGATGTCGATGCACTTCGGCCATTGCAGCCATTTCGTGGTTGCCCAGCTCGATGACACCGACCGGCTCGTCGGCGCCGAGGTGGTGGCCAACCCCTTCGCCGACGCCCATCAGCCGGGGCAGCTGCCGACCTACATCCAGTCGCTCGGCGCCGATGTGGTGCTCGCCGGCGGTATGGGCGCCAAGGCCATCGAGCTGTTCGCGCGCAATGGCATCGAGGTGGTCACCGGCGCCCGTCCCGGCGTCGGCGAGACCCTCAACGCCTATCTCGCCGGTGAACTGAACGGCGTCTCCCAATGCGCCCACGACCACGCCCACTGAATCGAACAACGAGGAATTGCCCCATGAAGATCGTGATCTCCGCAGCCGGCCAGGGTCAGGACGCCCCGGTCGACGCCCGACTCGGACGCTGCGCCTATTTCGCCGTGGTCGATACCGAGAGCGGTGACTTCCAGAGCATGCCCAACCCCTTCCTCGAGACCAACGGTGGCGCCGGCACCCGCACCGCGCAGTGGATCGCCGGCCAGCGCGCCGAGCTGCTGATCACTGGCCGCTGTGGCCCCAAGGCGGCGATGGTGCTCGAGCGCGCTGGGGTGCGGGTCGTCGAGGGTGTCTCCGGCACCGTGGCCGAGGCCGTCGAGCGCCATGCCGGGCAGGGCATGGCGCTCGCCGCCGCCGTGGCAGGCCGCGAACCCTGCGACGGCATTGCGCGCTGCGGTGGTGGTCGTGGCATGGCACATGGTCGTGGTGCCGGTGCCGGTGCCGGTGCCGGGCGCGGCATGGGCGTTGGTCGCGGGCTGGGCAACGGTCGCGGTCGGGGCTGAGCGATGCGGGCGCTGACCATCGCCGTGGCCAGTGGCAAGGGCGGCACCGGCAAGACCACGGTGGCGACCAATCTGGCGCTGGCGCTCGAGCGCGTGCAATACGCCGACTGCGACGTCGAGGCGCCCAACGGGCACCTGTTCCTGCGCCCGCACTTCGACCGGCGTGAGCCGGTCGGGGTGCGCGTTCCGCGCATCGACCCCAGGCGCTGTACCCTGTGCGGCGACTGTGTCGAGGCCTGTGCCTTCAACGCCCTGGCGCTCACGCCCGACGAGCTGATGGTGTTCGACGAGCTCTGCCACGGTTGCGGTGCCTGCGACTACGTCTGCCGTGTCGAGGGCGCGCTCGGCGAGGTCGAGCGCCCGATCGGCGAGATCGCCGCCGGTCAGGCCGACACCCTGCCGGTGCTCCAGGGCGAACTCGCCATCGGCGAGCGCTCGGCGGTGCCGGTGATCAAGGCGCTCAAGCGGCGTCTGGAGCCGGGCCTCGCGACCATCCTCGATGCCCCGCCGGGCACCGCCTGCCCGATGGTCGAGACCCTCGATGGGGTCGACTTCTGTCTGCTGGTCACCGAGCCCACCCCCTCGGGGCTGCACGACCTGGGCCTCGCCGTCGCGGTGGCGAGGGCGCTCGGGGTGCCCTGTGGAGTGGTGATCAACCGCTGCGACATCGGCGATCAGGGCGTGGCGGAGTACTGTCGCGCCGAGTCGCTCCCGGTGCTGCTCGAGATCCCCTTCACCCGCGCGCTCGCCGAGGCCTACGCGCGTGGCGAGCCCTGGGTGCGTACCGCGCCCGAGTGGCGCGCGCGCTTCCAACAGCTCTATGCACAGATCGAGGGGATGCTCCCGTCATGATGAAGGAACTCACCATCATCAGCGGCAAGGGCGGCACCGGCAAGACCACGGTGAGCGCCGCCTTCGCCACCCTGGCTCAGCACAAGGTGGTGGCCGACTGTGACGTCGACGCCGCCGATATGCACCTGCTGCTCGACCCGCGTGAACGGACCGGCGGCGACTTCGTCGGCGGCGCGACACCACGGATCGACCCCGAGCTGTGCGCCGAGTGCGGGGACTGCGCCGCCTGGTGCCGGTTCGAGGCGATCGAGCTCGACTTCGACGCGGGCTATCGCATCAACCCCTTCGCCTGCGAGCACTGCGGGCTGTGCGCACGGGTCTGTCCCGAGGAGGCGATCGTCCTGGAGACCCGTCCGAACGGTCGCTGGATGGTCTCCGACAGCCGTCACGGCACCCTGGTCCACGCCCAGCTCGGCGTCGGTGAGGACAACTCCGGCAAGCTCGTCACCCTGGTGCGGCGCGAGGCGCGACGTCAGGCCGAGGCCGAGGGCGCGACGCTGATCCTCAACGACGGCCCGCCCGGGATCGGCTGTCCGGTGAGTGCCGCCATCACCGGTGTCGATCTGGTGCTCGCCGTCACCGAGCCGACCCTCTCCGGGCTGCACGACCTGCAGCGCGTCGCCGAACTCTGCGTCCACTTCGCCATCCCCTTGGTCGTCTGCATCAACAAGGCCGATCTCAACCTGGAGAACGGTGTGACGATCCGGGAGTGGTGTGGTGCGCGCGACATCGATGTGATCGGTGAACTGCCCTTCGACCCCGTGGTCGCCCGCGCCTTGGTCGCGCGCAAGAGCCTCGCCGAGTACGACGGCGGTGCCGCATCACGGGCGGTGATCGAACTGTGGGAACGGGTGAGATCGCGCCTGGGGGTGGAGTGAGACGGGCGCTTGGGGAGATGGAGCCGATGAGCGGATTCGAACCGCTGACCCACGCATTACGAATGCGTTGCTCTACCAACTGAGCTACATCGGCTACTCAAGCTCGAGAATTCTAGCCAGCTTTCCGCCGGACATCAATCCCTGTCTGGGGAAAGCCTCCAGCCGCCGGAAGATTGAACCGCGAAGCCGCCAAGGACGTGAAGAAAGCGACCAGCCTTCAGCAAGCAGCCTCCAGTGTCGGTTTGCAGTCAACCTTGGCGGTACGAGATAAGCCTGTTCTTCTTGCCGGAGGCTGACCGTAGGAAGTCTTTCTTCTCTCCGTGTTCTTTGCGGCCTTGCGGTTCGATCCGCTGGCTGTCGCCTGATGGCGATGTTGGGTTGCCCGTCCTGGCATCCCGGCGATTCGTCGATCAGGTAGTGCATGAGCAACCCAACCGACGGGCTGGAGGCTGGTCGCTGAAGGCTTTTCTCCCCTTTGCGTGCTTTGTGTCTTTGCGGTTCGAACCAGCTTCCAGCGATCAGCTTCCAGCCTCCAGTCGGGGAGGCAGGTGTTGCATGATCGTCGATTGACAGGCAAGACGTTATCTTCACGGTTCATCATCCCGGCGGCTGGCGGCTGGCGGCTGGCGGCTGGCGGCTGGCGGCTGGCGGCTGGCGGCTGATCGCCCTCGATCAGTCCCGCGCGGCGTCGAGCGCATAGGGCGCGGCGTCGAGGATGGGGTCGCGCTCGAGCACCAGGTCGGTGAGCAGGCGGGCCGAGGCCGGGCCGGTGACCAGGCCGTTGCGGTAGTGGCCGGCGTTGAAATAGAGCCCGTCGATGCCGGGGTAGGCGCCGATATAGGGGATGCCGCTGGGCGAGCCGGGTCGCAGTCCGGACCAGTGGTCCTCGATCGGGGTGCGCTTGAGCAGCGGGTAGAGTTCGACGGCGGCGCGATAGAGCTCCTCCTTGGCCTCGGCGGTGGTGCGCTTGACGAAGCCGGCCTGCTCCAGGGTCGAGCCGAAGAGGATGCGACCGTCGCGCCGGGGGATGATGTAGCGCTCGCGGTGCAGGGTGATGTGATGGACCTGGCCGGGGTGGGCGTAGAAGAGGATCATCTGGCCGCGCACCGGCTGGATCTCGGGGCTGTTGCCGAGCTGTTCGAGCAGCTTGGCGGTCCAGGCGCCGGCGCAGATGATGACGCGCTCGGCGCGGATCTCGCCCTTGGGGGTGCGCACCCCGACCGCGCGCCCGCCCTCGATCAGCAGCTCCAGCACCTCCTCCTGCTCGCGCAGCGTCACCTTGCGCTCGATGGCGCGGCGCAGCGCGCGGGTCAGGCGCGGGTTGCGCACCTGGCCGATGCCCGGGAGCAGCAGCGCCTGCTCGGGACGGGGGCCGAGCTCGGGCTCGCTGGCGTGGAGCTGGCGGGCGTCGAGCACCTCGATGGCGGTGTCGTGGCGCGCGGCCCAGTCGAGTGCGCGCTGGCGCTCCTCGGTGTCGAGCACCAGCATGCCGTTGACGGTGAGCTCGGGGTCGATCCCGGTCTCGTCGAGCAGTTCGGTGGCCAGCGCCGGATAGACCCGCTGGCTCCAGGCGGCCAGCCGCCCGACCGCGTCGGGATAGCGCCAGGGGTAGAGTGGGGAGAGGATGCCGCCGCCAGCCCAGGACGACTGCTGGCCGGTCTTGCCCATCTCGACCAGGGTGGTGTCGACACCGGCGCGCGCCAACTCGCGCGCGGTCAGCAACCCGATGACGCCGCCACCGATGACCAGGATCTCGCTCATGCAACTCCTCTCCTCGCGGCCTGGCGGGCGCCGGGCCGTCTCGCTCAGGGACCGGGGCGGCCTGTCTGGCCGCCTCCAGCCTCATTAGGTGCGGTTCGGTCGGTCGAGGTGCAAGCGCGAGGGGCGGGGTTCAGTCCTCGGCCGGCTCCCTGGTCAGCTCGCGCGGCAGCGCGAACACCACCTGCTCGCGGATGCCGGGCTGTTCCTCGACCTGCTCCACGCCCCAGTCGCGCAGCTGGGCGATGACCCGCTCGACGAGGACCTCGGGGGCCGATGCGCCGGCGGTGAGGCCGATGCGCGAGATGCCCTCGAGCCAGCCGCGCTCGATGTCCTCGGGGCCGTCGATCAGATAGGCGCTGCAGCCGCGCTTTTCGGCCAGTTCGCGCAGCCGGTTGGAGTTGGAGCTGTTGGGCGAGCCGACCACCAGCAGCAGCTCGCAGCTCTCGGCCAGGGTCTTGACCGCGTCCTGGCGGTTCTGGGTGGCGTAGCAGATATCGCTCTTCTTCGGTCCCTGGATGGCCGGGAAGCGCTCGCGCAGTGCCGCGACGATGGTGGTGGTGTCGTCCATCGACAGCGTGGTCTGGGTGACGTAGGCGATGCGCTCGGGATCGGCGATCTCGAGTCCGGCGACGTCCTCGGGACGTTCGACCAGGTGCACCGGGGCGCCCTCGGGGTCGCACTGGCCGAGGGTGCCGTCGACCTCGGGATGACCGCGATGGCCGATGAGCACGGTCTCGATGCCGTTGCGACAGTGCCGGGTGACCTCGAGGTGGACCTTGGTGACCAGCGGGCAGGTGGCATCGAACACCCGCAGCCCGCGCGCCTCGGCCTCGCGCCGTACCGCTTGGGGCACGCCGTGGGCGCTGAACACCAGGGTGGCGTCGTCCGGCACCTCGTCGAGGTCCTCGACGAAGATGGCGCCGCGCGCGCGCAGTCCCTCGACGACGAAGCGGTTGTGCACCACCTCGTGACGGACATAAATGGGCGCACCGTAGCGTTCGAGGACGCGCTCGACGATGGCGATGGCGCGATCGACGCCGGCACAGAAACCGCGGGGATTGGCTAGCAGGATAGTCATGGCTCGGAACAGGATAGGCGGTCGGCGGGGATTGAAAACAGCGGGTGGTGTTCGGGGTTATTGCGCGCGGCCGGTGGCGCCGGCCGCGCCCGGGTTCAGGTCTCGACGGAGAGAATGGCGATGCGTAGCTGTAACGCGCGTCCGGCGAAGGGGTGGTTGAAGTCGACCCGCACCCGCTCGCCCTCGGTCTCCAGCACCATGCCGCTGGTCTCCTGGCCGGCCGGGGTCTCGAAGGCGATGACCTTGCCCGGCTCGGGCTGGAGTTCGGGCGGGAATTCGCTGCGTTCGAGCCAGAAGACATTGTTCTCGTCGTAGGTGGCGAACAGCTCGGAGCCGTCGCCGGCGAACTCGGTCTCGCTGCCGGCGAGCAGTCCGTCGATGGCCGTCTCCAGTGCCGGGGTCAGGGTGCCGTCGCCGACGGTGCAACGAATCGGTTCTTCCTTGAAGGTGGAAAAGGCGACGAAACCGTCCGGGAAGCGGACCTGGAGGTGAAAGGCGATGCGTCGTCCCGCGGCGACCGCGAGCGGTGGCTCGCTGACGGTCTCGGCGGGCGTGGACAGGGTGTCGTTGATGACCATGGTGCAGTGGGTCCATTGCAACGGCGAGGGCGGGACCGGATGGCCCGCAAGGGCTCGACGTCTCCCGCCCCCGCTACGGATAGGGTGGGCGCCGCTACAACAGCTCCTGGGTCACGAAGAGGTAACCGAGCGAGGTCGCGACGACCGCGATCGCGACGTACGGGATCAGGACGCAGACGCCGGGCAGGTCGTTGCAGAGTGCGCTGAACTTGCAGAGTTTGCAGTGCTTCATCTGTCTCGACCCTCCTGTTGCCATGCGCCCGGGCGCCGGCCTGTCCGTGTTCGCGCCGCGCCATTGGCGCGCGCGGGGGCGATCGCTGCCAGTATCGATCCCGCCTCGGAGTCCTGGCCGTGTCACGTCTCTTCAAGCGTGTCCCGTGATGCCGTCGCGTTAGATGGCAAACGCCGCTATCGTTACCGATATACAGGGGACGATCAAGCACGACGCGTCGCCGCGATGACGTGCGCCCGGTCTCGGCTGGGCGATAATGCCCGCCAGTCCCCAACCGCAACCAGATCAGCGAGCTTCATTTGGACATCTCATCCCCATCCGCCGCCGTGCCCACCGTGGGCTTCGTCAGCCTCGGCTGCCCCAAGGCCACGGTCGACTCCGAACTCATCCTCACCCGGCTGCGCGCCGAGGGCTATCGGGTGGTGCACGACTATGACGACGCCGAGCTGGTGGTCATCAACACCTGCGCCTTCATCGACGCCGCCGAGCGCGAGTCGCTGGAGGTGATCGGCGAGGCCCTGGAAGAGAACGGCCGGGTCGTGGTCACCGGCTGTCTCGGCGCCCGCGCCGAACGTATCCGCGCCGCCTATCCCGAGGTGCTGGCGATCACCGGACCGCACGCGCTCGAGGAGGTGATGGCGGTGGTGCACGAGGCGCTGCCTGCCCCGCACGACCCCTTCACCAGTCTGGTGCCGCCCCAAGGCGTGCGGCTCACCCCGCGTCACTACGCCTATCTCAAGATCTCCGAGGGCTGCGACCATCGCTGCACCTTCTGCATCATCCCCAGCCTGCGCGGCGACCTGGTCAGTCGTGGTCTCGGTGAGGTGCTCGGCGAGGCCGAACGGCTGGTCGAGGCCGGGGTGCGCGAACTGCTGGTGGTCGCCCAGGACACCAGCGCCTATGGCCGCGACCTCAAGTACGCGCCGGGCTTCCACGGCGGGCGACCGCTGCGTACCGACATCACCACCCTGGCGCGCGAGCTCGGCCAGTTGCCGGCGTGGACGCGACTGCACTACGTCTACCCCTATCCCCAGGTCGACGAGCTGATCCCGTTGATGGCCGAGGGGCTGATCCTGCCCTATCTCGACATGCCGCTGCAGCACGGCAACACCCGGGTGCTGCGCGCGATGCGCCGTCCGGCAGCCACCGAGCGGGTGCTCGAGCGTCTCGCACGCTGGCGCGCGCAATGTCCCGAGCTGGTGCTGCGCAGCACCTTCATCGTCGGCTTCCCCGGTGAGACCGAGGCCGAGTTCGAGTCGCTGCTGGACTTCCTCCGCGAGGCGCGGCTCGACCGCGTCGGCTGCTTCCCCTACTCGCCGGTGGACGGCGCGGCGGCCAACGATCTGGCCGATGCGGTGCCTGCCGAAGAGCGCGAGGAGCGCCGCGAGCGCTTCATGGAGGTCCAGGCCGAGATCAGCCGCGACAAGCTCGCCGCGCGGGTCGGCGAGCGCATGACGGTGCTGGTTGACGAGGTGCACGAAGACGAGGTGGTGGCGCGCAGCTATGGCGATGCGCCCGAGATCGACGGCAACGTGCTGGTGCCGGGGGCCTGGGAGATCGACCCCGGCGACTTCATCGAGGTCGAGATCACCGCCTCGGGCGATCACGACCTGTGGGCCGAGCCGGTCGATCCGGCATGAGCCTTGGCGCCGGGCGGCGGGGTGCCGCCCGGCGGCCGATCAGAAGGCCGGGCCGGGGGTCTTGCCGAGCTTCTTGAGGATGATCGCCAGCGGGCAGAAGCCGGTGAAGGCCGACTGCAGCAGGTTGGCGCCGACGAAGCCGGTGAACCACAGGAAGTGGATGCTGACGGTGGCCGCGAGGATGGCCGAGAGCAGCACAAAGGCGCCGGCGACGGCGAAGACGATACGTTCGATGGACATGGGTGCTTCCGTTTCGGTTGCGATGGGTGTAAGCGGCGGAGTATTAACCAATGCTTATACTTGATTCAAGATCGGGCAGTCACCGAGACCGTCGGCTGTCTTGGAGGTGGTGTCATGGATGCCAGTGAGTTCCCCCGGCTGATCGCGGCGCTGCAGCGCCCCGAGGCCTATCCCCATCCGGTCGATCGGATCGAGCACATCGAAACCCATATCTCCCACGTGTTGCTCGCCGGCGACTTCGCCTACAAGCTCAAGAAGCCGCTCGATCTTGGTTTTCTCGACTGCTCCACCCTGGCGTTGCGTCGTCACTGCTGTGAGGAGGAGATTCGCCTCAACAGCCGGCTCGCGCCGACGATCTATCTCGACGTGGTGGCGATCGGCGGCGAGGCCGCGCACCCGCGCATCGGCGCCGCGGGCGCGGTGTTGGAGTACGCGGTACGGATGCGCCGTTTCGCGCAGTCGGCGTTGCTCGCGCACCGCCCCCTCGACGGTCCCCTGATCGACCGGCTCGCCGAGCGCTTGGCCGATTTCCACGCCGCCATCCCGGCCGCCGCGCCCGATGCCCCCTGGGGGGCGCCCGACATGGTGCTCGCGCCGATGATCGAGAACGTCGAGCAGATCCGGGCGCGGGTCGAGGCGCCGGCGCTGCTGAGGCGTCTCCAACGCATCGAGGACTGGACCCGGGCACGCTGGCGGGTGCTGCGTCCGCTGCTCGAGCAGCGTCGCGCCGAGGGCTGGATCCGCGAGTGTCACGGCGACATGCATTGCGGCAACATCGCGCTGATCGACGGCGAGCCGCAGATCTTCGACGGTATCGACTTCGCCCCCGAGCTGCGCTGGATCGACACCGCCAGCGAGCTCGCCTTCCTGGTCATGGACCTGGAGGCCGCCGGTGAGCCGGGGTTGGCGCAGCGTCTGCTCAACGGCTATCTGGAGCGTGGCGGTGACTACGGGTTGCTGGCACTGCTGCGTCTCTATCAGTGCTATCGGGCGATGGTGCGCGCCAAGGTCGGCGCGATCCGCGCCGGTCAGACGGGGCTGGCGGTGCCTGAGCGCGCCGCCGCCTGGGATGCGTGCGCGCGCTATCTGGCGCTGGCCGAGGGCTATACCCGGGCGAGACGGCCGCGGCTGCTGATCGCCTGCGGGCTGTCGGGCTCGGGCAAGAGCCACATGGCCAGCGCGCTCTGCGAGCGGCTGCCCTTCGTCCATCTGCGCTCGGACGTCGAGCGCAAGCGACTGTTCGGGCTCGAGGCGCAGGCGCGCACCAATACCGGGGTCGATGGCGGGATCTATTTCCCCTCGGCTACCGATTGGACCTACGAGCGGCTGCTGCACCTGGCCGAGACCATCCTCGCCAGTGGCCACGATGTGCTGGTCGATGCCACCTTCACCGCGCACCAGCGGCGCGTCGGTTTCGCTGCGCTGGCGCGGCGTCATCACGCCGGGTTCGCCATCCTCGCGCTGGAGGCGCCGCTGGCGGTGCTGCGCGAGCGCGTCACCCGGCGTCTGGCCGCCGGTAACGACGCCTCCGAGGCGACGCTCGCGGTGCTCGAGCGCCAGCATGCGCGCTGCGAGCCGCCGCAGGGCGAGGAGTGCGACCGGCTGGTGCGCGTCGACACCAGCGCCGACCCCGCCATCGAGCGGGTGAGCGAGCAGCTCGAGACCGTGTTCGCCGGACAGACCCAGTCCTGCGACCTTGCCGAGCCGCCCCACTGAGTCCGTCTCATCCCTGCAGCACCAGCGCCGCGCCGGCGAGCATCAGCACGCCGGCGGGCAGGCGCGCACGCAGCCCGCGCTCGCCGAAGCAGAGCGCGCCGTAGAGCATGCCGAAGAGCAGGCTGGTGCGCTTGAGCGCGATCATGTAGGCGACCTCGGTCGCGGCGATGGCGAGGAAGTGGGTGTAGACCATCACCGCGCTCAGCGCCGCGACCGCCAGCACCGCCCAGGGATGGCGCGCCAGCGCGAGCAGCCGGCGCGGGCGCGGCAGCGCCAGCACCAGCAGTGCGACGACCCCGAGCAGGGCGAAGTAGAAGGCGCCGAACTGCGCCGGCGGCAGATACTGCATCGCGCCCTTGCCGAGGGTGGCGGTGAGGGCGTAGATCGCCGCCACCGCGAGCATCAGCCGCGCGCCGCGCTGCTCGAGGATGGCGCCGAGCGGGCGCAGCCAGCTGCGCCAGTCGCGCGCCCGGGCATGGCCGACGTTGAGCAGCCAGGCCCCGGCCACCACCAGCACCACCCCAAAGGCGCCGCGCGCGCTCACCGTCTCGTCGAGCAGCAGCCAGGCGACCAGCAGCACGAACACCGGGGTGAAGGCGAGATAGGGCAGGGTGAGCGAGAGCGGGTGGTCGCGGATGGCGCGCATGTAGAGCAGCATCGCCGCGATCTCCAGCGGCACCAGTGCCGCCAGCCAGCCCCAGAAGGCGGGCGCGAGGGTGGCGAGCGGCGGCAGGTCGGCGAGCAGCGGGGCGAGCAGCACGCCGCTCAGGGTGAGGCGCACCAGCGCCAGCTCGGCGGCCGAGAGCGCGCCGAGCCAGGCCTTGGTGGCGGCATCGGCGCTGGCCAGGGCGAGGGCGCAGAGCAGCGACAGGCTCACCCAGTCCATGGCCGCGGCGCCGGATCAGTCGGCGGCGGCGGGTTGCATGCGCCGCGGCAACGCCTCGGTCAGCACCTCGCAGCCGGCGCCGGGGAGATGGGCGTGCTCGCTGATCCAGCGGCGCCAGACGCGCGCGCCGGGACGGCCCTGGAAGAGTCCGAGCAGGTGACGGCTGATCGCGGTCAGCGGCACCCCGGCGTCGAGCTCGCGCTGGATATAGGGCAGCATCCGCTCGATGACCTGGTGGCGGGTCGGCGGCGGGGTCGGGTCGGCGAAGATGCGCGCGTCGGCCGCGGCGAGGATCCAGGGGTTGTGGTAGGCCTCGCGACCGATCATCACCCCATCGAGGGTCTCGAGCAGGGCGCAGGCCTGGTCGAGGTCCTGCACCCCGCCGTTGAGGCTGATCGAGAGCGCGGGGAAGTCGCGCTTGAGCTGCAGCACCACGTCGTAGCGCAGCGGCGGGATGTCGCGGTTCTCCTTCGGGCTCAGCCCGGAGAGCCAGGCCTTGCGCGCGTGCACGATCAGCGCGTCGCAGCCGGCCTCGACCTGGGCGCCGACGAAGTCGACCAGCTCGCCGTAGCTGTCGCGATCGTCGATGCCGATGCGGCTCTTGACCGTCACCGGGACCGCCACCGCGTCCTTCATCGCCCGCACGCAGTCGGCCACCACCCCGGGCTCGGCCATCAGACAGGCACCGAAGCGCCCGTTCTGCACCCGGTCGGAGGGGCAGCCGACGTTGATGTTGATCTCGTCGTAGCCGTACTCGGCGCCGAGTCGGGCGCAGGTGGCCATGTCGGCGGGATCGGAGCCGCCGAGCTGCAGCGCCACCGGATGCTCGCTCGGATCGAAGCGCAGGAAGCGCTCGCGGTCGCCGTGGAGCAGCGCGCCGGTGGTCACCATCTCGGTGTAGAGCAGGGTGTGACGGCTGATCAGCCGGAGGAAATAACGGCAGTGGCGATCGGTCCAGTCCAACATCGGGGCGATGGACAGACGACGGTCTAGCGGTGCAGGCATGGCGCGGGTCGGGCTCGGGCTGGGGACGCCGGCGGAGGCGTGGCCGGGTCGTTGATCTCGAGCGGGGATTGTCCGCGACCGGGCCGATTTTTTCCATCATCGGCGCGCTCGCGGCGAGGTCCGCCCGCCGGGCGGCGGGCGGGCAGCCTCAGGCCGCGCCCTCGGGGAGCGGGTCGCCGGGACGGCGCACCGGCTCCTTGAGGGTGACCAGCTCCTCGGCGCTGCCGGGGTGGATGGCGACGGTGTTGTCGAAGTCGGCCTTGGTCGCGCCCATCTTCACCGCCACGGCGAAGCCCTGGAGCATCTCGTCGGCGCCGTCGCCGATGACGTGGACACCGACCACGCGCTGCTCGGGACCGGCACAGACCAGCTTCATCGCGGTCTTGGCGCCGTGCTCGTTGAGCGCGTAGCGCATCGGGGTGAAGCTGGTCTCGTAGACGGTGAGCACGTCACCGAGGCGCTCGCGCGCCTCCGGCTCACTCAGCCCGACCTTGGACAGCGGCGGGTGGGCGAAGACCACGGTGGGGATGTTGTCGTAGTCGAGCTTGCGCTCGCTCTGGCCGTCGAACAGGCGCTCGGCGAGGCGGCGCCCGGCGGCGATCGCCACCGGGGTGAGCTGGTCGCGTCCGGTGATGTCGCCGAGCGCGTAGACGCCGGGGACATTGGTGTTCTGATAGGCGTCGGTGGGCACCATGCCGTTGGGTTGGACCTCGATGCCGGCGGTCTCGAGCCCGAGGTCGCGGGTGTTGGGCGCGCGCCCGACGGCCCAGATCACGCTGTCGAAGCCCTCGAGCCGGGTGCCGTCCTGGGCCACCAGGGTGGTGCCCTGGGCGTCGCGCTCGAGTGCGGCGACGGCGAACTCGAGATGGGTCTCGATGCCCTGGGCGTGCATGTTCTCGGCCAGGGTGGCGCTGAGCAGGGGGTCGAACTGGAACAGCAACCGGTCCTCGAGCGCCACCACGGTGACCTCGGAGCCGAAGCTGCGCAGCAGCCCGGCCAGCTCGATGCCGATATAGCCGGCACCGATGATGGCCACGCGCTTGGGTTGTTGCTGCAGGGCGAAGAAGCCGTCGGAGGTGATACCGAGCTCGGCGCCGGGCAGACGCGGCACGATCGGGCGCCCGCCGGTGGCGATGACGATGTGATCGGCGCTGAGACGCTGACCCTCGACCTCGATGGTGTGGGCGTCGACGAAGCGGGCGTGGCCATCGACCCGGGTGATGCCGAGGCGCTCGACATAGCCGTCCCAGAAGCTGTTGATGGCACTGATGTAGCGATCGCGCCCGGCCACCAGCTTGGGCCAGTCGAGCTCGCCGCCGCTGGCCTGGACGCCGAAGCCGGGGGCGTCGCGCACCGCCTCGGCGAGGTGCGAGGCGTACCACATCACCTTCTTGGGTACGCAGCCGACGTTGACGCAGGTGCCGCCGAGCGCCTTGGACTCGATCAGGGCGACGCGCTTGCCGAAGGCGGCGGCCTTCTCGGCCACCGCCAGGCCGCCGCTGCCACCGCCGATCGCGATCAGGTCGAAATGCTGGGTCATGGTTCTGCTTCCTGATAATGCTGTGACCGAGGATCATACCCGTGGCCCGGATGAGGCGCAGCGGGTGGTCCGAGAGCGGTCCTGTCCATAGCAAAGGGGTCGGTAACCCATGGGTTGCCCGACCCCCTCGAATCTGCCGACGCCGGCCGGCGTCGGCAGCTGTGGTCCTCCGGCGTGCTCCCGGATCAGGCGCTGGCGCGCTCCTTGAGCCAGCCCTCGACCGCCTCCGAGCCACCGATCAGCTCACCGTTGACGAACACCTGCGGCACGGTACGGGCGTTGGCCACGGCGCGCAGCGTCTGCTCGGTGTAGTCCTCGTTGAGCACCAGCTCCTCGAAGTCGATGCCGGCGTTGCGCAGGGCCTCCTTGGCCTTGACGCAGAACGGGCAGCCGTCGCGGGTGAACACGCTCACGTCCATCGGCTTGGGCGCGTTCGGGGCGAGGTGGGCGAGCATGGTATCGGCGTCGGAGACCTCGTAGGGGTCGCCTTCGACCTCGGGCTCGATGAACATCTTCTCCACCACGCCGTCGCGTACCAGCATCGAGTAGCGCCAGGAGCGCTTGCCGAAGCCGAGATCGTCCTTCTCGACCAGCATCCCCATGCCCTCGGTGAACTCGCCGTTGCCGTCGGGGATGAACAGCAGGTCATCGGCGTGCTGGGTCTTCTGCCACTCGTTCATCACGAAGGTGTCGTTGACCGAGACGCAGGCCACGGTATCGACCCCGTGCTCCTTGAACATCGGTACCAGCTGGTTGTAGCGCGGCACGTGCGAGGAGGAGCAGGTGGGGGTGAAGGCACCCGGCAGCGAGAACACCACCACGGTCTTACCGGCAAAGATCTCGTCGGTGGTCAGGTCGACCCACTCGTGTCCGCTACGGGTGTGGAAGGTGACCTGAGGAACGCGGCTTCCGGTGCGATCTTGCAACATGTGTCGATTCTCCATGGTTGTCGCTGTGGGATTTGGGTCAAAAGTTCTTGAGCGATCGTCGCGCCCCCGAAGAGGATGGCGTGTCGACGGTGCTAAGATTACGTCCTGATGGCCGATGCGTGAAATGGATAATAAAAATTGATCTGATTGTCTGAGACGATCGTTCGGCTCGGTCTGGCGCACACCTGATCGTGTCTGTTGCCATCCAGACAGCACCGCTCACCCGCTGCGGTTCCGGCGACGCTCGGCGCACACCCACACTTAGGATGCGGCAGTTCCCCCTGTGAACCAAGGGGACTGCCCAAGCGATCGGCCAAGTGTGCGACGATCGGATCCTCCTCGACGGACGCAGGAGTCCCCCAGAATGACAGGTTCCGAGGATCCGAAGGTGCCCGCTCAGGACGAGATGGCACAAGACCTCTATGTACAGGCCAGACGGGCATTGGAGCGCGGCGATTTCGACCGGCTCGGTCGGTTGCTCGGGCAGGGTGAGATTGATCTCACCACGCTGACCGAGGAGCTGCGCATCTATCAGGCTGAGCTCGAGGTGCAGAACGCCGAGCTGCGCGAGGCCCAGGTCGCCTCCGAGCGCATGGCGCAGCGTTACAACACGCTGTTCTCGGCAATGCCGCTGGCGCAGCTGGTGGTCGATGGTAACGGCCTGGTGCTCGATGCCAATGCGCTTGCCGAGCAGCTGTTCGGGCTGGGCAATCGGCATCTGCGTCATCATTTCCTGCAGCGATTGGTGATCCCGCTCGATCGTGAGCGGCTGGCCTCGGCGTTGAGTCGGGCGCGACAGAGCGAGGGCGAGGTGGTCGAGGGGGTGCACTTCCTCGCCGATGGCGGTGATGTCTTCGGTGGCGAGCTGCACATGGCGCGACTGGCCGTCGACGCCGACGAGCCGTCGCAGTTCGTTTGCGCGGTGCTCGATCTGAGCAAGCTGCTGCGCCAGCAGGATGCGCTGCGCCGCTCCGAGGAGAAGCTCGAGTTCCTCGCCCATCACGACACCCTCACCCACCTGCCCAATCGCACCCTGCTCAACGACCGGCTCGCCCAGGGGGTGAGTCGCGCCCACCGTCATCATGGGGTGATGGCGGTGCTGTTCGTCGATCTCGACCGCTTCAAGATCATCAACGACCGCTATGGTCATGGCGCCGGCGACGAGCTGCTGCGCGAGGTGGCCGAGCGGATGCAAGGCCAGCTGCGCGACAGCGACACCCTGGCGCGGGTCGGCGGCGACGAGTTCGTGGTGTTGCTCGAGGACGCCGACTGCGCGCGGCGCGCCGGACGGGTGGCCAACCGGTTGCTGCAGGTCTTCGGCCCGCCCTTCCAGGTCGGCAGGGAACGCTTCCAGGTCAGCGCCAGCATCGGCATCAGCCTCTATCCGGTCGATGGCACCGATCCGGACACCCTGCTCAGGCACGCCGACATCGCCATGTACGAGGCCAAGTCGCGCGGGCGCAACGACTTCCAGTTCTTCCATGCCGACATGGCCGGCGGCGTGGTCGCGCAGCTCGAGCTGGTGCACGCGCTGCGCGGCGCGCTGCGCCGGCACGAGTTCGTGCTCTATTTCCAACCCCAGATCGATCTCGGCAGCGGTCGCCTGCTCGGGGTGGAGGCGCTGCTGCGCTGGCACCACTCCCGTCAGGGCCTGTTGCCGCCGGCGCGCTTCATCGCCCTGGCCGAGGAGATCGGCGTGCTCGGCGAGGTCGGCGACTGGGTGCTGGAGACGGCCTGCGCCCAGCTCGCCGCCTGGCGCAACAGCGGGCTGGAGGTGCCGCGCATGGCCGTCAATCTGGTGTTGCAGCAGCTCGAGCAGGCGCATTTCGTCGAGCGTGTCGAGGGGGTGTTGCAGCGCTATCAGCTGTCGCCCGGGGCGTTGCAGCTGGAGGTCACCGAGGCGATGCTGATGCGTCAGGCCGAGCGCGCGCTGGCGCACCTGCATGCGCTGCGCGCGCTCGGCGTCGGCATCGCGGTCGATGACTTCGGTACCGGCTACTCCTCGCTCGGGCGCATCCATCGACTGCCGATCGACCAGCTCAAGATCGATCGCTCCTTCGTCGGTGACATCGGTCGTGACTCGGCCGACGAGACCACGGTGCGCTCCATCATCGGTCTCGGCAAGACCCTGGGCCTGGAGGTGCTCGCCGAGGGGATCGAGTGCGACGACCAGGTGCTCTTCCTGGCGCGCGAGGGTTGTCGGGCGGGGCAGGGATTTCTCTACGGACGGCCGGTCTCGGCGCGCGAGATCCTCGAGACCTATGGCCGTTGATCCTCGTGCAGTTGAATATTAGCGAATATTGATTGACGTCAACGCTGTCGTCTCGGGCGCGGCCTAGGCTAGCCCCGAGGACGGCCTCAGGCGACGTCCTCCGGCCCTTGGCCAGGGATGACGCCTGGGCCGGGTCCACGGGTCGCGGTTCCCTGTCGCGACCGCGCCGCCTGCCCCAGGGACGGGGGCCGGTGGCGTTTCCCTGAATCATCTATGGGAGTTGAGCGATGACGCGCATGAAACGACTGATGCTTGCAGCCACCGTCGCGGGTGTCTCCGCGCTCGGTTCCATGTCCGCCAACGCCTTCTGGGGCTGGGGGCCGTTCGGGATGTTCCCGGGTGGCTGGGGCGGTCCCTGGGGTGGCCCCTGGTATGGCGGCGCGCCTTATTACGGCTATCACCATCCCTATGGCTACGGCTATCCCTATCACGCCCCCTATGGCGCCTGGGGTGCCCCCTACGGTTGGGGCGCGCCGGTCTACGGTCAGCCCTACTACGGCTACCCCGCCGCCAACCAGCCGACGGCCAGCAACGACTGAGTCAGCCCGTGCGCCCCGCCCGCCGGCGGGGCGCTGTCATCGTCGCCCGCGCGGCTGCTATCATCCCCGCCACACGCACCGACGGCGGTCCCGCCAGGCCGCCGTCCGCACCCTGTGGAGGTCTGCGCCATGCGCATCCTGGTGGGGGACATCGGGGGCACCAAGACGGCGCTCGCCATCGCCGCGCCGGACGCCGGCGGTGGTCTCGTGCTGCACCATCCCGAACGCTATCCGAGTGCCGAGCATGCGGGGCTCGAGTCGATCGTGCGCCATTATCTGGTCACGCACGCGGTCTCCTGCAGCGGTGCGGCGTTCGCCATCGCCGGCCCGGTGTCGGGGCGCCGCAGCCAGGTCACCAACCTGACCTGGCAGATCGACGCCGATGCCCTCGAGCGGGCGCTCGGTCTCTCGCGAGTGTTGTTGCTCAACGACCTCGAGGCGGTGGCCTGGGGAATCGCGGCGCTGGCGCCGGAGGATGTCTGCGAGCTCCAGCCGGGTGAGCCCGGGGCCGTCGGCAACCGCTGCGTGATCGCCGCCGGGACCGGGCTCGGCGAGGCCGGTCTGTTCTGGGACGGACATCGCCATCATCCCTTCGCCACCGAGGGCGGGCACGCCGAGTTCGCCGCGACCGATGCCCGTGAATGGGCGCTGCGTGAATTCCTCCGGCGCCGTCACGCCCGGGTGAGCTGGGAGCGGCTGGTCTCCGGGATGGGCATCAGCGCCCTCCACGCCTTCTGTTGCGAGTACGCCGGCGGGCGGTCACCGCAACCCGTGCTCGAGCCGGCCGCGGTCGCCGCCGGCGCGCGCGAGGGCGATGCCCGCTGTGTCGAGACGATGGCGCTGTTCTTCCGTCTCTATGGACGCGAGGCCGGCGACCTGGCGCTCAAGCAGATGGCGCTCGGCGGGGTCTATCTCGGCGGCGGCATCGCCCCGCGCAACCTCGAGGCGCTGCGTGCCAGCGCCTTCCTCGATGGCTTTCTCGACAAGGGGCGGATGCGCGGGTTGATGACGCGCATGCCGGTGCGGGTGATCCTGCAGCCGCAGGTGGCGCTGCTCGGTGCGGCGCGCGCCTGGCAGGATGATCAGTCGCCCGGGCGGCCCGTCGTGGCAGCCGGGTGAGGTCAACGACGAGTGCGCGCCGCGAGCGCGCGTCACAGGAGAACAACCTTTGAGCCAGCAACTGAAGATCACCGGGATGAGCTGTCAGCACTGCGAGCGTCGCGTCCGCGAGGCGCTGGTCGCGGTCGCCGGGGTCGAGTCGGTGAGCATCGACCTCGCGGCCGGTCGCGCGCGGGTGGAGGGCGCGGTCGAGTCCGCCACCCTGATCGCCGCCGTGGAGGCTGCCGGCTACCAGGCCGAGCCCTGCTGAGTGCGCTCATCCGCGCGCCCGCCCGGGGCGCGCATCCTGCGCTAACACGTCTTTCAATACGCCCTCGCCAGTTCGTGCCGGCGGGGGCGTCGTTCGTCATGGAGAACCTGGAGAATCTGTCGTATGTCGAGTCGTGAACGGATCGGTGCCTGGATCGAGTCCGATCCCGTCCAGCGCGTGATCATCGCGCTGATCGTCCTCAACGCCGTCACCCTGGGGTTGCAGACCTCGCCGGCGTTGGTCGCCGGCTTCGGCGGCGTGCTGCACCTGATCGATCAGGCGGTGCTCGCGGTGTTCGTGGTCGAGATCCTGCTCAAGCTCTATGCGCGGGGGGGGCGCTTCTTCGCCAGTGGCTGGAACCTGTTCGACTTCACCGTGGTGGCCATCGCCCTGGTCCCGGCCAGCGGACCGCTGGCGGTGTTGCGCGCGCTGCGCGTGCTGCGGGTGCTGCGACTGATCTCGATGGCGCCGCGACTGCGCTTCGTGGTCGAGGCGTTGCTCAAGGCGCTGCCCGGGATCTCCTCGATCGCGCTGCTGATGCTGATCCTCTTCTACGTCTTCGCGGTGATGGCCACCGGGCTGTTCGGCGAGCGCTTCCCGGAGTGGTTCGGCGGGCTCGGCGCCTCCATGTACACCCTGTTTCAGGTGATGACCCTGGAGAGCTGGTCGATGGGGATCGTGCGTCCGGTGATGGCGGCCTATCCGCTGGCCTGGCTGTTCTTCATCCCCTTCATCCTCATCGCCACCTTCACCATGCTCAACCTGTTCATCGGCATCATCGTCGACACCATGCAGACACTGCACGATGCCCAGCACCAGGGGGTACGCGATGAGCTGGAGCGCTCGATGCACCGTGACAGCGTCCAGCTCGAGCACGAGCTGCAGGCGTTGCGCGCCGAGGTGCGCGCGCTGCGCGAGGCGTTGGGGCGCTGAGTCGGGCGGGGTGGTTCTGCTATGATCGGTCGCGATCGCGGGACGGATGTCCGCTGCGCGACCGCGCCGTCGGCATCATCAATGGGGATCGGATTCTCGTGCGAGGGGAGCGGATCGTGACACAGCCAGCGCGGCGCGCCAGCGACGCCCACTCTCCCGGTCTTGCGGGACCGGGCCGTCACTGGTTGGCGCTCCTGCTGCTCGGGTGGATGGCGCCGGTCATGGCGCTCGGGCTGAAGGTCGAGGTCAGCGGGCTCGAGGGCAAGGAGCGCGACAACGTCCTGGCGTTGCTCGATATCTATCAGGAGCGCGACGCCGCCGGACTCGATCTGCCGCGGGTGCGCGCGCTGCACCGTCTCGCCCCGCAGCAGATCCGCGACGCCCTGGCTCCCTTCGGTCTGTATCGGGTGGCGATCGATGCCGCCCTCGAGCAGTCCGCCCCGCCCGACGGTCCCTGGCTGGCGCGCTATCGGGTGAGTCCCGGCGAACCGGTGCGCATCGGCGCCGTCGACTACCAGGTGCGCGGTCCCGGCGAGGACGATCCGGCCTTCCCCGAGCGCTTCCCGATGCAGCGCGGCGACGTGCTGCTGCACGCCGACTACGAGCGCGCCAAGTCGGAGCTGCGCTATGCCGCCTCGGCCAACGGCTATCTCGACTACCGCCTGCCCCGTCACCAGGTGCTGGTCGACCCCGAGGCCGACAGCGCGGCGGTCCACTTCCATCTCGACACCGGTCCCCAGTACCACCTCGGTGAGGTGACCTTCAACCAGGACCTGCTCGATGACGGGTTGTTGCAGCGCTATCTGCGTTTCGCCCCGGGGGCGGTCTACGATCCCGATCTGCTGCTCGAGCTGCAGAGCAGGCTGCTCGGCAGTGAGTACTACAGCGAGGTCGAGATCGTGCCGCACAAGGAGGCGCGCGACGATGAGGGGCGTATCCCCATCGAGGTCATCGCCACCCGCAACAAGGCCAACAAGTACCGTCTCGGCGTCGGCTTCGCCACCGACAGCGGGCCGCGCTTCAGCATGGACTGGCGGCGGCGCTATCTCAATCGCTGGGGCCACAAGTTCCGCACCGAGCTGATCCTCTCGCCGCGTCACTCGGAATGGAACCTCGACTACCGTATCCCGGTCCAGGACCCGACCCGCGACTATCTCACCATCAGGCCGCAATCGGTCTATGACGATACCGCCAGTCGCAAGGGCTGGGTCCACACCGTGCAGTTCGCCCACTCGCGCCTCACCGGCGAGGGTTGGCGGCGCACCGGCGGGTTCGACTTCCGCTACGAGGACGTCGCCATCAACGACGCCCCGGCGCAACGCACCAGCGAGCTGGTGCCCAACATCTCCTGGTCGAAGACGGTCTCCGACGACCCGGTCAACACCAATCGTGGCTATCGCATCAAGTACACCTTGCTCGGCACCTTCGGCGGCGTGCTCGCCGAGCACTCCTATCTGAGCGGTCAGATCCAGTTCAAGTGGGTGCGCCGCTTCGCCGAGCGCTATCGGCTGATCGCCCGCACCGATCTCGGTGCCACCCTCGCCGATTCGGTCGACGACCTGCCGGCGAGCCGCCGCTTCTATGCCGGTGGCGATGCCTCGATCCGGGGCTGGGACTACGATGCCCTGGGCCCGATCGACCCGCTCACCGGTCAGACCGTCGGCGGGCGCTATCTCGCCGTCGGCAGCCTCGAGCTCGAGCGCGAGATCCGCGGCCCCTGGAGCGCGGCGCTGTTCACCGACTTCGGTAACGCCTTCGATCCCGACTACGATCAGCAGATCGCCTACAGCGCCGGGGTCGGGGTGCGCTGGGCCTCGCCGATCGGGCAGGTCCGGCTCGATCTCGCCTTTGCGCTCAGCAAGGACAACGACAACGGCGGCTGGCCCCCGGCGCGGCTGCACATCGTGATCGGTCCCGACCTATGAACGACGCCGCCCGCGCCGCGCCGCCCG